>CAYNQK010000069.1:0-15737 GCA_964399285.1 uncultured Spirochaetales bacterium | reverse complement strand
GTTTGGGTGGGGGTTTGGGTTCCGCGGCGGTTCGGTGGTGCGGCTAGGGCGTAGAGGGGGGGGGGCCCGGGGCGCGGGGGATCGGCGCAGAATGCTAAAGGTATTTCAGTATTTCTTCCATGTTCTCGATTATTCGATAGTCTTCTGAGTCTTTTACGCTTTGATGCCCGTTGCTATAGAGGAAGCATGTCGCGCCAATGGATTTTGCGACTTCATAGTCATGATACATGTCGCCGATGAAGACGATTTCATCATTTGAATGAAAAGCGCTCGCCAGTTGAATGGCCTTTTCCTTTTTGCTGATGACGGAGTAGTCGTCATTGCCGATGATTTGTGCGAAATAATGGGCGATTCCTTTATCTGATACTTGAAAATCCAGATCGGTTTGGTTCGTCGCCGAGACGATGTATTGCTTGATTCTTTTTTCGCGGATTCTTTCCAATACGCGTTCGATGCCGCTCGTCAACGCGGTAGTATCGAACCTTTGGTCGTAGAGTCGGACATACTCGGCGGCAATGCTCTGAAACGATTCTTGTTCAAAAGAGAAGCCGATATCCGCGTAGAAGTCCTTTATGGGCATCCTGAAAAAACGACGATAGTCGCCGAAAGTGATCAATGGAATATTTCTATGGGCGAGTAGGGTGTTCACTATTTCGAAGTTCACCTGAACATCGTTGAGAAGAGTGCCATTCCAATCCCAAATGACTATCGAGGCCACATGAACTCCGCGACGAAGCTTGTTCCGTTCGGTGATCGACTGTCCAGACAGCCGTCGAGCGGTTTAAAAGATATCCTAATCCCACCAGAGGAACAGGCGCTTTTTCTGGAGTTCTTTTTCGAGCGATTCGATGTCGCCCACGCCTTGATCGACGCTGTCGGGGCAGAACTCGTATATCTCCTCGGCGAAGGCCCTGAGGTCGGGGGGCAGGCTCCGCAAAGCGAAATCCACGTAATCATAATCCGCGCCGATGATGTCGATTCCGTATTTGGAATCCCATTCTTTCAATTGGTTCAGCAAGTCGGCATCGGTGATGCCGTAATTGATTCCGTCGGGCTTTTCATATCTCAGGATGTCGAATTGATCATCGGACTTGATCACGACTAGGGAGCTCTCGCTCTCGTCCTCGCCCCATCCGAGATCGGTGAGGAAGGCGAGGTAGCCGGTTTTTTGAAGGGACTTCCTCACTTTCGGCAAAATGAGGTATTGATCGCGGCTGGGAACCCTGAAAAGCGCGCCTTTCTGGGCCACGAGGCCTGTTTTTTCCATTACACCGTCCTCTACGGAGAACCCCGGATCGGATGTCTGGTATCGGACGAAGGTCGTTCTGACGATGGACTTCACTTCGGCCAGGAGCTGCTTGTCGAAGCCGATGGAATCCAGGAGGCTCGCTTCATCGACCGTCAATGCGGCGTTCTGGCAGCCGAATACGGCGAAGCACGAAAGGATAATAAATACGCAATGGCTTTTTCTCATAGTTTTCTCCTTGAAAACGAAACTCGTAACATCGGGACCTAACCTGGAATGCGGACATGCGCGCGGCGCGGATTGATCCCGCGGATCCTCGGCGGGATAAGGATAGTGCCGGGCATCGATCGACGCAACTGGGTGACTGCTCGGATGGCCGATGCGGGCCCTGACCGGCCCGCTTGACAGGACGGGCGTTCCGCTTTAGCTTTGCTGTGCAGAGTAAAACGGATGGAGGCGGCGATGGAAGGGCGAAGTATGGAACCTGAGGAGCTCGGGAGGCTTTTGGCCTCGGGATCGAGGAGGCATTTCGAACCGTATAGGCGCGTATTCCTGGTCTGGGGAGTCGTCGCGCCGGCGGCGGGGTTCGGGGCGACGTTGATGGCGCTATTCGGGGCGGAGCGATGGATACCTGCCGTCTGGATCGCGCTCGCCGCGGTCGGGGTCGCGATCTCCATGACGGCATCGCGGCGCATCGAGCGCCGTACAGGCGTGAGGCCCGCGCTCCTCGGATACCTCGCGGCGCTGTGGGTCGGCGGGACTGCGTGCATCGTCGCGCTCGCCCTGATAGGGGCGCTCGGGAAGGTCTTCGGGCTCGAGTATCTCCCGGCGCTGAGCCTTCCGGTCATCGCGCTCTGCGCCCTGGTGTCGGGAAGCCTGTTCAGGTCGCGCTGGCTCTACGCCGCGTCGGCCTGCCTCCTCCTGGGGGCGGTCCCGGCGGCCGCCTTCCCGGCCGCGGGAAGCCTGATCCAGGGCGGCCTGATCGGCGCGGTATCGATCGCGATCGGAGCGAGGCGACGTGGCTGAGATCGACTTCGGCCTGGTGCACGAGCTCCTCGAGTCCAAGAACAGGATCGCGATCATGGCCTCGCTCGCGCCCGGGGACGAGTACGACTTTCCCGCGCTCAGGGCCGGGCTGGGCATGACCGACGGGAACCTCTCGTCGCACATGGCCAAGCTCTCGGAGGCCGGGCTCGTGAGGGTGAGGAAGACCGGGGCGGGAAAGGCGTCGCGGACGACATACCGGATCACGAGGGCGGGGGAGGAAGCCTGGGATGATTACCTCGACTTCCTGAGATCGTTGCTCAAGGAAAATAGATAAGGGGGACGGCATGGGCGGAGCGTCGGGCGCATTGAAGGCGGATGGATGGCGGGCATGGACTTCTCCGGGCGGGGCCTTCGCGGCCGCGCTCCTGGCGACGGCCGTCGCGATGGTCCTCTCGGGATGCGGCGGGGACCGGTACCGTTCGCGGCCGGTGCTGGCGGAAGGGCTCGACGGCCTCCCCCCGTCCGCGATCGTGGAGGGAGTCGCCCGGATCTCCGATTCGCGGGCCTACTGCATTCCTACCTGCCTCAGGATGATCGCCGAATCGGCGGGCGTCGAGGAACCGATCGAATACGTGAATTGGGTCACGGGCTTCACGTACGGAGGCTTGAGGAAAGGGAGCTTCGCCTCCTTCATGCCGATCTCGGACGCGATGGCGGGATTGAAGTTCGGCGCGCCCTACCTGGGTCTCGAGCAGGACCTTTACGGGGCGGAGGACGCCGCGCTCGCCGTTCGCGGTATCAAGCGCGAATTGTCGTACGGAAATCCCGTCATGCTGATGTACGACTACAACGCGATCGCGGGCGGGGATTTTTTCTTTCCCCACGCGGCGGTCCTCGTCGGGTACGAGGGCGAGGATTTCCTCTACTTCGAGCCGGGATTCGCAGACGTCCGCGAGCCGCGATCGTCCGCGCGGTCCAGGGCCCCCGTCGAGCGCTTCATGGCGGGCGCGGAGACCCTGAAACGGAAATTCACGGGGACCCCGGGGTATTTCTTCATGGTCTACCGTAAGCGCGACCGCGCGACCGACTACGCGGCGGTCTGGGAACGCGACGGCAAGGAACTCCGCGGGATGGCCATCCCCTTCATCGATCTTTCCATGGGCGCCAAGGCCTGTCATGCGCTCGCTGACGAGGCGGAAGCCGGCAAGATACCGGCTTGGGCTTGGGAGCGGCTTCTTCCCGTATGGTTCGAGTTCGGGCGGTATTCGCGCGCGGACGACGCCCGCTTCGTGGTCGGGCTGCTGGGGAGCGCGGCGGGCGCCGAATCGGCCCGGCTCCTCGGACTCTCCTCGGAGGCGTACGCGGAGATATCGCGGTCGCTCAAGGAAGGATCCGACGCGGCGGCGACGGTCCCGCCCCTCATGAGGAGGATCGCCGATGCGGAGGAAGCCCTCGGCGGGGAATTCCTCAGGATCGCGGAAACGATCCGGAGCGGAACGGGCGGGCATTGAGGGGCGCGGGGGAGCGCGGGAGGAGGCGCGGCGCAGATTCTCGGTTCAGGTAAAGCTGTCAATCAGCCTTCACGGCGCGGATTACCTGCCCTATACTCGTTCCCATGCCGAGAACGCGCAATAGGTCGAAGACGCACGGATACTCGATGCGGGCGGTCACCTGGGGCGGCCTCGTCGCCGTGTCCGCCGCGGGCGCCGTATTCCCTCTCCTCGTGTTCGGCCGGGGGCTCGCCGACGTCTTCCTCGGGGCGGCCTTCTCCCTCGTGCCGGCCCTGGCGGCGGCTATCGGCGTGGAGCTCCTCATCCTCAGGCCCCTCGCCGCCGTAACCAAGGGCGCCGAGACTCTCAGGACGGAGTACGACCTCCGCCACCGCGTGCGGATCGAGGGCGCCCGGGAATGCCGCGACCTGGCCCGGGCGGTCAACGGCTTCGCCGCCCGCGTCGAGGGCACCGTCTATGACCTCCTCGCGGCTGCGCGCCGGAGCGTCAAGGTCGCGGAGCGCCTGGGATCGGTCGCGGACGGGATGGCCGGTTCGTCGGAGGCGATCGGCGGGCGGATGGAGGAGATTTCCGAATCGGGTTCCTCGCTGGCCGCGGCCCTCGTGGCGACCGACGGGAGCGTGGCCGAGGTCCGCGGCGACGCGGCCTCCATCGGTGAGCGGATCGAGGAGCAGTCGGCGGCCGTGGAGCGTACGACGGCCGCCATAGAGGAGATGGCCGCGAACATAAAAGCCATTTCGCGCGTGATCTCGGAGCGCTCCGGCCTCGCCGACGGCATCGAATCCATGCGGACGAGCACTGAGCGCAGGTTCGAGGAATTCGCCGAGGCGATGCGCGCGGTCACGGGATCGGTGGGCTCGATCGCGGACAGCATCGACGTCATCAAGGAGATATCCGACAGGAGCAACATCCTCGCCATGAACGCCGCCATCGAGGCCGCGCACGCGGGGGACGCCGGTCGCGGATTCGGCGTGGTCGCCGAGGAGCTCCGCTCGCTCTCCGAGGGCACGAGGGAGAATTCCAAGGCCATATCAGCGGATCTCCAGTCCATCGTCGCCCTGTTCGACCGCGCCGCCGGGCTGACCGGAGAGATGACGTCGCTCCTCGCCGAGTTCGCCGCCGCCGTGAAGTCCTTCGTCGGAGGGATGTCGGAGACGGCGAGCGGCCTCGGGGAGATGGAGGCGGGCGCCGCCGAGGTGCTCGCCTCGGTATCGACGCTGAGGAGCGTCACGAGCGCGGTGCGCGACGCGTCGGGGCGGATAACCGCCGCGGTCGACGGGCTCGGCTCAGCCTACTCCGGGCTCGAGGACCTCGGGAAGCGCAATTCGGACATCGCCATGAGGAGCAAGGAGGAGAGCGCCGGGATATCGGGCGTCGGCCGCGAGCTCCGCGCCCTGGGCGAGGACAACGGCGCGATGTTCGGATCGATCCTGGAGAAGCTCGACGGCATCGGCCTCCTGGACTTCTCCCTTGCCAAGGCGAACGACGGACAGCCCCTCGTCTTCTGGAGCCTGGAGCACCGGACGCCGCCGCCGCGGCCGGCGCGGCCGGAGGACTTCCCGGAGGCGGACAAGCGCCATTGGCACGACTCCGAGTACGCGGGCTGGGGAGTGGAGAAGGCGGATCTCCCGCCCTCGCCCATGGACGGTCCGCGCGGCAAGCGCGTTTTCTATCTCCTCAACACGTACGACTCAGGGGACTCGGGTTACGGCGGCGCCATCCGCAGGGGGGCGGCCAAGATCGCCGATCTCCTCGGCATCGACCTCGAGATGCGCTTCGCGAACATCTCCGCGGAGACCCAGGCCCTGCACGTCAAGGAAGCCCTCTCCGCGCGGCCCGACCTCGTCATCATCGAGCCGACCGACGCGCGTCAGGCCACTGACCACATCAAGCGCTTCCACCGAGCGGGCGTTCCCGTGATCGTATCGCTCATGGGGATCGAGGCGGAGGCCTATCCCTACATTCTCTGCTACACCGGCCCCGACGACTGGGGGCAGACGAGAGCGCTCGCCCGCCGCTTCGCGGAGGGAACCGGCGGGAAAGGCGGTTACTGCGTGATCCAGCACGTCCCCGGCTCCGGCACGGATGCTGGCAGGAGCTGGGGCGCCGTCACCGAGCTCGCGGAGGCCGCGCCCGGGATGCGCCTCCTCGAGAAGGGCTACGCGGGATTCGAGAAGGACCCCGTGCGGGAGATGGTGGCCGGCTGGATCAGGAAGCACGGGAAGGACCTCGCGGGCATCATGGTCGCCGACGACGCCTCCATGCTCCAGGGCGCGGTCGAGGCGGTCGAGGCCGCGGGAAGGAACGACATCGTGCTGTGCAGCGCGGGCAACAGCAAGACGGGCATGGACCTCGTGAGGGCGGGGAAGGTCCTCGCCATCACGTATCAATCCGCAGAATCCACGGGCGCCCTTCCCGTCGTCGCCGCGGCCGATTATTTCGACGGGGTCGCGCTGCCGCCCGTGAAGAGCCTCCCAATCAGGCTCATAACCCGCGAGAACGTCGGGGAATTCTACCCTCCGCAGTTCTGAATCCTCCGTTCGCTTGACACCCCCGCGCCACGATTCGATAATGGGAATTCCGGCGCGCGGCGCCGGGCCTGGAGGTCTGTCCATGGGATTCATCAAAAAGTTGCTGAAGCTCCTCGCGGCGTTCAACGCGAACGTGGGCGCGTGGCGGATAGCGGCGGGATTCGCCTGCGGATTCCTCATGGCAGTCCTGCCGGTCGGGAACCTCCTCTGGCTCGCGCTCTTCATCCTCTGCTCGTTCGTGAAGATGCAGCGCGTCGCCTTCGTCATCTCGCTCGCCGCCTTCAAGCTCGCCTACGCGCCCATCGCCCCCCTCGCCGACGCCCTCGGCTGGTCCATCCTGGACTCCGCGGCGCTCCGCGAGACCTTCATCCGCCTCGCGGCCGCGCCCATCGCTCCCCTCACGCGCTTCAACAACAGCCTCGTGATGGGCGGCCTCGCCCTGGGGCTCATCGCCTGGATCCCCCTCTTCGTCGCCTTCCTCCTCCTCGTGAAAATCTACCGGACCAAGCTCGCGCCGGTGATCCGGAACAGCAAGTGGTACAAGGCCCTGCGGAAACTGCCCCTCTTCCAGGGGCTCGCGTCGCTCGCGGGGAAAGCCGCGTCCGCCGCGGGGGGAGGGCTCTGAGATGGCGCGCGCAAAAAAAACCTACCGGCCGGACAAGTTCTTCAGGAAGCCCATTCCCCGGAAAAAATTCGAGAAGCGCTGTCTCGGCAGGATGGCGCACGCGGACGACCGCGCCTTCCTCTCGTCGCTCTTCAGCCTCCAGGACGGCGCGTACCGCTTCACGGGAACGCTCGACAAGGCGGGGGCCAAGCGCCTCAAGGGGCTCGCCAAGGCCATCAAGGCGGACGTGGGCTTCCTCAATCCCGCGCCCGTCGTCATGCTCGGCATCCTCGCGGGCGCCTTCGCGGTTTTCATCGCCTTCTTCATGAATCCCCTCCTCGAGCGCGCCGCCGAGGCGGGACTGAGCTCCGCTTTCCAGGCCAAGGCGGAGATCGCGGGATTCAGGCTCAATATCTTCGGCATGGGAGTCTCGATGCGTTCGCTCGCGATCGCGGACCGGGACGCGCCCATGACCAACCTCGTCGAGAGCGGCCCCATCCGCCTCAAGCTCGATCCCGCCGCCGCGTTCAGGCTCAGGGTCCGCATCGAGGAGGCCCGCGCTGACCGCCTCGCCTTCGGGACGCCGCGGAAGGAGTCGGGCGCGCTCCCCGAGTACCCGCCCCGCGAGAAGGCGAAGGACGCCGCGGCGGAAACGCCGCCCATGGTGGACCTCTCCGCCTTCGACGCGAAGGCCCTGCTCGAGCGCGAGAAGGATAAGCTCGCTTCCATGAAAGCCTACGCGGAAGCCAAGGACGCCTACGCCCGCATCGAGACCGAGTGGAAAGACCGCGTGGAATCCTCCAAGAAGGGCGTGGACGACCTCAAGGCCTCGAGCGAGCGGCTCAGGAACCTCGATCCTAAGAAGGTGAAGACCATCGACGAGGCTCGCAAGGCCATCGCGGACATCCAGGCCCTGAAGGCCTCGGCGTCCGGCGTAACCGACGCCGCGAAGGGCGCGGCCGGCGGGCTCAAGAAGGACATGGACGCCGCCCTCGCGCTCGAGAAGGCGGCCGTCGCCGCGATGGACAAGGACCGCGCCTACCTCAGGAGCCTCGTGGATCCCCGGAGCGGCGCCGCCTTCGGCGCGCTCGAGCCCACCCTCCGCGCCATGCTCTCCGACTCCTCCGAGAAATACCTGAACTACGGCCTCCGGGCCCTCGAAGTCCTCGACGGGCTCAAGGCCAAGGGAGCCGCGGCGAAAGCCGGTGGCGGCAAAGCCGGAGGCAAGAAGGCGGCGACCGAGAAACGGAAGAAGGCCGGCGGGCCGAAGGGAAGGGACTATCCCTTCCCCGTCGGGGGCTACCCCGCCTTCTGGCTCGTGAAGCTCGACTCCTCGTTCAACGACGGCTCGCGCGACTGGGTCCTGTCCCTCGCGGACGTCTCCACCGAGCCCGACCTCGTGAACGCGCCGTCGAGGCTTCTCCTGAACGTGAAGGGCTCGGGCTTCGGCGCCGAGGCCAAGGCGAGCGCCGACTTCCGCTCCGCTTCGGGCGGGGCCTATCTCGTCGAGGCCGCGGGGAACGGCCTCCCCGTCGACCTCAAGGAAGGGCTCTCGTCGATCGGACTCGACGGCTTCTCCGGTTCGGGCGGGGGAACGCTCAGGGCGGAGGGCCGCGCGGCGGGAGGCATCGATCTCCGCGCCGACCTCTCCGTGACCAAGGCGAGCGTGAGCGGGGCGCGCGGCGCCATCGGGTCCGCCGTGGCCGAGGGCGTGCGGAAGCTCGGAGTCGTGGAAGCCGGCATCGAGTACCGGAAGGCCGCTGGCGGCGATGACGCGTTCAAGCTGAGGACCAATCTGGACAAGATTGCGGCGGAGGCCGCGGCCGCCGCCGCTGGCACGTACGCCAAGAAGGCCCTCGCGGACCTCGACGCGGCGTTCAAGGATTACGGCGGAGGAGCGATCGCGGAGACGCTGGGCGCCAAGGGCGGCGCGGAGGGCCTCCTCAAAAGCGCGCTCTCGGGCGAGAAGGGCGCGAACGATATCCAGAAGACGCTCGACGAGAAGACCAAGCAGCTCGAGGCGCGTATTAAAGAGCTCGGCGCCGGGGCCCTCAAGGGGCTGAAACTGCCCGGAATCTGATCAGGAAGAAACCGGGAAGAAGAGCTCCCGCCCTTCTTCCCGGACCCATCATCCCGGAAGCCCGAGGGACGACGGGATGCATAAGCAGGGCGTCGTGAGGGTGAGGGCGCGGAGCGATGCTGTATGGGAATGCGGCTTCATCGGGCCCCCGTAATCCGGATTACCTTGAATCTTCAAGCTCGGCGCGCCGGCGGAAGGGAGGAGGCGCCCCGTCCGCCGGCAGGCGAGCGGGTCTTCGACCGTCTCCATGCTATCACCAGTGATCTTGGAATTCTATTTTTTCCCCGGAAATATCAAGGAATTCGCCGGGACGCGTCAGGCCAGCGCCTGGCACGCGCCTGACGGGCGCTCAGCTTGCGCCTGGCGCAGGCCGGATCCCGGGGCGTCGCCGGCGGCGTCCGCGCGGGATGGAGCCCCGCGGCCCCTGAATGATATCGCGGCGATCGAGCGTTCAGGGGCGTCGCGGGAAAAAAGGCGCGATCCGGTTCAGGCCTACCGCGCGAGCGGCAGGCAGATCAGGCATTTGCTCCGATGCTCGGGGTCGTCCGCGGGGTTGTTCAGGTTGATCTCGAGCGCGGGGCGGGGTTCGAGTGCGCGTCCGCTCTGCGGGAGCCATTCGAAATACAGGGCCCGGTACGCCATCGGCAATTTGTCGATCGTGTCGAAGAAGAGATATTCGGCGTAGGTGCCGGCCGGGATCGTATCGAACCTGACTTCGCCTTCCGCGTCCTCGGCAAAACCCTCGGGCAGGGTGACGCAGGCGTCATGCCTGCACGCGTCCTCGTCCGTCGACTCGGGATCGTCCCAGGAGATCCCGATGAAGAGCGGGTTCCGCTTGAAAAGATCCTTCGCCCCCGTCCACGCGAGCAGCCTGTTCCAGTTGTCCGCGGTTTCCAGGTAGCTCCCCGTGTGGCGGAAGTACGCGATGCGGTACGACGGCCTTTCGTTGATCGCGACGTTCATGTCCCATATCCTCCTCAGCAATGAATTGCCCCGAGGATATCCGCCGTCTCCCGCTTCCGCTCGCGGGTTATTGCCGTCCTCGCCCGGAATCTTGCGGAGTTTCTTCTCCCGGAGCTCGGTGGGCGTGAGCGCGTAGCGTTCCTTGAAAAGCGCGTTGAACGAGGAGAGCGATTCGAAGCCGCAGCTCAGCGCTATCCCGGTTATCGTATCCTTCCCGCCGACGAGGAGGGCCGCCGCCTTCTCCAGCCGCCGTTCCTTCAGGAACCTGATCGCGGAGAGACCCGTCGCGGCCTGGAATACCCGCGAGAAATGGAAGGGTGAGAAATTCGCGACCTCGGCGAGCCTGCCGAGCGTGATCCGCTCCCCGTAATGCGATTCGATGAAGGCGATGACTCGATCGATCCGCTCGTCGTGGATGGCCATGGCTGCTCCGTTCATCGAGTGTATACCAAGCCCGGGCGGGAGGGCGCAAGCCGCCCCGCGCCCGCCGAGGCCGCGTAACGGAAAAACGCCGCGGTTTTTCCCGCGCATCTTGGGTTCGCCTCCGCTACGAGATATGATCTAGCGCAAACGTAATCCCGAGGAGACCCGCATGAGCCGCGAAATATTCCGCATGGTGGGAAATCGCCCGATGGCGAAAAAAAGCCTTCTCTCTATAGCCGCTCTCATGGCGTTCGCCGCGTTGGCGGCGGGATGCGGCTTCGGCGCCGCCGCTTCGGAGGCGGAAGGAGCCCGGATCGCTTCCCTTTCCTTCCAGGCCTTCTCCGACCGTGCCGTCATCTCCTGGGAAACCGACGTCGCGGCGACCTGCCGCGTCGAATACGGGGAGTCCGCCGCGTACGGACTCGTCGCCGCGGTCGACGGCGGCGGGACCGCGCTCACCGCCGTTCTTCCGTCCCTCGCGCCGGATACGGAGTACCGCTTCCGCGTCTCCGCCCTTAACGGCGCGGGAGGAGTCGCGGACTCCTGGAGCGACGTCCTCCGCACGGCCTCGACCGCTCCGGGGTCGCACGCGGCCGCGGTGGAGGACCTCGGTGACGGCGTCGTGCGCTACACCTACGACTGGACGACTCAGGACCAGCTCCTCGATTGGCTCCCCACCTCGGGCGCGACCATCGCCCGATCGTCGGGGACTCCGCCCCTCGCGGTCATCTCGGGCGGCACCACGGATGTCCGGGGGATGCGCTGGAACCAGCCCATCGCCGCGTCCAGGATCGCCGCCCGCGCGAGCACCTCGGACGCGGCCCAGCGGCACGTCAACATCTACACCGACCTCGGCGACGAGTGGAACGGAAGTCCCTGGAACGCGAACCCCGCCATCGGCGCCATCAGCGCGGGGAGCTCGACCTTCTGGATGTTGAACGGAACCGGCGAGACCTTCGCTTGCCCGACCCTCGCCGCCGACGTTTTCTACGATTTCGAATTCACCGTCTCGCCCGCGGAGATCGCGAGGACCTGCTCGGTCGACGGGGTTCGTTACGCGCGGACGGGAACCTACGCCCGCGCGGCGGACGGACGGGTCGCGCTCGGCGCGTACAACGGGACCACGTCCTGGGGGACGGTCGTCATCGAAGGGGTACCGAGCCCGGCGAGCCCGCCCGCCGCTCCCGCCATCACGGGCATCAGCGCCGTGACCGACGACGCGACGACCGTTTCCTGGTCCACGGACATCCCCGCGGACTCCCTCGTCGAATACGGGAGCGACGGCAGGACCTTCGGCGCGCGCGTCTCATCGAGCGACCTCACGCTCGGCCACAGCATCGTCCTGGACGATCTCCAGCCCGGCGCCGAGTACTGGTACCGCATCAGCTCGCGCGCGGCCTCGGGCGTCACGACCACGCGGGCCTACCGCCTCGTGCCCGGCGGAGATATCCGCGCGGACGAGATCGTCTTCAAGTCGACGGGATCGGCCTTCGAGGCCATCATCGAGGCGGACGCGGGCGCGACCGTCGAGTGGATCTTCGCCGACGGATCGACCTCCTTCTCCCTCCATCCGGTCATGGACTACGGCACCTCCGCCACGCGCTTCAACCGCCTCAGGGTGACGCCCTGGAGCGCGATCCGGACGATAGACATCGGCTACGACGGGGGAGACGGAGGCCAGCTGGATGTCGGGACCTACGGGATCGACAGGGAGACCGCGGAAGCCATGGCCGTCACCGCCGTCTACGGACTCAGGAACGCCGCGCCCTCGCTCCGGATATGGACCTCGTCCTGGCAGCCTGTTCTCTCGCTCGATTTCTCGGACTTCATCGAACTCCACACCATGGAGGCCTACCTCTGCCAGAGCATGAGGAGCGTCGGGCTCGCTAACACGCCCTCCCTCCGCAGGCTCTGCCTGGAAGATAACGCCGTCGAGGCGCTCGATCTCTCGGGATGCCCTAATCTGGAGGATCTCCGCGGAGCGGTGAACAATTACACGTCGATCACCTGGGGGGCCACCGGCGCCCATGTCTGGCACATCTGCATCAGGGACAACCCGCAGATCGCCGTTCAGCATCCGGACTTCTCCCGGTTCCCCCTGCTCGTCGACCTGTTCATCTGGAATACGAGCCAGAGGGGCGAGCTCTCCATCTCGCCGACCGCCAATCCGAACCTCAGGTACGTCCTCGCCTATCAGAACGGCTATACGTCCGCGAACCTCGCAGGATTATTCCCCGCCGGCAGGAACGGAGTCATCGATATCTACAATAACCGTCTCATGAGCCTGGACGTGTCGGGCAATTACGGGCTCGCCAGGCTTCTCGCGCAGGACAACCGGCTCGACGAAGCGGCCGTGGACGCCGTGCTCGCCGCGGTGGACGCCCTGGGAACGAGCGGGGGCGAACTCAATCTCGAGGGCAACGCGGCGCCCTCCGCTGCGGGCGAGGCGCACGCGGTAAGCCTTCGGGGAAGGGGCTGGACCGTGACGGTGGATTGATGACGAGGTCGAGGGAAGGAGCGGAACGCTCCTCGTACCTTCGCCGCGAGGCGAATCGATTGGTCTCGCCAATAGGGCGGCTCATACGTTAGGGGCATCCAACTCTTCTCAATAATGGGAAAATCGCTTAAAATACCTCAAATAATGCGTGAGGTCGCTACCCCTTTTCGGGTAATGCCCGGCTCGGAATGAGGAATAGTCATGAAAACGAGTTTTTCCGGAATTCGCCCGCGGTCTTCGGCTTTCATTTGGATAGTCGCTTGGATTTTCCACGCTTGCGCGCCAACAATGGATGAAAGCGCTTTCGAGACCGCGAAGGGATATCCGGACTCCATCACCGTATCCCGGTCGACGCTCAGGCTCAACGCGGATGCCACGGCTCAATTGACGGCGACGGTCATCGGCGGGTCAGGGGAATACGATGACGTCGAGTGGGTTTCGGCGACGCCGTACGTCGCCGCGGTCGATCAAAGCGGCCTCGTGACGCCTTCGCATGCGGGATCCACGGTGATCACCGCCAGGACCGTGTACGGGCGGAGAACGGCCGCCTGTTCCGTGACCGTCGACCCGATCGGCACGGTCACCTCGATCTCGATCGATCCGACCCTCTCTTTGGACTTGAATTCCGAATTCGGCCCGCTCACGGGGACGCTGACGGCCGTCATCGCGCCCGAGAACGCCGCGAATAAGGCCGTATCCTGGTATTCGGGCAATACCTCCGTCGCGACGGTTTCCTCCGCGGGGGTGGTCACGGCGAAGGCCGTAGGAACGGCGACCATACGGGCTACCTCGGTCTCGAATAGCCAATGTACGGCGTATTGCGAGGTGTCGGTATCCTGTACGCCGTCTTCATATAAACGGCTGAACGATGTAGCGATTAACCGCGTGGTGTTCGCGGAATACAGCCGCGCCTTGGATAGGATCGTCGTCATCAGCGACACGAGCGATCGGCTCAGCTTGATCGATCCCGCGAACGGGAGCGTATCCGTCGCGGCGCTGCCGCATCCCCCCCTGAGCATCGGCCTTTCGCTTGATGGATTAAAGGCCGCCATCGGCTACGATTGCTACGTCGGCGTCGTCGATTTGAACGGCGGCGCCCCCTTCGTCGAGAGCACGTGGCCCATCACCGCTTACCCCGGGATCGGGAAAAACAACGGAAGGATGACGAGCGTCGCCCTCGATCCGCTCGGGTATATTTACGGCGTCGACGATACCGACCAATGGATCAGCCTTCGCCAGATTGATACGAGTTCCGGCGCCGAAGTCCTGAAGAGCAACTCGGTAAGGGCGTATTCTGTCTGCAGGATCCATGAGAGCGGGACTTCGATGTATATTTCCGAGCGGGACTCGACCACTATGAAGCACGTGGATATCTCCATTCCCGGCGCTTCGAGCCTGCCTTATTATAATAAATCTTCTTCCAGTTCTTATCAGTTCTGGTATTACGATGACGGGAACGCGCTCATCACCTCGACCGCGTACGTGCGTTCGATCACGCACGTCTCTTCCACGGACCTGGCGCTTGTCGGGAACATCCGGACCGCGGTCGGCGGAAACTCGATCGCATGGGCCGATCATCACAGTCTCGCGCTATACGGGGGCTCGACGGGCTTGATCGCGGCGGTCTCCGCGTCCACGAACCCCAGCCCTTTGAACATGACGGTGTGTTTGGCGGATCATTCCACGTTCGAGCTGAAAAACAGGTATTATTTGCCGAAGATCCCGAACGGCGGAGCGTCCGACTTAGCCTACGGGCGCTACTGTTTCTGGAATAGCTCGGGTACCGAATTATACGTTCTCATCCAATCCGCGAGCGATCCCGCTGCTTGGCGGCTCGTGGTGTATTGAGCGCTTTCGGAAAACCGCGGGATAAGGTATGATTCTGATAAAATCCAGTGAGGAGGTAGGCATGAAAAACAGAGTATTAGGTTCTTTCCCCGCGGCATGCGCGGTAGTCATCCTTTCCGCGCTCGTCCTGGCGGCCTGCGCCCCGTCCGGGGGCGGATCGCCCGGAGGCGGCGGTTCCATCTACCCGACCATGGTGACGGTGCCCGCCGGACAGTTCCAGCGGGAATCCGGTTCAGCTAATATCAGCGCAGTGAGTACGTTCCGGATCAGCTCCCGGGAGATCACTCGGGCGCAGTTCAGCGCCGTCATGGGGACCGATCCCAGCGACGAGGCGTACTCCAACGGGACGGATAATCCCGTACAGAACGTGAATTGGTACCATGCCATCGCCTACTGCAATAAGCTGAGCCTGTCCGCCGGCCTCGAGCCGGTGTACAGCGTGACGGGCGTGACGGACTGGGAAGCCCTCGCCTTCGCGAGCATCCCCACGGTGAACGATGACGACTGGAACGCCGTCGTCGCGGACTGGTACGCCACGGGATACCGGCTCCCCACGGAGATGGAATGGATGTGGGCCGCCATAGGCGCCCCGGCCGATGGCCAGGGCGGCGGCGTGAATACCACCGGATACGAGAAGGTTTTCGCGGGGAGCACAGGGAGCAACAGCCTCGGCGATTACGCCTGGTACAGCCTCAATTCAGACTCGAAGACCCATGCGGTCGGGACGAAGCTTCCGAACGAAATTGGGCTATATGATATGTCCGGGAATGTCGGCGAGTGGTGCTGGGATTGGTATTATAGTGTATTTCCTAATGGCTTACTAGTTGATTATCGGGGCCAGAATAACGGGGACGTCCGCGTGGCTCACGGTGGCAATTTTTTTATCGGCGCGGCTTATTGTGAAATTGACCGCCAGGTGTATCCAGATCCAGAGAATTGTAGTCCTATGGCGGGTTTCCGCATCGTAATGATGTAATTGTTTGCATCATGTAATATTCTCCTCTCCTGGTTCAGGCTGGGAGAGGAGATTTTTATTGGAATATCGGG
>CAYNQK010000068.1:0-15744 GCA_964399285.1 uncultured Spirochaetales bacterium | reverse complement strand
GGATGGGGGCTGCCGGGGCATCGGGGAGGAAGCCGCGGTAGCCGAAGCGTATCCCCGAGATCCTCCGCACGCCGTAGCGGTACCAGAGGCAGCGGACGAGGGAGCGGATGACGTCGTTGATTCCCGGGCAGAGCCCTCCGCAGCTCACGATGCCCGCGCTGGCGTTCTCGCCGCGGAAGCGCAGCTTCTCCCGCGGGCCCGCCTTCTCCAGGAGCTCGGAGCGGTCCCGCGGCTCTGAGGGGCCGGGCCGGGCCTCAGCCGTGGGCGAGACGAACTCGTCGTCGGTCACGTAGTTGGCCATGAGGTCGCCCTGGACGCGCGAGAGGCCGATCGGGGAAGGATACGGCCGGTTGCCGAGGTCGCGGATGGTGAAGTCGATCGTGCCCATGGTGCCCTCCCGTCGATCCCGGGGAAGTATACTTCCGCGCCGGGAGCGCATCAAGCGCGTCCGTGACAAGGAGGCGCCCGGCGTCTGGCTCGATCCCGTACCGCGCGTCGCCGGGAGGGGGCCCTTGCAACGCCCCGGCGTCGGGCATAAAATCGTATCAAGAATTTCCGGGCCAGGAAAAGGAGAATCCACATGAAGAAGATCATCGGGATCGTCGCAGCGGCGCTCGCGCTAGCCCTCATCGCCTCCTGCGGGGCGGGCGGAGCGGGCGGCTTCAAGGTCGGCCTCGTCACCGACGTCGGCGGCATCGACGACAAGTCCTTCAACCAGGGCACCTGGGAGGGCATCAAGAAATTCGCCGAGGAGAACAAGATGAAGGTCGGGAAGCAGGTGAAGTTCCTGCAGTCGACGGCCGAGGCGGACTACGTCCCCAACCTCTCGACCTTCGCCGACGAGGGCATGAGCCTCATCATCGCCCCCGGCTTCCTCTTCGAGAAGTCCATCACGGACGTATCCGCGAAGTTCCCCAAGGTCAACTTCCTCATCATCGACTCCGTCGTGGCCGGCAAGCCGAACGTCGCGAGCGCGGTCTTCGCCGAGCACGAGGGCTCATACCTCGTCGGCGTGGCCGTGGGCCTCAAGGCCAAGGCCGACGGGAAGAACAAGGTCGGCTTCCTGGGCGGCATGCAGTTCCCGCTCATACAGAAGTTCGAGGCGGGCTTCGTTCAGGGCGTGAAGGCCGTCTACCCCGAGTGCCAGATCATGATCGACTACGCGGGCGCCTTCGACAAGCCCGACGTCGGGCAGGCCATCGCGCAGAAGCAGTTCAACGCGGGCGCGTACGTCATCTTCCACGCCGCCGGGGCCACCGGCAACGGCATGATCAAGGAGGCCAAGGAGCGCGCCGCCAAGGGCGAGGCCGTCTGGGCCGTGGGCGTCGACAAGGACCAGTACGCGGACGGCGTCTACGCCGACGGGAAGTCCGCCGTCCTCACCTCCATGGTGAAGCGCGTCGACGTGGCCTCGCACGACGTCAGCGCCATGGCCAAGGAAGGGAAGTTCCCCGGCGGCCAGGTCATCGTCTTCAACCTCGCCAACAAGGGCGTAGGGCTCCCCGCCGACAACCCCAACCTCTCCGCCGACATCGTCTCCGAGGCGGACGCCTACGCCGAGAAGATCGTGGCCGGCGAGATCGTCGTCTCCGAGATGCCCGGGAAGTAATTTCCCGTTCGGCAACTAACGAGGGCCGTCCGGGAGACCGGACGGCTTTTTTTCGCGCTCGGCGCCCGAGGGCGGGTTTGCTCCGCGGACCCGCCTATGCTATACTCGCTCCGTGCCGTACGCGGTCGAGATGACCGGGATCGTCAAGGACTTCCCCGGAGTGAGAGCGAACGACTCAGTCGACCTCCGCGTAGGCGCGGGATCCATCCACGCCCTCCTCGGCGAGAACGGCGCGGGCAAGTCCACCCTCATGTCCATCCTCTTCGGCCTCTACCGCCCGGATTCGGGCAGGATCAGCGTCCGAGGGCGCGAGGAGCGGATCGAGAGCCCCAACCACGCGACGGCCCTCGGCATCGGGATGGTCCACCAGCACTTCAAGCTCGTCGGGAATTTCACGGTGGCCGAGAACATCGTCCTGGGGAAGGAGCCGCGCCGCGGACCGACGCTGGACCGGCGCGCGGCCGAGGAGCGGACGCGGGAGATCTCGGCGCGCTACGGCCTCGACGTGGACCCGCGGGCGAGGATAGACGAGATCTCCGTGGGGATGCAGCAGCGCGTCGAGATCCTCAAGATGCTCTACCGCGACGCGGATATCCTCATCTTCGACGAGCCCACCGCGGTCCTCACCCCGCAGGAGATCGAAGAGCTCATGCAGGTCATGCGCCGCCTCTCGGGCGAGGGGAAGACGGTCATCCTCATCACGCACAAGCTCAAGGAGATCAAGGAAGTCGCGGGCGTCTGCACCGTGCTCAGGCGCGGGCGGGTCGTCGGCGAGCGGACCGTGGCGGACGCGAGCCTCGACGAGCTCGCCGAGCTCATGGTGGGCCGCAAGGTCTCCTTCCACATGGAAAGGGCCGCGGCGGCTTCCGGCGCCGCCGCGCTCAGGATCGAGGATCTCCGCGCGCGGAACGCCCGGGGCCTCGAGGCGCTCCGCGGGCTCTCCCTCGAGGTGCGCTCGGGGGAGATCCTCGGCGTCTGCGGGGTCGACGGCAACGGCCAGGCCGAGCTCGTCTCCTCGCTCGCCGGCCTCGCACGCGTCGATTCGGGAAGGATCATCGTGGGCGGGAAGGACGTGACCGCCTCGTCGCCGCGGGCGAGGCTCGACGCGGGGCTCGGCTTCATTCCCGAGGACCGGCACCGCTACGGCCTCGTGCTCGACTTCAGCCTCGCGGAAAATTTCGCCCTCCACGACTACGACAGGCCGCCCAGCGCCCGGAGGGGCTTTCTTGACCCGGCGGCCATGGCCGAGCGCGCCGAGCGCCTCATCAAGGAGTTCGACGTGCGCGCGGGGAAGGGCGCGGGCACGGAGGCGCGGTCCATGTCCGGCGGGAACCAGCAGAAGGCCATCGTCGCGCGGGAGATCGACCGTTCCCCGGCGGTCATCGTGGCGAGCCAGCCCACGCGCGGCCTCGACGTGGGCGCGATCGAGTACATCCACGCGCGGCTCCTCGCCGAGCGCGCCAAGGGCAAGGCCGTCCTCTTAGTCTCCTTCGAGCTCGACGAGATCCTCGAGCTCTCCGACCGCATCGCCGTCATGCACGCGGGGGAGATCGTGGGCACGGTGCTGCCCGACGAGACGGACGAGCGCGAGCTCGGGCTCATGATGGCCGGTTCGCTCCGGAAGGGGGGAAAGCCGTGAAGCGGAAAATGGGCCAGGGCGCCTTCGCCGCCATATCGGTGGCGGGAGGCTTCCTCCTCGGGGCCATCATCCTCCTTTCAACGGGGAGGAATCCACTCGCCATGTTCTCCTCCCTCTTCATGGGAATAACCGGAATCAACCTCCGCGCGGGGACCTTCAACCCGCGCTACATCGGCGAGCTCGTCATCCAGGTGCTCCCCATCCTCCTCACGGGGCTCTCCGTCGGCTTCGCGTTCAGATCCGGGCACTTCAACATCGGGGCCGAGGGCCAGCTCATGATGGGCGCGGTCTTCGCCGCCTTCGCCGCCTTCTGGATCGACGCCCCCGCATGGTTCCACGTCCCGCTCTGCCTCCTCTCCGCGATGCTGGGCGGCGCGATCTGGGGCGCGATCCCCGGCTTCCTCAAGGCCTTCTTCAACGTCCACGAGGTGGTCGTGACCATCATGCTCAATTACGGGGGGCTCTATCTCGGGAACCTCCTCACGCTCTACGCAATCGGCACCCTCGACCGCATCAAGACGGCCCCCTTCCCGCCGAGCGCCCTCCTCAAGAGCCCCTTCCTGGAGTCGATCACGAACGGATCGCGCCTCAACTGGGCCTTCGTGCCGGCCGCCATAGCGGTCCTCGCGTACTGGGTCGTCATGGAGAAGACGAGCTTCGGCTACGGGCTCCGGGCCGCCGGCTTCAACAAGGACGCGGCGCGCGCGGCGGGGATGCCCGTGCGGCGCGACACCGTGCTCTCGCTGGCCATATCGGGCGCGTTCGCGGGCCTCGCCGGGGCGACGATCAGCATGGGCGTCTTCGGCTTCGGGCGCTTCCTCCCGAGCTTCGAGGGCTACGGGATGGACGGGATCGCCGTGGCCCTCGTGGGCGCCAACGTGGCCCCGGGCATCCTCCTCTCCTCGGTCCTCTTCGGCGCGCTCAAGGCGGCCGGCCCGCTCATGCAATCGGCGCAGATACCCAAGGAGATCGGCTCCATCATATCGAGCTCCATCGTGCTCTTCGTCGCCATGCGCCTCGGCATAGAACGCCTCGCGGAGATCCTTCCCGGGCTCGGGCGGGATAAGGCCCGGAAGGACGCGGGGACGCGGAGCGGCGGGGCGTCCGGAACCGCGGCCGCGGAGGAACGGGCATGAAGGAGTTCCTCGGGGTCATCCCCATCATCCTCGGCTTCTCGACGCCCCTCGTGCTCGCGGGACTGGGCGGACTCTTCTCCGAGCGGTCCGGCATCGTGAACATCGCCTTGGAGGGCATAATGATGGTTGGCGGATTCGCCGCCGCGACCGTGACCGTCCTCCTCGAGCCCTCCATGGGCGACGCGGCGGCCTGGCTCGGGCTCCTCGTGGGCACCGCGGCGGGGACGCTCTATTCACTCCTCCACGCCTTCGCCTCCGTCAATCTCCGCGCGAACCAGGTGATATCCGGCACGGCGCTCAACATCCTCGCGAGCGGCCTCACCGTTTTCCTCTGCCAGATCATCTTCCACCAGCAGCGGACCGCCTCGTTCTCCCGCGGCCTCGTGAAGATCGACTTCCCCCTCCTCAGCTCCATTCCCGTCGCGGGAGCGGCGCTCTTCAGGAACGTGTACCCCACCTTCTACATCGCGCTCGCGCTCGTCTTCCTCTCGTGGTTCATCCTCCAGAAGACGCCCTTCGGGCTCCGCCTCCGGGCCTGCGGGGAGCATCCGCAGGCCGCGGCCTCCCTGGGGATATCCGTGGCGCGGATGCGATACGCGGGCGTCCTCGTCTCGGGAACCTTCGCGGGGCTCGCGGGCGGAACCATGGTGCTGACCTCGGACATCCAGTACACGGTCGCGTCCATACACGGATCGGGGTTCATCGCGCTCGCCTGCCTCATATTCGGTTCCTGGAATCCCTACGGGGTGCTCGGAGCGGCCCTCTTCTTCGGTTCCTCGCAGGTACTCGCGTACTACGCGAAGGACATCAGGCTCCTCTCGCGGCTTCCCGCCGAGGCCTTCAACCTCCTTCCGTACCTCCTCACCGTCGTCGCCCTCGTCGTCTTCGCCGGGCGGGGCCGCGCCGGCCCGAAGGCCGCGGGCGAGATCTACGACGCGGGGAAACGGTAGCCCCATGGGAACGGGAATGCTCAGGGCCTACGTGATCCTCACGGGCTTCGCCGTCGCGAGCCTCGGCGGATTCCTCACCCTCTACCTCTATAAGTGGGAATCGCGCAAGAACTACTTCCTCATCACAATGATCGTGGACGCGACGGCCTGGGTTTTCGCCTGCCTCCTGGAGGTCGTCCTCCCGCGGTACGAGGAGAAGGCCTTCTGGTACCAGGCGCAATACGCCTTCCTCATCTGCATACCCCCGCTCTGGCTCGCGTCCACCGTGCACATGAGCGGCATGAGGAAGTCGAGGGCGGCCGCCTCCACGATCCTCACCTTCGGCTTGGCCATAGCCCTCCTCGCGGTATTCCTCACCAACGGCCTCCACGGGATAGCCTTCCGTTCCCTGTCGCTGAGCGGGGACGGGACCACGATCATGAAGGACGCCGGGCCCGCCTACTACTTCTACCTCGTCTACCTCTTCACCTCGCTCTTCGTGGGCGCGACGACCGTCATCAAGGGCGCGATAGGCGGCGAGGTCCAGCGGAAGCGGAGGGCGGCGCTCACCGTGGTCGCCATCAGCATTCCCGTGCTGGCCGGCCTCGCGGACACCTTCTTCCCTGAATTGATGGGGAGCTTCGAGATAGCGCCCATCGCCGCGCTCCCGACCTGCATCGTGCTCTTCTTCGGTGCCGCGCGCTACCGCTTCCTCGATCCCGTGCCCCTCGCGAAGGCCGACCTCGTGGAGCGGCTCGCGGACCCCGTGATCGTCCTCGACGTCTCGGGCCCCATCCTCTACGCGAACGCCCGAGCGCGGGCCCTCATGGGGAGCGGAGGAGGAACGAGGGTAGGGAAGGACGGGCTTCCCGAGGGGGAGGCGGCGGCGAGCGTGCGCGTCGCCGTGAGGAGCGCGTCCACGGGGGACGAGATCGCCCTCGCGGAGCGCGAATGGGCCGTGGCGGCGGAGCCCGTCACGAGCGGGAAGGGCGAGCCCGTCGCCAGGATCGTCTCCCTCAGGGACGTCACGAGCGCCCGCGAGGAGGCCCAGCGGCTCGAGGACATGGTGGCCGAGCGGACGGCAGGGCTCGCGGAGGCGAACCGGAGCCTCGCGGACGAGGTGGAGAAATCCCGGAGGTCGGAAGCGGCCCTCAAGCGGTCGCTCGAGGAGAAGGATCTCCTCCTCCGCGAGCTCAACCACCGCGTCAAGAACAACCTCCAGGTCATCTCGAGCCTCCTCAGGCTCCAATCGTCCCGCGCGCGGGCCGGCGACGTGCGCGAGGCGCTCGAGGCCACGCAGGGCAGGATCAAGTCGATATCGCTCGTCCACGAGCGCCTCTACCGCGGCGGTTCCCTCGGGACCGTGGGGGCATCGGACTACCTCAGGGCCATCGCGGAGGGCATCGCCTCGCTCCACGAGGCGGAGAAGCGCGGGATCGCGGTCTCGGTGGACGCGGACGGGATCGAGCTGGACCTTGACGCGGCGGTCAATCTCGGCATTATGGTGAACGAGGCGGTGAACAACGCCTTCAAGCACGTGTTCGACCCCGGGAAGGGGAAGCGCC
This sequence comes from uncultured Spirochaetales bacterium, assembly GCA_964399285.1. Taxonomy (GTDB): domain Bacteria; phylum Spirochaetota; class Spirochaetia; order Treponematales; family JBGSOB01; genus CAYNQK01. The sequence continues at coordinate 8,866 of CAYNQK010000068.1, read as the reverse complement.
TGGCCATATCCCTCAAGCGGGGAGGGGGCGGGGGCCTCGTCCTCCGGGTCGAGGACGACGGTCCCGGATTCTCCGCGGAGGACGGGAAAGCCGGACTGGGGCTCACGATCGTGAACGCGGTGGCGAGGCAGATGGGCGGGAAGGCGGCGTTCGGAGCTCCGGGATCGGGCGTGCTCGAGGCCCGGATAAGCGTCGAGCCGGCGGAAAACGGAGCCGGGAGCGGTCCGGGCGGGACCGAAGGGGAGATACATGTCGCGCAAGACCGTGCTGGTCGTTGAAGACGAGCCCATCATCGGGCTCGAGATCGTCGATACCCTCCGGAGACTCGGCTACTCGGTTCCGGAGGCCATATCCTGCGGGGAGGATGTCCTCGACGCGGTGAGGACGACGAAGCCCGACCTCCTCCTCATGGACATCCGCCTCCACGGCTTCCAGGACGGCATCGAGACCGCCTACCTCGTGGGCCACGAGTACGACATCCCCATCGTTTACCTCTCCGCCTACTCCGACGAGGAGATGATCAAGCGGGCCTCCTCCACCAAGGCCTACGGCTACCTCGTGAAGCCCTTCGACGAGCGGACCCTCAAGACCACCATCGACCTCGCGCTCGCGCGGGCGGCCAAGGACCGCGAGGAGCTCGTCGGCACGGCGCGCATACGCTTCGGGAGCCTCCTCGAGAAGACCCACTCGCCCGTCATCGTCTGCGACCTCATGGGCCGCATCGCCTTCGCCAACGCCCAGGCGGCCGGAATCCTCAAGCGGGATTCGGGCAACGCCTGCGAGGGGCTCCTCCTCTCCAAGGAGATCGGCCTCGCGCTCCCCTGGGGCGTAGGGGGGAAAATGGAGGGGGAAGACGCCGTGACCGACGTTGAGGCGGACGGCAAGTCATGGAGAGCGCGCTGGACGGCGCTCTACACGGAGAAGGGCTCGTTCAAGGGAGCCCTCGTATCATTCTCCGGCGCCTGAGGGGGCGGCCTCGGCGGAATCGTCGCGTTTCGCGGAGTCGTCGCGCGTCGCGGAATCACCGCCAATCGCTGAATCGCCGTTTGTCGCTGAATCCTCGCGCATCCAGGGCTTGTTGAGCCCGTAGCGGAAGAGCACCTCCATGTGCGAGAGCATGTTGTCCGTGGGAAAGACGATAGTGAAGGCCCCCGACTCGCGGAAATCCGTGCTCGAGGGATAATCGATGATGCGCCTGTCGAAGACCACGTCGATGCCGAGCGAGCGGAGGTCCCTGAGCGCGCCGACCGCCCCTTCCTTCTTGAGCCGCCTCACCACGTACATCCGGTAGTCGAAGGAAACGTCGAGCCGCTTGGCAGCGGCCTTCCAGGACTTGAGGTCGTCGCGCATGAGGCGGGCGGCGAAGGGAAGGACGTCCGACCCGAGGAGGTGCGTCACCTCCACGCTGGCCCCCGGGAAGAGCGCGATGAACCGATTGACGATCTCCATGGTGTCCGCGTCGGCGCCCATGTCCAGCGGCACGATGAAGGGCTCGAAGATTCCCTTGACCTGGCGGTTCAGGATATCCATCCGGTACGCGAATTCGGAGCGGTCGGGCTTGAGCGAGGAGGCGCCGCCCTCCGGCGCGATGAATACCACGTCCGCCCGGGCGTCCTTGCTCGCGAGGAAGCGGAGGGCCGAGGCGAGGTGGGTCATCTGGAAGGGGTCGAAGGAGCCGATGAAGAGCGCGGCCCGCATCCTGTAGTCCTCTAGCTTGAAGGAGCGCGGGAAGTCCTTGAGGTCGATGGGCCTCAAGGCGCCGGACTTGACCCGGGAACCGATCGCCGCGAGGCAGGATAGGAAGAATTCGCGGTAGTAGTGGAACTCCTTGAGGGCGTTCTCTGAAACGTAGGGGTAGTCCTTGAGCTTGGCGAAGACCTTTTCCACGCGCTTGGCGACGGTGGAGGCGAGGAGCGCCTGCTTGTCCCGATCGGATCTCTCCATGCTGCTCCCGGCTCGCGGCGGGCTTCGTCAAAAGCCGTCGTTTTCGGCGTTTACCGCCGTATCCGCAAGTTTACCGTGAATGCCGCCATACGGCAAATGGTTTCCGGCGAGTCGGAATTAGCGCTTTAATGGAAGAATCAATTTTTATCGATAAAAAAAGCTTGATGATTCCGGAATTCGGGTTTACGCTCCTCGCAAGGGCCTCTCACGCCCTTCGGGGCAGGGGTCCGCGAAGAAGGGGGGGGAATATGCCCAGGGCCCAGACCTCCGGGAAGTCCGATACGGACTCCATCGTCGCGAAATACCGGGACAAGCCCGGCGCCGTGCTCGGGATCCTCGAGGAGACCCAGCGCGTGAATCCGCACCGCTACCTCTCCGAGAGCGCGATGAGGGAGATCGCCGAGAAGACGGGCCTCCCCCTCTCGGCGATCTATTCCGTCGCGACCTTCTACTCCTATTTCAGCCTGAAACCCCAGGGCGAGCACACGATCGTCGTGTGCCGCGGGACGGCCTGCCACACGAGAGGCTCCCTCGGGCTCCTCATGGAAGCCGCCTCGAAGCTCGGGGCGGTCGACTTCCGCGAGGAGGAGGACGCGACCTTCACCACCGCCGACATGAAGTTCACCATCAGGACCGTCGCATGCTTCGGGCAGTGCGCCCTGGCGCCGGTCATGTCCATAGACGGGAAGATCTACTCGAGGATGACGCCGGGCCAGCTCTCCTCGGTCGTCGACCTCCTCATGAAGGGGGCCAGGAAATGACGATCAAGAACGGAAAGGACCTCGAGGCGCTGAGGAAGAAGGGCGAAACGGCGCTCTGGGGCGGACCGCGCGCCTTCGTCGGGCTCGGCACCTGCGGAATGGGGAACGGCGCGCAGGAGGTCTTCGACGCCCTCGTCGCCGCGGGAGCGCCCGCCCGCAGGGCCGGATGCTTCGGCTTCTGCGCCACCGAGCCCGCCGTCATCCTCTACCGGCCCGGGAAGCCGGCCCTCCTCTTCACCGAAGTCCAGGCCAAGGGCGCGGCCAAGCTCGCCGCGGCCCTCGAGAGCGACGACGCTTTCGACAAGGCGTCCAAGAAGGCGCTCGCCAAGATCGAGAAATGGGACTTCATCACCTCATCGCGCGAGTTCGGAAAGGGCTACCCCGACGTCCGCGAGTGGGACCTCGTGCCCTTCTTCCTGGGACAGAAAAAGGTCGTCCTCAGGGACGCGGGCTTCATCGATCCCGAGAGCATCGAGGACTACGTCGCCGTGGGCGGCTATTCGGCCCTCGTGAAGGCGCTCAGCTCCATGAAGCCGGAGGAAGTCATCTCCGAGGTGGCCGCTTCCAACCTCCGAGGACGGGGCGGCGCGGGCTTCCCCACCGCGCGCAAGTGGGAGCTCATGCGGAAGAGCCCGGGCGACAGGAAGTTCGTGATCTGCAACGCGGACGAGGGCGATCCCGGCGCCTACATGAACCGCAACGAGATCGAGTCCGATCCCCACATGCTCGTGGAGGGGATGATCCTGGGCGCCTACGCGATGGGCGCGACGAGCGGCTTCGTGTACCTCCGCGCGGAGTATCCCCTGGCCGTGGAGCGTCTCCACAAGGCCATCGAGGACGCCCGCGCTGCGGGCCTCCTGGGGAAGGACATCCTGGGAACGGGCTTCTCCTTCGACCTCGAGCTCGTGAAGGGCGCGGGCGCCTTCGTCTGCGGCGAGGAGACGGCCCTCATCGCGAGCGCCGAGGGCAAGGCGGGGCGGCCCCTGCCGCGGCCTCCATTCCCCGCGCAGCGCGGCTACCTCGGCCTCCCGTCGAACATAAACAACGTGGAGACCTGGTGCAACGTCCCCGTCATCATCGTGAAAGGCGGTTCCTGGTTCGCCGGGATCGGCGCGGGGAAGAGCGCGGGCACCAAGGTCTTCTCCCTCGTGGGCAAGGTGCGCAACACGGGGCTCGTGGAGCTCCCCCTCGGGACGCCCCTGGATAGGATCGTCTACGGGATGGGCGGCGGCGCGGGCCCAAATAAGAAGATCAGGGCGGTCCAGACCGGAGGGCCCTCGGGCGGCTGCATCCCCGCCGACATGTTCGCTTCCAAAGTCGACTACGAGTCCCTCGCCGAGATCGGGGCCATCATGGGCTCGGGCGGCATGGTGGTCATGGACAAGGACAACTGCATGGTGGACGTGGCCCGATACTTCATCGGCTTCACCGCCGCCGAGTCCTGCGGCAAGTGCACGCCCTGCAGGGAAGGCCTCTCCCAGATGCTCCGCATCCTCGAGGAGGTGTCGCGCGGGGAGGCGGAGGAGTCCGACCTGGACGAGCTCGAGCGCCTCGCGCGGGTCATCAAGGACTCGGCGCTCTGCGCCCTGGGCCAGACCGCGGCCAATCCGATATTGACCACCCTCAAGTATTTCCGCGAGGAATACATGAGGCACATCCGGGATAAGCGCTGCGAGGCGGGCGTCTGCGAGGGGCTCTATTCTGCCCTCTGCGAGAATTCCTGCCCCATGCATATGAACATCCCCGGCTACCTCGCTCTCCTCCAGGAGGGGAGGATCGAGGACGCCTTCGAGCTCACCGTCCGCGACAATCCCCTCCCGGGAACGATCGGCCGCATCTGCCACTTCCACTGCCAGATGCGCTGCAGGCGGGAGAACCTCGACGACCCAGTGCACCAGGGGGAGATCCACCGCTACCTCGCGGACACCATGTACAAGATGAACCGCGAGAAAGCCGTCTGGACCCGCCTCGTCAAGGAGCGCGCTGAGCCGACCGGGAAAAAGGTCGCCATCGTCGGCGCGGGGCCCGCGGGCCTCGCGGCGGGCTACTACCTCCAGCGCCTGGGACACGACGTCACCATCTACGACGCGCACGACAAGGCGGGGGGCATCCTCCGCTACGGCATCCCCTCCTACCGCCTCCCCAAGGACGTCCTGGACAAGGAACTCGAGCTCTGGAAGCGGCTCGGGGTGCATTTCGTCTTCGGGGTGCGCGTGGGCAAGGACTTGAAGCTCGAGAGCCTCGCCAAGCAGAACGACGCCGTCCTCGTTGCCGTCGGCGCGGAGGGCGATCGGCCCCTCGGCATCAAGGGCGACCAGCTCAAGGGCGTCCATCCCGGCTACGAGTGGCTCGACGCCTTCGGCGCGGGGAAGGCCCCCGCCACCGGGAAGCGGATCATCGTCATAGGCGGCGGCAACGTTGCCATCGACGCCGCGCGGAGCCTCCTCCGCCTGGAGAAGGAAGTCACCGTCGCGTACCGCCGCACGAGAGCCGATCTCCCCGCCAACGCCGCCGAGATCCTCGGCGCAGAGGAGGAGGGGATCGAGTTCAAGTACATGCTCGCCCCCGAGGAGATCCTCGCGGGCAAGGACGGGAAGGTTTCCGGCGTGCGCTTCCAGGTGATGAAGCCCGGAGCGATGGACCGTTCCGGCCGCCCCGCTCCCGAGCCCTCCGGCAAGACGATCGAGATTCCCTGCGACGACGTCATCGTGGCCGTCGGCGAGCGCGTGGACGCCGAGGCCTTCGGAAACGCGGGCCTCAGGATCGCCAAGGACGGGCGCGTGGACGCCGATCCCTTCACCCTCGGCGCGGGCTTACCCAACGTATGGGCCGCGGGCGACGCCGTGACCGGGCCCGCCACCGCCGCGGAGGCCATGGGCCAGGCCAAGACCGCCGCGCGCGAGATCGACAAGGCCCTCACCGGCCAGGAGCGGTTCGCGAGCCTCTTCCACGACTACTCCTATTCGATGGACGTTCCCCTCGAGCCCGTGAAGGGGCGGATGAACAAGTCCAAGCAGATCCCGCCCGAGTCGAGAAGGGGGAACTTCATCGAGATAGCGCTCGGGTATTCGGGCGACCAGGCGGCGTCCGAGGCCGCCCGCTGTCTCCGCTGCGACGTCCGCAAGGACGCCCGCTCGCCCTGGCGGTGACGAGCCGTGCGCGACCGCGAAGATCGCGCATGACTCGTCTAGCGATTCCTCGGTAGCCTGTCGGCTTCCTACGGAATCGCGTTGATAGATGTAGGATCGAGAAGGCGCGTTCGCCTTCCCGATCCAGAGGAGAAGAAAGGATGGAAGGGAAAATGATTTCCTTGACGATAGACGGAATGAACGCCCAGGTGAAGGAGGGCTCCACCATCATGGAGGCCTGCGCCGCGGCGGGCGTGAAGGTGCCGAGCCTCTGCATGCTCGAGGGCGTGGCGAAGAACGCCTCATGCGGGGTATGCGTGGTGGAGGTCGACGGAGCGAAGTCCCTCCTCCGCTCCTGCGTCCAGGCCGCGACGCCCGGCATGGTGGTCCACACGCGGAGCGCCCGCGTTCTCGAATCGCGGAAGACCGTGATCGAGCTCCTCCTCGCGAACCACCCCGACGACTGCCTCTCCTGCCTCCGCAACCAGTCCTGCGAGCTCCAGGCTCTTGCCGAGCAGATGGGCATCAGGAAAAAGCCCTTCCCGCGCGTCAAAAAGACGAGCGCGATCGATGAAGTCGGCGCCGCCATCATCCGCGACAACGACAAGTGCGTGCTCTGCGGAAGATGCGTATCCGTTTGCCGCGAGGTCCAGGGCGTCTCCGCCATCGACTTCACCGGCCGGGGTCTCAGGACCCGCGTGGCGCCCTTCATGAACGCGGCCCTCTCCAAGTCGGTCTGCGTCTCCTGCGGGCAGTGCACCCTGGTGTGCCCCACCGGGGCCCTCACCGAACGCGACGAGACCGAGGAGGTCTTCAAGGCCATAGCCGACCCCGACAAGGTGGTGGTCGTCCAGACCGCTCCCGCAATTCGCATGAGCCTGGGCGAGGCCCTGGGCATGGCGCCCGGCTCCCTCGTGACCGGGAAGATGGCTGCGGCCCTCAGGCGCTTAGGATTCGACCGGGTGTTCGACACGCAGTTCACCGCAGACCTCACCATCATGGAGGAGGGGAGCGAGCTCATAAAGCGCCTCACCAAGGGCGGCGTCCTCCCCATGCTCACCTCCTGCTCCCCCGGCTGGATCAACTTCATAGAAACCTTCTATCCCAAGCTCCTTCCGCACCTCTCCACCTGCAAGAGCCCCCAGCAGATGTTCGGCGCCCTCGCCAAGTCCTGGTGGGCAGAGAAGCAGGGCATCGATCCCGAAAAGATCATGGTCGTCTCCATCATGCCCTGTACTGCCAAGAAGCACGAGGCCAAGCGCCCCGAGATGCAGGACGCCTTCGCGTGGTGGAAGGAGAAGGGGCGCGCGGGGAAGGCCTTTTACGATGTTGACGTGGCCCTCACCACGAGGGAGCTCGCTCGCATGGTGCGCCGAGCCGGCCTCGACTTCTCGACGCTCCCCGAGGAGGACTTCGACGATCCCCTGGGCAGGTCCACCGGAGCGGCGACCATCTTCGGAACTACGGGCGGCGTCATGGAAGCGGCCGCGCGCACCGCTTACGAGCTCGTTACCGGGAAGCCCATCCCCACGCTCGAGATCGATCCCATCCGCGGGCTCGACGGCATCAAGGCCGTGGAGCTCGACTTGAGCGGCACCAAAGCCAAGTTCGCCGTGGCGCACACCCTCAAGAACGCGCGCTCGGTATTGGACGAGATCCAGGCGGGGAAGAGCCCTTACGCTTTCATCGAGATCATGTCCTGCCCCGGCGGTTGCATTGGCGGCGGTGGACAGCCCGTACTCACGGACACGGCCAAGCGAAAACTCAGGCAGAACGCGGTGTATATGGAGGATAAGCGCTTGCCAGTGCGCAAGTCCCACGAGAACGAGGCGGTGCAGGCGCTATACAAGGAATTCCTCAAAGAACCTTTGGGTCATCTCTCACACGAGCTATTGCATACGGAGTATAAGAGAAGAGAGACGTGAGAGGGGGGAGATAGAGAGGAGATAGAGAGGAGAGTAAGCCCAGGGGCGAGGAGGCCCCTGGGCTTTTAATTAATAAGAGTGAAGTAAAAGATGGTCAGAGGAATAAAGCTTATCGATCATTTATCAGTTCAATAATAAGGGTAGATGGTTCGGAAACAGCGCTAGAAGCCAGGATGGCAATGAAGTCAAGAACGCATCATTTCTTGTGCGCCGGAAATAGCCACCTGAATATTCCCACTGTTCCTTCTTTGGAGTAAGGCATGCCTCTACGGGATTTTCTTCGATGTACTCGAATACTTGCATATATTCATGTAAAGACCGAATTACTCTCGAGAAGAAACGATCGCCCCAGAAATGACCCCATGAGCCTGTGAGGCGATTGTATGCCATTGCAAATACGCTTAAGATCCACTGCATTATTTTTGACAGTGATTCATGCCTTCCGGGTTTTATCAGAAAGTGGAAGTGTTACCCATGATGACGAAATTGTCCAGGGGAAATTCATATTTCTTTTTTGCTCTTGAAATTACCTCGATAAACAATTCTTTCATTCTCGACGACTGGAGGAGCATGTGCTTATGATTCACCCGTGAGATGACATGATACCGTAATCCCTGTAGGATTACCCGAGGATAGTGCATGTAGGGAATTCAGGGTGAATTCCAATCGTGCTTCAAATGTGGTACTATTTTTCTGAAGCTAGCTCTGTCCCCGTCAGAAGAAATATTATGAAGGTGCGGATCTCGAGCTCTGTCCCGTGTTGGGAGACAAGCAGCAGAAGTCAATGGATTAAGGACGGCCGGCGTAGGAGGGGCCATTTTTGCTTCGGAGGTAGCCGCTGGGAGGGGGCTAAGAACTGCTGAGAACATACTCCGTCCAGGCGGCAGACTGATAGGTGAAGCCGGGACAAGTAGTAGAATTCGAATATTGCATGGATCAGCTGACGATGCAGCCACACTGTTTGATGAACTTGCCGCAGGCGGGAGGCCGATAACTGGAACGACCTTCCCTGGAAGAATGGTAGAACTCCCCGGAGGAGGAATCATAAAGATCCGACTAAGTGGTACCTCAGGTAATTTCCCAACGATTGAGGTAGATATTCCTGGTA
>CAYNQK010000067.1:9949-16074 GCA_964399285.1 uncultured Spirochaetales bacterium | reverse complement strand
ACCCGCTTTTTGTCACTCGGGGCAATCATAAAGTCTCCAGACTCCTCGGCGCGGTTGTGGATCGTGAAGCGCGTCTCAAGGAGCCGCGCTCTCGCCTTCGGCTCGCACATCAAGGAGCGCCTCCGGGGTCTTCCGCTACCCCCACACTTTTCTGGACGGGGATTCGTTTCCCTTCGCTATGGTTGTCGGAGATCAAGGATTTGGCGTCAGGCCTATGCCATGGATGCGGAGAATCGCCCTCCGAATGAATCGATCTTTCGCTTGACAATGGTCCGAACGGGAACGAAGCTTTAGCCGCTTCGCATGGCCGGGAGCGAATGATGATCGGCGTTTCAGCGAGATGACGGAAAATAAGCGGAGGCGGGCGGAACGAGCGCCTTTCGACGCACGAAAAGCCAGTTCCATTCAACTCCTTATCTATACGACAATTCAAAATAATCTTTAAAAGCGGCTATACCGGGGAAAAATAGTGAGGCGGGTCTCCAAGACGGAAAGCATCTCATGTCGATGGTTTTGGACGAACGCAGCGCAACATGACATTTTCCGCTTGGATGACAGTTCAGGGGCGCTTGAACCGGCATAAAACCAAGAAGGAGGATGAACGTGAAGGCTACCGATTTCAATCTCCAAAAAGAAATGCTCCTCAACGCGGAGACCGGTATTGCGACCTTTCGCAATAATCGCATCGTAATCATGGACGCAAGCGCGCTCGGCCTGCTCCGGATGACCCTCGTGAAAGAGATGGGCATCGAAAAGGCGCGCGAGACCTTCCTGAAATTCGGCTACTCCAACGGCTACAGCGATTTCACGCAAATGAAGAAGAAATACTCCTTCGACAGCGAGATGGACCTCCTGGCCTCGGGTCCGGTAATTCACACATGGGAAGGCATCGTCAAAGCCACGCCCAAGGAAATAAAGTTCGAACGCGCGACGGGCGAATTTTATTTCACCGGAACCTGGACGAACTCCTGGGAGGCCGAGCAGCACCTATCGTGCTTCGAAACCTCGCCGGATCCGGTTTGCTGGACCCTGATGGGCTACGCATCCGGCTGGTGCACGGCTTTCTTCGGTTCGCCCTTGCTCGCCATCGAACCCCGCTGCGTCGGAAAAGGCGATGCGGAGTGCGGATGGCTCATTCAGCCGCCCGGAGCTTTCGGCAAAGAGGCCGAAATGGTCCTCGAGGCGATCGCGCCGCTGTACGGAGCCGAGTCGGGAAAGGAGTGAAACCATGGGTCAAAAAATTCTCGATTTCTACGAATTCGTGGATGATGAGCTCGGCCTGCCCGGTAAAATCAAGCTCGCCCAGCGCACCAAGATCCCCTCGACCTTGGCCGCATCGGTTCCCGACTCGCCCGAGAACCTCGCGCTCTTCATGTCGGGGGTCAAGGAAATAACCGGAAAGGCGCCGCCCCCATGACATACGCTCATTCCATGACCCGAGTCCAATTAACGGACTGAGTCACCCAAGACGAGCGGGAACCTCACCTCCTGCCGGTAGCCCTTGTCGTCATGGATCCGTACGATGATCGCGTAGGCGCCGGGCTCGTCGGATTCGTCCATGGTCCAGTCCCAGATCTGCCGCGCGAGGAAGATCTGCGTTCCGTCGGACTCGCCCTCGATGACGACGAGGTTCTCTCCCTTGTTCGCGGAGATCGTCCCGTCGGGCTTCTCCAGGAAGGCGTCGTACCTGACGCTCGCGTACGCGCCGCCCACAACGTTGATGAGGATGAGGGGAGACGTCGTGACGCCGCGCTTCAGCGCCTTCACCGACGAGAAGCCGGGAACCCCGTGCGCCCCGGGGTTGTTCCACTCCGCGATGGCCGCGGAAGGATCGTCTGTGAGGACGATCTGGATGTTGTAGCGTTTCGACGATAGCGCGGCGATGCCGTCCTTCGCGATGATGGGCGACTGCGCGACGACGGAGGCGGCGACGGAGAGGCTGAGCGCGGATACGAGGGCGATCCGGAATGAACGACGCTTCATGGCTCGGCCTTCCTATTCAACACTTGAAGCTCATCCTCTGTATGGGGCTCGGCCCCAGGCGGGCGACGGCTGCGCGATGGGCCTCGGTGGGGTAGCCCTTGTGGATCTCGTAGCCATATCCGGGATAGATCCGCGACCAGCGGACCATGTCGGCGTCGCGGGCGGTCTTCGCGATGATGGAGGCGGCCATGACGGGAGGATAGATCGCGTCGGCTTTGGGCTTCGCGGCGGTCGGCACGCCGAGGCCGGGATCCTTGTTGCCGTCGACGATGGCGCGCGGAGGCGGCGGGAGGCCATCGGAGAGGAGGTCCGCGAAGGCTCTCCGCATGGCGAGAAGGCTCGCCTGGAGGATGTTGTACCGATCGATCTCGGACGGTCCGGCCCAGCCGATGCCCCAGCGCGCCTCGGCCACGATGCGTTCGAAGGCGGCCTCCCGCCTCGCCGCGTTGAGCCGCTTCGAGTCGTCGAGGATATCCTCAGGGAAGCCGGGAGGCAGGATCACCGCCGCGGCGCACACGGGCCCCGCGAGCGGCCCGCGCCCGGCCTCGTCCAGTCCGCAGACGCCTTCGAGGCCTCCGGTCGAGGAGGCGGGCGCGTCCGCGGGAAAGCCGAGGGAGCCTTGAATGAAAAGCCCCGGCGGGTTACCGCCGGGGCCGCGTTTTCCGGATCGGGGCATGGGCCTAGAATATCGCGGAGCGCACGCCGAATCCGACCTTGGGAATGAAGCCTCCCGCCTGGGCCACGTCCGAGGGCACGATCCAGAGCTGGAACTCCCCGTAGAACGAATGCTTCCTGAAGAACTTGAACTTGGAGAGGGTGACCACGGGGAATTCGAGCTGGGCGATGATCGCCGCGAGCATGAGGCCCTCGCCCGACTGGGTCTCCGTGAAGTAGGTGAAGTTGGCGCCCACGGCCAGGTTGGCGGAGAGCCAATCGAAGTCCGGACCGAGGAGGAACCCGAAGGGCAGGTACGCGAGGTTGGCGATGAGCTTCCCTCCGAACACCGTGCCGCCGTAGCGCATGTTCTCCATGCCTTGCCCGTAGAATCCCATGAGCTTGATATCGTCCGTGATGAAGTTGAGCCCCGCGCCCACCTCGTAGTACGTGGCACCGAAGCCGTGCCCGTCGAGGAAGAGGCCCTTGATGAAGGCCGGCACCTCGTATCCGGCCTTGTCGCCGGGCCTGAGGATGGTCTCGACCACGCCGAGCTTGGTCTCGTCCGAGGCGGTTCCGATGAGGCTCACCTTGTCGTTGATCCGCTCGTTCTCCCGCGGCGCGAGGAGGGTCACCTTGGGCGAGGTCTTGTCGAGGTTGAAGGTGGTGCGGACGATGGTCTTGGTCCCGTCGGCGAAGACGGCCTTGATGACGATGTACTGGGCGCCCTCAGGATACTCCTGGGTCTCCATCCTGAAGCGCCACTTCTCCCCGCCCTTGGCCTTGAGGAAGGTGCGCCCGTTGTCGAAGGAGAGCTCGACGGACTCGACCTGCCTGTCCTTCTGCGCCTTGGCCCGCGTCGCCTTGTCGGCCGATTCGAGGCCCTCGTCGTACCAGCCCGCGCGGCCCTCGAGGTAGGGCCGGTACGGCAGGTAGTCGCCGAACTTGTAGTTGTCCACGGAGATCCACGGGCCGTTCCTCGCGTACGAGACTGGCACGATCGCGGAAGAGACGGTCTCGCCCTTCTCGTTGACGATCCTGGCGACGAGCGAACGGTCGCCGTCGGCGACGACGGAGGGATCCACCTGGAGGCTGAAGAAACCGTCTTCGTTGATCGGCGCTTCGCCGATCTCGGCGCCGTCCACGATGATCTTGGCGGCGGCCACGGGCTTCTCGGTCCTGGCCCTGCCCTGCACGGAGAAGAAGCCGGTGATCGACTCGCCCTTGAGCGGGTACATGAGGTCGACCGCGTCCGCCTTCTGCTGCCTGACGACGGTCACGGTGCGGGTCGCCATAGCGTAGTTGTCGGCCTTGTCGAGGACGCGGATGCGGAGGTTGTACACGCCGTCCGCGAGCTCGTTGATGTCGATGCCGCGGGTGATGATGACGTCGAGGCCGAGGTCCAACGCCAGGCTGGTCTTCCCCTGCGGCGCCGCCCCTGCGGGCGCGGACGCGCCGGAGCCGATCCTGTTGAATTCGAGGAGAACGGACTTCACGCTCACGGCGTCGTAGACGCGGCCGGAGAGATTGAGCGTCCCGGAGGCCTCGGAGCCGTCCGCGGGCTGGTCCAGGATGATCTGCGGGTCCGTGTTGTCGATGTTGATGAGGCTCGCGAAGAATCCCTCGGTCTCGTACTTGTCCACCGGCCGCACGTAGAGGGAGTGGAGGCCGTCGGCGAGGGCCCGGGTGTCGAAGCGGTATTTCCACTTCTCGGTCCCGTCGACGAGCTCGTAGGTGTTGGAGTTGTCGACCGAAAGCTTCACGCGGTCGATGCCGTTCGCGTCGCTCGACGTGCCCTGGATCTCTATGACGCCCTTCACGGTGGTCTCTATGGGCGGGTTCTCGAGGCTCGCGACGGGCTCGGCCTTGGAGACGCGGTACTTGCGCGTGACCCTGGGGCCGGCGACTCCGTAGATGTCCTTGGCGTACATCTCCACTGAATGCTCGTTGTCCGTCGTGTCGAGGAGCGCTATCGGGATGGAGAAGGAGTAGCCGCCCTCGAGCTTGAGCTCCACCTCGGGGCCGCCGTCGAGCTTGTAGTAGACGCCGCCGATGCCGTCGTCGTCGGTGACGACGCCGGATATCTCGAAGTCGGCGCGGAGGACCTCGTTCTCCTCGGGGAGCTGTATCCTCACCACGGGGAGGTCGAGCTCGCCGTCTATGGCGACGTCGGGCGTCGCCACGGTGGCGTTGCCCGCCTTGTCCGTCGCCCGGAACATGACCCGCTTGGGATCGTTGCCCACGGTGGAGAGCTCGATGTCGCGCGATGCGAAGGCGAAGGATTCGAAGGCCTCCCAGGCCTTGCCGTCGGCCGAGAACTCGAGCCTATCGAGCGAGCCGTCCGGGTCGGCGAATCCGGAGGCGACGGTGATGAAGCCGTTGACGTGCTCGCTCGTGGCGGGCGCGGTCACGCCGCCCGTGGGCGGCGCCGTGTCCTTGTTCGCGCCGCGCACGATCAGGGTCGACTTGCCCGCCTTGTCGGTCGCGCGTATCTCGAGCGCGAGGGCGCCGTCGGGCGCGGAATCGATCTGGATGACGGCGTCGGCGGTGCCGTCGGCCTTGAGCGGGATCGCGTTCCAGGACTGACCGTCCAGGCTCCATTCCACGGCGGCGATCCCGTTGGGATCGGAGGCCTTGAGGGCGACGGGGATGGAGGTCTTGAACCACTGGTCGCTCTCGGGCTTGGCGATCTCGAGCGAAGGCGGTCCCGAATCGACGAAGAACACGGCGGGGCCCCACTCGTAGGAGTCGCCGTCGACGGTCTTCACGACGATCCTGGCGGGGACGCTCGCGCCCTCGGAAGCGGGCTCGACGACGACGAGGGATCCGTCGAAGGATACCTTGGCGATGGCGGACGCGTCGGGCGAGGTGGCCACCGAGGCTATGGGTCTTCCCGTGAACCGCATGGTGAGGGGCTCGGTCCCGAGCACGACGCGCATCGGGCTGCCGTCGAGGATGCGCTCATCGAGCGCGCGGATTCCCTCTTCCTTGGAAGCCGTCGCGGCGGGCGCGACGTTGTGGAAGAAGAGGTTCTCGGTCGTCTCCACGCCGAGGGCGTCCTTGGCCGTCACGACGATCCCGACGCGGTCGTAGGGAAGCCCGGCGGGAAGGAGCGTCTCGAAGGAAGCCTCGGTGGCGGAAATCTTCTTGAGAGTCGGCTTCAGGTCAGCGCCGGACTCGAGCTTGGCCGAGAGGGAGCCGATGCCGTTGGGGAAGGATGCGGAGCCCGAGAGCCTCGCGTCGCGCGCGGTGAAGGCCATGCCGGGCCTCAGGGGCCTGGGCGCTTCCTTGCCGGACGCGAGGGAGGCCGAGACGCTCGGCCCGTTCCCGCTCACCCGGAAGGTCCGCTTCACGACGGCGGACTCGACGCCCGAGGCGGCGACGGCCTTCACGGAGAGGGTATGCGTTCCCGGCCCGAGCCCCTGGACGAGGGCGCCGGCGACCGATCCCTGGACCTGGGCGAAGGCCCCCGCGTCGATCGCGTAGGA
>CAYNQK010000067.1:0-9849 GCA_964399285.1 uncultured Spirochaetales bacterium | reverse complement strand
GCGGGCGCGAGGGCCGCCTGCGAGACGACGACGGTCGACTGCGCGGCGGTCGTGCCTTTGGAGACGTCGGTGGCCTGCACCTTGAAGACGGCGCTCTTGGCCTTGATCCCCGCGGCGGGGAGCTTGAGGACCCACACGGGTCCGGCGGCGGGATCGAGCGTCCCCTTCTGCGCGTCGAAGGTCCAGCTGGCCGAGGCGAGCCCGGCGTCCGAGACGATGCGCACGGACGCGTAGACGTCGGCGCCCGCCTGGGAGTTGGGCAGGGGCGAGAGGATGGTGATGGCCGGCCCCTTCGGGGGTTTCACGAGGGGCGCCGGATTGAGGAAGTGCGGCACGTCGGCGATCGCCTTGTTGCCCGCCTTGTCCGTGAGCCGGTACTTGGCGTTGGGGCTCTGGACGGGATTGTACGAGTGGCTGAAGAAGCCCTCCTCGGAAAGGGGCTCGAAGCTCGTCCCGTTCTCGGCGAATTCCACGGAAGCCACGCCGGATGGATCGCGCGCGACGCCGGCCACGGTGACGGCCGCGTCGACGGCCTCCACGGGGGTGAGGGTCTGGAGCGAGGGCGCGGTGGTGTCCTTGGCGAGGGCGAGGATGATCGATCCCGGATTGCCCGCGCTGTCGAGGGCCTCGACCTCGATGAAGATCGGCCCCTCGGGGAGGGAGGCGAAGTCAGGGCGGAATTCGAAGGCTGTCCCGCCGCCCTTCACGGCGATCTTCTCGCCCGAGGGCCAGACCCGGTACGTGACGGAGGCGATGCCGTTGCCGTCGGAGGCCGAGCCCTTCACGGCGAAGGACGAGGAGAAGACCCCGCCCTGAGCGGGCGAATCGATGGCGGGCTGCGGGGGCTTGTCGTCCGTGACGAAGGTCCAGGCCTTGGAGCTGAAGGAGTGCCGCTTGGCCGTCGTGACCTTGATGGAGGTGGGAGCGGTGGCCCCCTCCTTGAGCGCGCGGATCGTGAGGACGGAGCCGTCGCGCTCGAGGGCGACCACGGAGCTCGCGGGGGAAAGGACGGCGTCCTCGATCTCCTCGCCCACGAAGCAGAGCTCGACGGGCTTGTCCATGCCCATGACCACGCGGCCGTCCTCGCGGGCGCGGGGATCGGCGAGGTCGAAAGCTGGCTCGCGACGGATGGAGGAGAGGTCGGTGAGATAGACGAGGGTGCGGGCCTTGGATTCGCGTCCGAATTCGTCCACCGCGGTGAGGCCCACCTCCATGAGGCCGTAGGGGCCGGCGGGCGGCAGGGGTATGGCGAAGGCCACGTCGTCCTGGGTCTTGGCCACGGACAGGGAACCCGTTCCGCCGCCGGAGAGCTCGTAGGAAAGCTTCGCGATCTTGGCCTTGGTGGTCACGGCGCCGAGGATGGCGGTGCCCGTTCCGGGCACGGCCTCCATGCCGGCGCGGAAGGGCTCGGTGGACGCCTTCTTGTCCGGCCCCGCCTGGGTGAGCGACCGGAACGCGATCACGGGCGGCGTGCCGCTCTCGGTGAATTCGACCTTCACGGGCAGGCCCTCGCGGCCCTCGATGTCCACGGCGCTCACGGAGACGGCGTGCTTACCGACGGCGACGCCCTCGAGGTCGAAGGCGAAGGAGCCCGTGCTCGGGACGTCGACGGCCTGGCCCGCGTCGATCCGGTACCTGACGGCGGACACGCCGTCGTCGTCGCGCGCCTTGCCCGATATCCTGAGCCTTCCCGAGGAGGCCGCGTTCGCGGCCGGGCTCGCGAGGGTCACGACGGGGAGGTCCGCGGCGTTGTCCACCTTGATGGGCGCGCTCATCGCCGTGACGTTGCCCGCGTTGTCCTTGGCCGTGACGACGAAGGGCACCTTCTCGGACTTGCCGGCGGGGGCCTTGAGCTTGACCGAGAAGAAGGGGTTGCCCGGATGGAACTCGAGCGTCCCGGACTGGTCGGAGCCGAACTTCCACGAGATCTCGGTGAGGCCCACGGTGTCCTGCGCCCTGAAGGCAGCCTGGAAGGAGCCGTTCACCGCGGCGTCCTCCTTAGGCGAGAGGAGCTCCACGACGGGCTTGGTGTTGTCGACGAAGAGGAGGAAGGGGGAGATGCCCGTGGAGCCCGTGCGGTCCACGCTCTTGAACCAGATCACGAAGGGGCCGTCCTCGCGCTTCGACGTGTCGAGCTGGAACTCGAAGGTGAAGCCGTCCTTGGCCTTGGTGGGGCTGAAGGAGAGCTTCTCGAAGGTCGCCCCGTTGTCGGTGGAGTAGAAGAGCTGGTTCACGCCGTTCGCGTCCTGCGTGACGCCCGCGAGCTTGACCTTTCCGGATACGAGGACGCCGGCCGCGTGGGAATCGACGAGGGAATAAGGCTTGTTCCGGTCGAGGTCGAATTGGACCGAACGCTCCTTGCCCGCTTTGCCGTTAATGTCGACGCCGCGGACCGCCACCGTGTGGCGCCCGTCGGGGAGGGTCTTGCCGGAGAGGTAGTAGGACCAGTCCTCCTTGCCCTCGGCCCTGATCCACTCCTCGCCGTCGATGCGCACCTCCACGTAGTCGACCGCGTCGTCGTCCACGCAGGTGCCCACCACGTTGAGGTCGCCGCCCACGCGCATGAGGGGGACGGGATTGGTGATGCTCACGACGGGGAGGTCGGAGTTGGGATCGACGTAAATGTTGATGGGCCCGGCGAAGCTGTAGTTGCCCGCCCGGTCCCGTCCGGTGATGAGGATGTTGTACTTTCCCGCTTTCTTTCCCTGGAGGTCGACCGTGGTGGTCCAGTTCTCCAAGCCGTCCGCGTTCTGCTTGGTCCCCTCGCCTCCGGCGAAGAGCGGCGGAATCGCCGCGAAAGCGGCT
Source organism: uncultured Spirochaetales bacterium (assembly GCA_964399285.1). Lineage (GTDB taxonomy): Bacteria > Spirochaetota > Spirochaetia > Treponematales > JBGSOB01 > CAYNQK01. The sequence goes on along the minus strand of CAYNQK010000067.1, from coordinate 7,044 downwards.
ATGAAGGCTAGGCCGAGGGCGAGAATCCTAGAGCGCGTCAGCATCGTGTCCTCCTCCGGAATGCCCGGGCAAGGGGCATGCACCCGCTCTTTCCAAGTATATGCATGGAAAGACGGATTGAAATCCTATTATCGGCTATTCGGGTTAATTCCCCGCCTCGGGCGCCCGTTCGGGGCGTTCCGGAAGGATCGGAAGGGGATGCCGTTCTTTTGAAAAGTAACGAAGCTCTCGCGCGTCAAGTATTATGATACTCAATCCGGACTGAAAACGCCAATCAAACCCCGGGCCCGGCGCGGACAACGGTCAATCCCGGCTCGACGCCGAGCCGCGTCATTAAGAGCGAGATCCCGAAAGCGGCCGCGGCGAACGCGGGAACGGCCACGAGGAAGGCGAGGGGCCATCGGGGAGCGCGGAGGAGAAAGGAAGCGCCGATGGCCAGGGCGAGCGGGAGGCCGACCTTGAGGAGGAGGCCGAGCGCGGCCCCTCCGGCCCTCATCTCGACCGAGACGCGGTCGCCGTCGAAGAAGGCGCCGGGATCGCGCACGGGAAGCTCGAGCACGCGGCCGCCCGGCGCGGACGCCGAGCCGCAGCCCGACGAGCAGGAGGCGCAGGAGACGGGCTTCTCGCTCCCTAAGTCCTTGACGGCCCCGCAGGACGCGGGCGGAAGGGTTTCGGCGTCAAGCCTGATCCTGAGCCGCGTCCGCGTCCGCCCCGTCACGATCCCCGATTTCCTCATGCGGCACCTCCACCGGCCTCGTGATCCGTTCCATGGAAACGGTCCGGCCCTCGTCGTCGATCTCCAGGAGGATCGCGTTGAATTCCGTCCTGGCCCACGCGTCCCTGGACCAATCGGGGATCTGGGTCAGGTATTCCCCGATACGCGCCTTAGGCTCGAGCCCGCCCACGGAGTCCATCGATCCCGTGCGCCCGGCGTCCGTCACGGTGGCCGTTCCCCTCGCGGAGACGACAGCGTCCGCGGTGGCGACCCTCGCGTGGGAGCCGATGACCGCCGAGACCGCGCCATCGCAGGCGGCGAAGAAGGCCCGCTTCTCCGCCGTGGCCGGGGCGTGGAAGTCGATGATAACGGCCTTCGCGTCCCGCCTGAGCCGATCGATGACCGCGTCCTTCATGATGAAGGGGTTCTCGAGGTGGGTCCGCGGATATCCCGCCTGCCCCAGGAAGACCGCCACCCCGATCCTGCCCGATCCCGTCTCGTAGCACTTGAAGCCCCTGCCGGGGGCCGCGGCCGGGTAGTTGGCGGGCCTGAGCGCGGCCGAGGAGCGCTCCAGGTGCTCGACGATGTCCTTCTTGTAGAAAGCGCAGTCCCCCGTGAGGAGGACGTCCACGCCCAGCTTCCGGAGGTACATGGCGTGGTTCCGCCCGAGCCCGGCCCCGCCCGTCACGGCGTCCCCCCCGGCGAGGACGAAATCGATCTTCCGCTCGCGCCTCAGGGATGGGAGGACTTTCTTCACGGCGAAGACCCCGGCCTTCCCCACGATCTCGGCGATGTACAGGACCTTAAGCGCCATGAGGCAAGAGTACCGAAGGGGCCCGTCCGCGGCAAGCGGCGCGCCTGACAGTTCCCGGCGGCTTTGACAAACTCCTCGCGGCATTCTATGGTAGGCGGAACCATGAGTCATGAGCCTAGCCGCGGAGAAAGCGGAGACGGAATCGGCCTCGTCGCGCTCGACGCGGGCTCGGTGAGCGCCCACGCGGCCTACTTCGACAGGGAGGGCCGTTTCCTCCGCGCCTCCTCGCGCGTCCACTCGGGCAGGATCGGGGAGGCCCTTGAGGCGCTGCGCTCGGAGGCGGGGCCGGGCGCCCTCGTCGCGGGCACGAGCGACCTGGGCGAGCGGGGCGCGGGCGCCGCCTCCTACGACGCGCGTCTCTGCCTCATCGAGGCGGCGCGCGCCGCCCTTCCCGGCGCGCGGTCGATCCTCCACGTGGGCGCCGAGCGATTCTTCCTCGTCCGCTTCGGCGAGGACGGCTCCTACCGCGACCTCAAGGCCAACTCCTCATGCGCCGCGGGCACCGGGGGCTTCCTCGATCAACAAGCGCGCAGGCTCTCGCTCCCGGGATCGGCCGAGCTCGGCGAGCGGGCCCTCCGAAGCATGGAGGATCCCGCGTCCCCCGAGGCGCCGCGGATCGCCTCCCGCTGCTCGGTCTTCGCCAAGACCGACCTCATCCACGCCCAGCAGGAGGGCCACGGGATCGACGCGATCTGCGAGGGGCTCTGCCGCGGACTCGCGGCCACTATCTGCGACACGGTCTTCTCGGATCCCCCGCCCCTCCCCCTCCTCCTCTCGGGCGGCGTCGCCCTCAACCGCGGAGTCCTCCGCGCCCTGGCCGCCCCCCAGGGCGCCGCGCCGTTCGGCCCGCCCGTCTCCGCCGCCCTGCCGGCCATCGGCGCGGGCATCCTCGCATGGGCGGATATCAGGAACGGCATCGCCCTGGAGCGGCGGGCGCGGCCTGCGTCCGCGGCGAAAGCGGAGCGGACGGGCTCGGAGCGCATCCCGCCCCTGCGCTCCGACTACCCGGACTTCGGCGGCCTCGAGGCCTACGCATTCTCGCCGAGCGTCGCGGACGCCCCGGCCGCCGTCGAGGTCACGCGCTACGCCGACCTCGGCACGGGAAGGATCGAATGCCTCTTCGGGATCGACATAGGCTCGACGTCAACGAAGGCCGTGCTCACCGACATGGAGGGGAATCCCCTCGCGGGCTTCTACACGCGGACCGCCGGCCGCCCGCTCGAGGCGACGCGCGCCCTCATGGAGGCCGCCGAAGCGCTCGCCTCCGCGCGCGGCGCCGAGTTCGACGCGCGGGGAGCGGCGGCCACCGGATCGGGGAGGAAGTTCATCGGCGCGGTCGTCGGCGCGGACCTCGTGCTGGACGAGATCACCGCCCACGCCGCCGCGGCCGTCGCCCTCGACCCCGAGACGGACACCATCCTCGAGATCGGCGGCCAGGACGCCAAGTTCACCACGCTCCGGAACGGGTCCGTCGCGTTCTCCCGCATGAACGCCGTCTGCGCCGCGGGCACGGGGTCCTTCCTGGAGGAGCAGGCGCAGAAGCTCGGCGTCCCGCTCGAGGACTTCGCGCGCCGCGCGATGGGCGCCGAGGCGCCTCCCGCCTCTGACCGCTGCACGGTCTTCATGGAACGGGACATCAACTACTACCTCTCGGAAAACTACGGGACGGAGAGCATCCTCGCGGCCGCGCTCTGCTCGGTCAGGGAGAACTACCTCCTCAAGGTCGCGGACGAGGCCTCCATCGGGAAGCGCGTCTGCTTCCAGGGCGCCACCGCGCGCAATCCCGCCCTCGTCGCCGCCTTCGAATCGCGCCTCGGCCTCCCCATCCGCGTCTCGCCCTGGTGCCACCTCGCGGGGGCCCTCGGCTCCGTGCTCACCATGCTGAGGGAGGGCGCCGTCAAGGCCGCGTCGCCCGCCTTCCGCGGCCTCGGTCTCTGGAAGGCGGACATCCCCCAATCGACCGAGACCTGCGAGCTCTGCAGGAACCACTGCAGGATCCGCGTGCTCGAGGTCCGCGGCGAGCGCGTGTGCTTCGGCTACCTCTGCGGGCGCGAGGACGGGAAACCGCGACCGGGCGCGTCCGCCGCCGACCCCCTCGCCGCGGCGCGGAAGGCGGCGATCAGGGACGTCGATGAGCGGAACGCCGACGCGAATGCCCGCGCGGACGCGACTCCTCGCGCGGACGCGACTTCTCGCGCGGTCGCTGGCGCTCGCCCTGACGCGGGCGCGGAGGATTCCTGCGCCGTTCGGCCGCCCGTCATGGGCCTGCCCGACGCGCTCCAGGGAGTAGAGGAATCCGAATTCTGGAAACGCTTCTTCGCCGATCTCGGCGTGCCCGTCCTCTCGTCCTCCGGCCTCGCCGATCCCATCGCCCGCGGGAAGAAGGCGACGGGGGCGGAGTTCTGCGCGCCCATCGCGGCCTTCCACGGCCACGTCGCCTGGCTCGCGGAGAAGGCCGACGCGATCTTCCTTCCGATCCGCCTCGAGCGCAAGGAGAGCGGCCGACGCGACCGCACGAGGAAGTACTGCTACTACACCCAGTACTCCGCCGCCCTCGTGAAGCCCCTCCTCGAACGGACGGGCGCCTCGGCCAAGGCGGTGAGCCCCCTCTTCGAGGACGCGAGCGACCGCCAGGCGGTCAAGGCCGAGCTCTGGAAGGCCCTCGCCCCGCTCTACGGGAGCCTCTTCGGCCAAGGAGACGTGAGCGCCGCCTACGACGCGGCCCTCGAGCGGCGGGAATCCGCGGCCGCCGCGCTGCGAGCGCGCTTCAAGCCGCCCGCCGCCCCCGGCGTCGCGGTCGTGCTCCTGGGCCGGCCGTACACCGTCCTCTCCGCGTCCATGAATAGCGGGATACCGAGGCTCTTCGCGGAGCTCGGCGTCGAAGCGCATTACCAGGACGAGCTTCCCGCGGCCTCCCTCGAGAGCGCGGGCGAGGAGGTCGAGCGCCTCCTGGACCGCGTCCACTGGTCCTACGCTGCCGCCATCCTCCGCGCCGCCGATTACTGCGCGGGGGCCGAGGGCCTCTATCCCGTCCTCGTCACCTCGTTCAAGTGCGCGCCCGATTCCTTCATCCAGGAGTACCTCGCCCGCATCCTGGACCGCGCGGGCAAGCCCTACCTCGTGCTCCAGCTCGACGAGCACGGTTCCAACGTGGGCTACGCGACGCGGATCGAGGCGGCGGCGCGCTCCTTCAGGAACCACGCCCGCGGCGCGCGCGTCTCCTCCCGCGCCAGGCCAGCCCTCCCCGTCGCCTCGGCCTTCGAGCGCGAGCTCAGGGGGAAGGCCGTCTTCCTGCCCGCGTGGGACCCCGTCTCCATGCGGCTCATAGCCGCGAGCATGCGGAGGGAGGGCATAGACGCGCGCGTCCTCGAGGAGACGCCCGAGACGGTCTCGGAGGGGCTCAAGACGAACGCCGGGCAGTGCATCCCCGTGAACGTCATCGCGAGCGAGTTCGCGCGGGAGGTCAGGGCATCGTCGCTCGATCCCGCGCGGACCGTCCTGTGGATGATCGAGGCCCTCTGGGCCTGCAACATCGGGATGTACCCCGCGTACATCAAGAGCCTCCTCGAGCGCGAGGGCGGCGGCATGGAGCGCGCGGGCGTCTACGTGGGCGACCTCACCATGATCGAGATAGGCCCGGCGATGACCGCGCGCGCCTACTTCTCCTTCCTCCTCGGCGGGATGCTCCATAAGCTCGTCTACCGCGTCAGGCCCTACGAGCGCGTGCGGGGCATGACGGACGCGGCCGCGAGGAAGGCAATGGCCATCTTCGAGTCCGCCTGCGAGGGCGGCCTGCCGTTCAAGCGCGCGGCGGAGGAGGCGGTCGCGCTCTTCCGGGCCGTGCCCCGCGACGAGAGCCGCGGCCGCAGGCCCAAGGCCGCGATCTTCGGCGACCTCTACCTCCGCGACAACCCCGTGATGAACCAGGACCTCGCGCGGTGCATCGAGGAGCAGGGAGGCGAGGTCGTCGTCATCCCCTACACCGAGTACACCAAGATCGTCTCCTCCGCGCACTTCAAGCGATGGATCCGCGGACTCAGGATCCCGCGCTTCGCGCTCTTCCGCGCCCTCCTCGGGGCCCTCGAGATCATGGAGCGCGGCTGCACGGACATCTTCGGCGAATTCCTGGGGCCGGGGATCCAGTACCGCGCCGACGGCGTGGAGGAGGCCATCGCCCCCTTCGGCCTCCGCCTCGAGCAGGAGGGCGAGACCTTCGAGAACATCCTCAAGGCCGCGCGCCTCGCGGCCGCCTACCCGGACATCGCGCTCTTCGTGCACACGAGCCCGGCCTTCTGCTGCCCCTCCCTCGTCACCGAGGCCCTCGCGGCCAAGATCGAGGAGACGACGGGCGTACCCGTGGTGAATATCATCTACGACGGGACCAAGGCCCCGCGGAACGGCGTCATCGCGCCCTACCTCGCGTATCCGCGCCGCTCGGCTCAGGCGCCGAGGTGCTCGGGGTAGTTCTCCCTCGTGATCACGTCGATGGGGACGCGGATCTCGCGCTCGCAGGCCTCGTCCAGCACGAGGAGGCGGAAGATCTGCCTGAGGCCGAGCTCGCCCTGGCGCCTCGGGGCCTGCGCGATGAGGAAGGTTATCTCGCCGGATTCCAGAAAGGGCGCGTCCTCCTCCATGAGGTCGAAGCCGATGAGGCGCGTGCCGGCCGCGTCCGTCCCGCGGAGCGCCCGCGCCGCCGTCCCCGTCGTCGCGTCCGCGACCACCAGGGCCCGCGGCCCCGTCCCGCCCGGCAGGGCGCCGAGGAGCGCGCGCGCGTATCCCCCGGGCTCGTCCGCGTGCGGATGCCTCGCCACCGGTATGTCTCCCCCGAGCTCGTCCGCGATCCCGCGGATCCGCTCGGCGATATGGAAGTTGTCAGCGTCCGGCGCGAGGACCGCGACGCTCCCCTCCCCCCCGAGCGCGAGCCGCGCGAGCCGCCCCGCGAGGCGTCCCGACCGGTACGAGTCCTGGTGGATCACGCAGCGCACCGCGGGATGCTCGATCTCGGTGTCGAAGGCGACGTGGGGCGTCTCCCGGTTCGCCTCTATCGCCGCCGCGGCCTCCGGCCCGAGGACGGGCGCCACGAGGACCGCGTCTACGCCGGACAGCCGGGCGTAGGCGGCCTTGAAGGATTCGGGATCGTAGCGGTCGAAGAAGGAGGGCTCGAGGCCTATGCGGTACGCCTGGAGGGCCTTGGCCGCGGACTCAGCGCCGGAGAAGGGGAGGCGCCAATATCCCGCGTCCTGCTCGGGCCGGGGCATGACGAGGCCGACCCGCCAGGCGCGCGAGGTCGAGAGGTTCCGCGCGAACTGGTTGGGCTTGAAGCCGAGCTCGTTCGCGATGCGCCGGACGCGCTCGGCGGTCTCGGGCGAGACGCGGCCGCGATCGTGGAGGACCCGGTCCACCGTCCCGATGGCGACCCCCGAGCGCTCGGCTATCTCCTTGATCGTCGTCACGGCCGCCTCGGCCCGGTCAGGGCCTGGAGGCCCTGACCAGTCCGGGCCCGCGAATCCGGCGC
>CAYNQK010000066.1:0-16561 GCA_964399285.1 uncultured Spirochaetales bacterium | reverse complement strand
GCCCGGGGCGCGACGACGGCGGGCGGGGCCCGGGGCCGGGGGCGGGCGGGGGGGACGGCGCGGGGCCGTCCGGGCGGCTCCGTCCCGAACCGGCGACCGTTTCGCGGCGGAGCGAGGGCCCCTCCCATTCCATGCTACACTACCTTCCATGGACATCATAAAGGGCGTCTATCCGGGAACGTTCCTCGCCGCCGTGGCCTCTGCTCTCCTCAAGCCGAAGGCTGGCGAGGAGCGGGACGTCGCCGCGTGCAGGGTGAAGAACGATGCGGACATGAAAACCGCGGGGAAGGGGCCCGCGAGGGACGTGAGCGCGCGCTAGGTCGCGCTGAGGATCCGCAATCGCGGGTTATCCTGATAAATGGCCGTCGTGACCGGCCTCAGTGCTTCCGATACGCGCCGCTCAGGTAGTTCTCGATATCGTTCGCGTAATACCGGGAAAAGCGCCTGTCGCTCGCGCCGCCTATGAAGGCCGTATGGACGGAGTCGTCTCCCATGTCCGCCACCAGCCTGAACGAAGGGCAGAAGGAAGAATCCATCCCCGCGTTGCGGAAGAACTGCCCCTGATTGACGGTGGCGCGCGAGCCGCCGAAGAAGAAGGGCCCTCGATCGAATCCGACGAACGCGGGCAGGACCTTGCCGAATAGCACGTGTCTCATCATGATTTTCCGTACATCCTTGAGCCGCTTTGGTTTTTCGGAAAGAGCCTCCTCGAGCGATGAGACGATGCATTCGGCCTTTTCTTCCTTCGTGAACCACGGGTTTTCTTCCTCCAGCAGCACGCGGTCGAAGGCCCCGAAGAGGAAAACGAAGATGTTGGACTCGTTCCACAGGTAGTCGAAGGCGGCCTTTCCCATACGTTTCCTTCCGAATACGCTTTCTAGGAGGTTCCGGTAATAGCGCTCGAAATAAACCGCCCCGATCGAGTCCGCGTCGTAGCGGAAATCCCATTCGAGCAGGTATCGCCCGTTCTTCATGGTTTCCAGGTACGGCCTCGCCTGCGCCACGAATTTCTCCGCTTGGATCGAGTAGAGGTCAAGTTGGATCGTCTTCATGTCCTCGACGGAGAGCGCGTCCTTGCTCTGGAGCAATGAAGCGATCCGATCCGCCCGGTAGGCCGCCATGGGGATCGTCTGCACCGGATGCCCGCCGTACTTGGACATGTCGTCATTGGCGGTCACGATGTAGCCCTCTCCCGGATCATAGGCCTTGGGAAGATCGTCCTTAACGAGCCACGGGACCGCTTCCCTGTCCCAGGCGGACCGCGGAACGAGCCCGTCGTCGCCGCCGTCCCTGCGAATCGCGCGTCCGGACATTTGATAGCCGATGTGGCCCGACCTGTCAGCGAGCACCCAGTTGAAGGACGTGGAATCGAATGTGCGGAATTTCTCCATGCCTTCCTTCACCGAAGCGCAATGGAACATCTCGAAGATCGAGGAAATTTCCGCGGCGCCCGCGTTATTCGCGGCGCTGTAATGGAGGCAGAGGTAATAGCCGTCCGAACGGCCATGCTCGCCATATCCTTCGACGAGCCCGTGTTCGGTCTCCCAATAATCCAGATTCAGGGAAGGCTTGCCCTTGACCTTTATTTCCTCGGTCCTTCTCCTGAGCGGCAGCCACGCGTCGCCCCTGCGGTACCGGCCGTCCTTGATTTCCTCGATGCGGTATTCCAGCATGTCCATCATGGAGGCCGTGGGACCCCAGGCGAGGTCCTGAGTCCGTCCGGTGACGGGCCCGGGAATCCCCGGCACGGTGAATCCCTTGAAACGCCGGCCCGCTAGATTCAGGATCATCTCCTGCCAGATGGCGGGCAGGCGGTCGATCTGGAGGTGGGGATCGTTGGCGAAGAGCGCGGTCCCGCCCGCCTTACGAGGGCTGACCGCCCAGTTGTTGCTCGCGGAGAAGACGGGGAGAAGCCATTTGATCTCATCGGGCACGATCAGGGGGGCCGTCTTCAGCTTCTTGATCGTTTCAACATCGATCCGGCCGCGGATGATGGGGAAAAGGGATCGTATCTCGGCTTCGCTCACGCCGTTCCGAATCAGCTGAACCGCGAATTTCTTGGCGGCGACGTTGAGGTCCATGAGGCCCACGTAGCCGAATCCGTTCACGATCCTGAGGACGTCCTCGGGCTTCCACGCGTCGGGCGCGTATCCGACGAGCTTCCACTCCCATCGGGCCTTGTTGCCGGCGAACCACGCGTTGCAGCCGTCGCAGAAGGCTTGCAGGTTTTCCTTCGCCTGAGGCTTCAGCCTGGAAAGCTCCCGCTCCGGTTCGGGAAGGAAGGGAAAGGAACGGATGTAGGCGTCGACGCCCGTGAGCCCCGGATTCAGGAATTCCGCGGCCCGTCCCGAGAAGATGATTTTCAGCATGTACGCCTGAAGCTGCCTGTCGTTCATCTGCGAGAAGCCTTGGCCGTAGTAGAGGGCGGGTTCGGTTTCGGCGGATACCTCGGGAATGCCGTGGGCGTCCCGTTCCAGGACGATCCCCCCGTACGGGCTCTCGATCCGCATCGGTTCGTTCTTGAATTCCATGGCTACCCTCCATAAACCCGAACGTGTCGAAGAAACCGGAGCCCGCGTCCGTTCCCTTTCCGCAGCGATACGGGAGCCTCTGGCCGCACAGGGCGATCGTCGTGATAGAGTAGCCGCGGGGAGTCGCGCGGTCAAGTTTCGGGTAGGAGCCGCTCTCCCGGGGCGAGGAGCGTCTGGACGGAATGAAGAACCTGTATGAGCGGATCATGAGCGTCGAGGAGATCGACGTGGAAGTGGCTTGGCGGGCGGTTCGGCACGTCCGCCTGACCGTGTACCCCCCTGAGGGGCGCGTGGCGGTGGCCGCTCCGCTCGCGGCGGGCGTCGATGCGATACGGGCCATCGTGGAGAAGAAACTCCCCTGGATCCGCGCTAAGCGTTCCGAGATGCGGTCGAAGCCTCCGAAGGCGCCGCGGGCGCTCAAGGACGGCGAGCTGGTCTATTATCGGGGCGAGCCGCTCAGGCTCAGGGTGGCGGTAGCGAGTGGGCGCGAGTCGGTCGCCATGGAGGGCGAAGACGCCATCGTGATCGGCGCCAAGCCGGGATCGACGCCGGAGCGGAGGGCGGAGCTCCTCGGGAGGTGGTACAAGGCCAGGCTGCGGGAAGCGCTCGAGCCACTCGTCGAGCGGTGGCGGAAGCGGCTCCGGGTTTCGGTGGCTTCATGGAGCGTGCGGAAAATGAAGACGAGGTGGGGGAGCTGCAACTACAGGAAGGGCCGCATCACCTTCAACCTCGAGCTCGTCAAGAAAAGCCCTGAATGCATAGACTACCTCGTCGCCCACGAGCTCGCCCATCTCAGGGTCCCGGACCACGGTCCGCGCTTCGTCGCGCTCATGGACAAGCACGTCCCCGGTTGGAAGGCGCTCAGGAAGAAGCTCAACGCGGCGCCCCTCATCCACGAGGAGTGGGATTACTGAGGGATGGCCGCGCCTTCTGCGCGACGGTATTGACATAAATCCCAAAGCTCGGCTTCATCAGTGGCACTGATTCGTTCTGTCCAGGATTGCCTTGCCGCGAATCCCATAATCCCTATGGACACGATACGAGACTCTATTGGAGGCGTCATGACGATAGCCGAGATGTTCGGCCAGAGCGCGATTCTCACATTGATCGGTATGGCGACGGTGTTCCTATTCCTGATCGTTCTCGTGGTTTGCATGTCAATGATGGCGAAAATTGTCAAAGCGCTCAGATGGGACAAGGACCTGTACCAGGCGCCCGAGGAGCCCGGCTCCGACGGGACTGAGGCGGAGGTGGCGGCCGCCATCGCCATCGCGGTGCACGAGCACCACAATGGCGGCGCCTGAGCGGCGCATCGCGCCGTAGGGGACGGGCTGCTAGCCGCGTCGAGAATCCGCCGAGAGAGAGAATATCATGCTGAACCTGAAGAAAGACGGCAAGGCCGTCACGAAAGTAGTCCTCATAATGATGGTGGCGGCCTTCGCCCTCACGTTCGCCGGGAAGGCCGTCGCCCAGTTGGTCGCCGAAGAGCCCGCCGCGTCGGCTATCGCTGACGGCGCATCCGTCTCCGATGGCGCATCGGCCGCGCGCGAGGGCATTATCCCGGGAAGCGAGAAGACGCCGCGGATCTCCATCAAGGCGGTCATCGTCAACATCGCCAAGACGACCGGATTGAGCGCCTTCATCAACAGCGTCCAGGAGAAGCAGACGCCGAGCGGACAGCCCATCAAGGTGTTCGGCTGGCAGCAGCTCCTCATGATCGCCGTCGGTTTCCTCATCATCTACCTCGGGGGCGCCAAGGACTTCGAGCCCCTCCTCCTCCTCCCGATCGGCTTCGGGACCGTCTTCGTGAACATCCCTTTCGCCGGGATGGGCGAGGGCGAGGGCTTCCTCAACATCATCTACCACGCGGGAGTGGGCAACGAGTTCTTTCCGCTCATAATCTTCATGGGCATCGGGGCCCTGACCGACTTCGGACCCCTCATCGCCAACCCCAAGACCGCCCTCCTCGGCGCCGCGGCGCAATTGGGCGTGTTCGGGACCTTCTTCGGGATCGCCGCCTTTAACCTCATCCCGGGTTTCAACTTCACCATGGAGGACGCCGCGTCCATAGCCATCATCGGCGGCGCCGACGGTCCAACGACTATCTACGTGGCAGCGAAGCTGGCCCCCCATCTCATGGCTACGGTCGCGGTAGCAGCGTACTCCTATATGGCGCTCGTGCCGATCATCCAGCCGCCCATCATGAAGCTCCTCACGACCAAACAGGAGCGCATGATCAAGATGAAGCAGCTCCGCGAGGTGGGGAAGGTGGAAAAGATCATGTTCCCCCTGGTCGCTTTCCTCCTGTCCATCCTTCTCATTCCGTCCGCGGCGCCCCTCATCGGCTGCCTCATGTTCGGCAACTTCATCAGGGAGATCGGCCTGGTGGAGCGCCTCTCCAAGACTCTCCAGAACGAGCTTCTCAACATCGTCTCGATATTCCTCTCCCTCGGCGTGGGAAGCCAGATGACGCCGGAAAAGTTCCTGAATCCCTCTTCGCTGTCCATCGTCGTCCTAGGGCTCCTCGCCTTCTGCATCGCAACCGCGGGCGGGATCCTCGTGGCCAAGTTCATGAACCTCTTCCTGAAGGAGAAGATCAACCCGCTCATCGGCTCCGCCGGCGTCTCCGCCGTGCCCATGGCCGCGCGGGTCTCCAACAAGGTGGGCCAGGAAGCCGATCCTCACAACTTCCTCCTCATGCACGCCATGGGCCCGAACGTGGCCGGCGTCATCGGAACGGCTATCGCCGCGGGCGTCATGATCGCCATTTACGGCAAGTAGCCGTATCGGGAAGGACCCTCCGACTATGAAACCGAAGTCCCGGCGCGCGAGCTCCGGGACTTGGCGGATGGTTAGTTCATCGAAGAATGCGCGTACTGCCCCTACCGCCGGAATGCTCGCGGTATAGTATTACCGTGAATAAGCCGCTCAGGATCGCCTTCTTCAACGCCGAAAACTTCTATCTCCTCCTGGATCGCGATATGAGCCGCGAGGAGCTCGAAGCCCTCGAAGAGGACGAATACCTCGCCATGAACTCGTCGATCTTCAACCCTAACAAGGAACGCGCGAAGATCGCCGAGATCGCGAGGATAATCCTCGATGAGGACTTCGACCTGATCGGCCTCTGCGAGGTGGGAGGAATGGAAACCCTCGCCGCTTTCAACCGAATCTACCTGTCGGAGGGATACGAGTGCCGCCTGCACGAGGAAAACTCCCGCCGCGGGATTTTCGTGGGAGCCCTCCTCAAGAAAGGCAAATTCCCGCGTGCCCGCGCTATCAACGTACCGGGGGATTTTTCTCGGAATCTCCTCAGGCTCGATCTCGGCCCGGAGGGCGGGAACCTCATCGTGTTCGCGGTGCACCTCAAGTCCCAGCACGGCGAGGACCGCGGCCTGGGGCAGCGCGTCCGCGAAGTGGCGAGGCTCAGCGAACTAGTCCCCAGGCGCAAGTGCGTCGTGATGGGCGACTTCAACGGCATCCTCATCCGCGGCGAGCATCAATTCGAGTACGGACCGATCCTTGAGCTCCCGTTCCGGGACGTATTGGAAGCGGTGGGAGTGGCTCCGGATAAACGCCGAACCCATTACCACTTCGGCAAGGAGCCTAATTTCACCCAGCTGGACTATATTTTCTGCTCGGACGACATCCTCGTGATGGAGGCGGGCGTGATCGAAGGCGAGATTCCCCTGAATCGATCCCAGCGCCAGCTCTTGCCCTCGGACCATCTCTTCATCACGGCGCTGATCGATCTACCAAAGACTCCGATAAAGCCCTGATTCTCGATCATTGAAGGGAACGCCCCGCCGCGGACCGGCGTTTCCTTGACGCAGAGGCCGCTTTCGCTTAAAAATACCCCTATTCTTTTTCTCCCTGGAGCGCCCATGAGCAAGGAAAACGCCGCGGAACTCGCCCTGGATTTCGGTCCGGACGGGAAGAACCTCCTCCCCGTCGTCACGCAGGACTCTCGCACGAAGGAGGTCCTCATCCTCTCCTTCGTGAACAAGGAGGCCTTCGACGAGACGCGCCGAAGCGGATTCGCCACCTATTGGAGCCGGAGCAGGAACGAGCTCTGGAAGAAGGGCATGACGAGCGGGGACATGCTCAAGATCGACGAGATCAGGGTGAATTGCGAGATGAACTCCTTCCTCTACCTCGTCACCCCGCAGGGGCAGGGCGCCTGCCACGCCAAGCGCGCCGACGGCAGGGCGCACACGAGCTGCTATTACCGGAAGATCGGGAGCGGCGATTCCCTCGTCAAGGTCGAGGAGTGAGCATGGACAAGCGCCTCGTCATCGGCATGCCCGCGGGCTCCCTGGCCTCGGCCTCCCGCGGCGGAAACCTCGTCACCCTCCTCGAGCAGGCTGGCTTCAAGGCCAAGGGCTATCAGGACGGCGGGCCCACGAGCTTTCCATCCGCGCCCTTCTTCTTCGGCTGGGACGGCCGGCCCCAGGAATTCGGCTGCCAGCTCGGCCTCGCGGAACTGGACGTGGCCATCGCGGGCGACGACTGGATCCGCGAAAGGAAGCTCGAGCTCCGCTACGAGTACGGGAAGGACATCGAGCTGGAACGCATCCTTCCGTTGAACCGCGGCCAGGTGCGCCTCGTGGGGATCGTGGACAAGGAAGACGGGCATCAGGACACGGCTTCCTTCCTCAAGGATCATTTCTCGAAGAAGAGCCTCCTCGTCATCGCGACTGAAATGCCCTATACGGCGCTCGACTGGATACTCTCGGCCATGGAGAAGGCGGGCATCGATCCCTCCCTCAGGAAGCATTCGGTCCAGAAGTACAAGACGCCGCCCAAGATCGAGAAGGGCGTGGTGGTCTACGAGACCTGGGGCAAGACCGAGGCCAAGATCAAGAACCTGGGAGCGGATCTCGGGCTCGAGATAACGCAGAGCGGGAGCGCCCTCGCCAATTACGGCCTCAGGATCATCGAGACGGTCTTCGAGTCCCAGTCGAGCATCTGGATACGGCCGGAGCTCCTCGAGGACGCGGAGAAGAAGGAGCTCCTCGAGATGTTCCTCATGAACCTCCAGGGAGCCCTCAACGCGGAGTCCAAGGTCCTCCTCGTATTCAACGTACGGGCCGCCGACTGCCCCGCGGTGGAGAAGTACTTGCGCGAGCAGAACCTTTTCGGCGACGAGCCCACGGTGAACCGGGGCAAAGATTACTCGGAGTACTCGGTCCAGCTCGACGCCTCGAATCCCGCCCTGCCCCTCGCCATGGCGCGCTACCGCCTGGCCGTCCTGGGCGCGCGGCACATAGATACGATCCCGGTCGTCTCGTCCATACCGGGTAGGTTCCCGCTCTAGGCAGCGGGCCGCGGACGAGGCGAGCCGGCGACAGCTGTTCAGGGAGCCGCGGGTTCCTCCATGTCGAAGCCTTCCCTCATGTATCCGTTAACCGCCTTCGCGGTGTATGCGGGGTCCCAGTCGGATTTCCGTGCCAACGCTCATGGCCGCTTATTCGTAAAAAACTCCAATATCTCTTGAATTCCCTCTAGCGCGGTCCTAGGCTTTTCAGAAGCACACGCTTGAGCGCCCTTGGGTAGACCAGGATCAGGGTCTTGAAGCCGGAGGGAACAAAAATGTCGGAAGAATCAAGGGGATTGCGGTTTGGCATTCGGGGCAGGATGGCGCGGGCATTCCTCATCATGACGATCGGCGGTTCGCTTATCTTCGGGGCCGCGGCCTTCGTCTTCATGCGGAACATCATTGATAAGCTTTCCTCGACGGAACTAAACGAAATCGTCAGGGGAATCCACAACATGGCGACGCTCGCCTACGAGGTCAACCTCGAGAGGGCGACGACGGGGCTAAAAACGCTTTCCCGGGCCTTCCCCGGCGACGCGCGCGTGGACGAACGTGCGGCCTGGAACGTCGCGGCCAAAGATCAGGTGAGCGGCGCCGCGTCGACCGTCCTCTTGCCGGCCTTCACGAAGGGCGGCAGCGACTTCAGGCGATTCGAGGACGTCTTGGACTCGAACGCGGCGGCGTCCGGCTGCGCCCTCACGGTGTTCCAGCTCTTCCCCGGCGGGATGATCAGGACCATGACGAGCCTCAGGAACGAGGACGGATCGAGAGCGGTGGGCACCTATATCCCCGCTTCCTCTCCCGTCTACAAGGCGATCTCGGCCGGCAAGGAATTCTCGGGAAGGGCCAACGTGCTCGGGAAACCGTACATCGCGCTTTACTCGCCCCTGCGCGACGCGAACGGGGCCGTCGTCGGCGCGTTCTTCTCCGGGATACCGCAGAGCGAGCTCGAGAGCCTCAAGAAGATGGTGCTCGATATAAAGATAGGTGGTAGCGGATATCCATACGTCATTGATTCCTCGGGAACGCTTTTCATCCACCCGAACCGCGCCGGGGAGAACCTATACGATGAAAAAGACGCGAAGGGTCGCTACTTCATCAGGGAGATCTGCGAGAAGAAGGAAGGCACCATCGTCTATCCCTGGACCGTTCCGGGAAAGAATACCGTGGAGGACAAGGTCGTCGCGTACCGGTATATACCGGAAATGGATTGGATCGTGGCGGCGGGAACGTACCTAAGCGACTACGACAAGCCCCTGAAGCTTCTCGTGACGCTCCTCGTCTCCATGATCACCTTGCTCGCGGGGTTGAGCGCGTTCTCCGCGTTCCTCCTCAGCACGAGGATCACCAAGGCCATCAGGGGCTATTCCGACGCCTTGCTCGCCGATTCCTTCAGCCTCGAGGACGCCGCCGTCTCCATGTCCTCTTCCAGCCAGGAGCTCGCATCCGGCGCGGAGGAGCTCGCGTCCACGGTCGAGGAAGTCTCTTCCACCATGGAATCGCTCAAGGATTCGCTCGACTCGGCTTCGAGGAGCATGGGCGAGGCCGAGGGCACGATGGTCGACGCCGGTGAGGAAGCGAAGGCCTCCGGGGAGCGCATGATCGACCTCTTGCGGCAGCTCGACGACATCCAGGCGCGGTCTAAGGAAGTCTCCAAGATCATCAAGGTGATAGACGACATCGCGTTCCAGACGAACATCCTCGCGCTCAACGCGGCGGTGGAAGCGGCCCGCGCGGGCGATTCCGGAAAGGGATTCGCCGTTGTCGCCGAGCAGGTGAAGGCGCTCGCGCAGAAAAGCGTGGACGCCGCCACGTCCACTACGGAGATCATCACGAGGTCGCTGGAGAGCGCGGAGCGGGGCAAGGAGCTCTGCGCGGGCGTGGCCGAGAGCCTCGGGGCGGAAACGGGGATGACGGGGAAGGCGGGAGTCCTCATCGCGGAGACCTCGAAGGCCGCCCTGGAGCAGGCGCGGTCCTCCCGGGAGGTCAGCCGCTCCATGGCCCAGGTGAACTCGATTGTCCAGGGGACCGCGACCTCGTCGGAGGAGATGGCCGCGACCGGGGAGCAGCTCCAGGCCCAGGCGGAGCAGATGCGGAAGATCGTCATGGGCCTCGGCGTCGTGGTGAACGGTCGGGCCGGCGAGCGGAAGATCAAGGACGCCCTCGAGTTCTTGAAGGCCAAGATCGCGCGAGCGCCGGTCAGGGCGGAAAGCGCCGTGTAGCGGAGGCGAAACTCAGGCGATCGCCCTCGAAATGGCCGGCGCACGGCGGATGAGCGCGTCGTTCACAAGAGCGCCCACCATGAAGAGCGCGAAGTCCGTCCGCCGGACCAGATTGCCCGCGATGGCCGGGTCGCCCACGTGCTCCGCCCAGGCGGGCATGCCCTGGCTCGCGCCCTCCTCGAGATCGCTGCCGCCGACGACCTCGTAGCCCCTGTCGAGACAGTGGCCGATCATGTACCGCCCGAGTTTCCCCGAAGCCCC
This sequence comes from uncultured Spirochaetales bacterium, assembly GCA_964399285.1. Classification (GTDB taxonomy): domain Bacteria; phylum Spirochaetota; class Spirochaetia; order Treponematales; family JBGSOB01; genus CAYNQK01. Next base: position 6,233 of record CAYNQK010000066.1, on the reverse strand, counting down.
CACGATGCAAACGCGTTTCATTCCGATCTCCCCTTCGCCAACTTCCACAGCCTCCGCGCGATCATCGAGTACCAGGGCAGGGTACCGATGGTATTGATGAAGAGGAAAAGCGTCCCGACCTTAGGGAGCATGAAGCCGAAGGTGGAAACGCTGACGACGATCCCGACGATCGAATCGGCTTTGGAAAAGGCGGACGATTTCCGCATGAGGATCGCGAAGACCATTCCGGCGATCGGGTACAGGACGGTCTGCGCGATCCAGGCCGTGCCCTTGAAGTAGGCGAGCAGGCCTTCCGCGGCGGCGACCAGGACCGCTTTGTCCCCTTCGCCGGCAGCGGCGCCGTACCTGGCGCTGAGCGCGACGAGTTCGGCGATCGGCCTGCAGACGATCAGGAGGACGAAGGCGATAGCTCCCGCGATGAGGGCGGACGCCGCGAGCGGCCTGTTCGCCTTTCCCAGGGCGGCGAAAAGCGCGATGAATACGAGCATGTTGATCGGCGCGATGACGAGCATGAGGATATCCAGCGATACGAGGCCTCCTAAGAGGTCGCGCGCCAGGTACCGGAGTATCTCCTCGGCGCCCATCCTGTCGGGAGCGTACGGCCAGACGAAGTAAAGGCCGACCGCCGTTGCGATCAGAATCATCGTCGCGACGCAGGCGATAGCGCCGACCGCGTAAAGCCCGCCCTTCCCTTCGGACTCGCCGAATGGGCCATTCCCCGATGCGGAGCGTTCCATTGTCGTCTCCTTTATGATTTCCTGGTGGATTCCACCGCGTCAATTCATCGTTATGACGATTTTTCCCGCCGCGTGGCCGCTTTCGAGATGGCGGAACGCCTGCACCCCTTCGTCGAAGCGGTAGATTTTTTCGATGATCGGTTTGAGCCTGCCCTCGGCGACGAGGCTCGCGACGTAGTCGCCGATCGCCGGCTTCGCGGTTTCACCGATCGAAAGAACCTCGGGTCCGCCGTACCGCTCGTACTGGAGGGCTCTCATGACTGCGCCCGATCCTCGCCGGAGGCATCCTTTTCGCATTCTTCGGCCATGTAGCGCCTGAGCTCCTTCTTCCGCCTGCTGTCGCTCTTCTTGCCCGAATTCGAGCCGCCCATGCGGCCGAAGAGGATGCAGGACAGGAGGAGGAGGCCCCAGGCCTGCCAATAGCTCACCGTCTTGAGGCCGAAGATCTCCGGCATGAGCCAATTCCAGAGGAGCATGACGACCCAGCCGAAGAGGAAGAGGAGCCCGATCCCGCCTATCGCGAAGAGGATCCCGAGACCGACCTTCTCGCCGATCGTGCGTTCCTCCCACCATCCGTCCAACCTGTCCTTGCCTTCCCTGCTTTCCAAGGTTTTCCTCCTTAATCCTCGATCCAGTGCCTGAGCGCCCGCGCGATCTTCGCGAGGGCGTATCGTTTCCTCGCCATGAGGGCGTCTATGCTTTCTCCCGTCGTTTCCGCGATCTCGCGGAAGGTCTTCCCGCCGAATACCTGCGCCTCGATCACGCGGCGCTGTTCGCGGGGCAGGGCGGCGATCGCGTCGTCGAGCGCGTCCAGGATCCTGTCGCGGACGTACTCGTCGTGCGGGTCCAGGCCGGCGCCCGCGATGATCTCCTCGAGCGTCCCCTCCGAGACCGCTATCTCCCCGGCCGTTCGCCTGACCTTCTCGCGGCGCCAGGCGTCGATCATCCGCCTGCCGAGCAGGGAGTTGATCCATGCGCCCAGGTTCCGTATGTCCGGTACGATGGAGAGTCGCTCCATCATCTCCGCGTACGCGTCATGGACGAGGTCCTCGGCTTCCTGGAGCGTCCTGCCCGCCCTCCTGAGGCGGGAGATGAAGCGGCCCTTCTCCCGCGCGTAGGCTTCCGCCACCCGTTCCAGTGATTCATTCGCGTTTCCGAGCGGCTCCGCTTCCATGTCCACGAATATAGCGACGGACGAGAGGAAGAATTCGTGTGCCGCGCGCTCTTTTTTTATTTTCCTCGGTTTCCGTCCGGAGCGATCGTCGAGCGGTGAGGCCATAGGGGCGGCTCGTGAGAGAGTGGGGGCGAAGAGGGCGCCGCGGGGTTTAGTCCGACTCGCCCTCCTAGGGGCCGATTATCGGGATCGACGGTACTTCTCCATGACGCCGCACAGTATGGCCGCTCCGGCCGAAAGGAGGCCCGCCGGCAGGAATACCAGCGCGAACGATCCCGTACGATCGAAGATCGCGGCTCCCGCCAGGGGGGCGAAGGCTCCTATCCCGAAAGCGGTGAACACGAGGCCGTAGTTCGCGCCCATGTTCCGGGTCCCGAACCGCGCGGAGGTGAGCGAGGGAAAGAGCCCGAGGATGACCGCGTAGCCCCAGCCGAGGGCGCCCGTAAGCGCGAGGAGGGTCGGCAGGTCGATGGCCATGAACTCGAAAACGAAGAAGACGAGGGCCTGGAACGCGAAGGTCGCGAGCATCACCCTCGTCGTTCCGAATCGGTCGGCGAGGAGCCCCGCGACGGGCCGCCCGAAGCCGTTCACGGCGGCGAATACGGAGATGGCGAGCGCCGCCTCGTGCGCGGTCAGGTCGATGGCGTGCTGGGCGTACGAGGGGATGAGTCCGAGGGTGATGAAACCGCCGGACACCGAGAGGATGAAGGTCGACCAGATCAACCAGAACTCGCCCGTCCGCGGCAGGTCCGAGGGCGAGGCGTCGGCGGCGGGCGCGGCCGGACGGGCGGCCGCCCGGGCCGGAGAGGGGAGGCTCCAGCCCGCGGGGGGATTCGAGACGAGGCGGCTGCCGAGGAAACAGAAGGCGCTCGCGATGCCCGCGATGAGGAGGAAGGTCCCGTCGATGCCGAGCCGCGGGATGAGGACGTTCGCCTTGAAAGGCGCGAAGAGGACCGCCGCCAGCCCGAATCCCATGACGGCGATCGATACGGCGAGGGCCGGTCGGTCGGGGAACCATTTCCTCGCGGGCGGCGCGACGCAGGCGTAGCTCAGGCCGCAGGCCGCGCCGCCGAGGACGCCGTAAGTGAGGACGAGCCACCAGGGGCTCCTGATGCTCCGTATCAGGGCGGAGAGCCCGTACGCGGCGAGGAAGAGCGCCGCGCCGAGGCCGGCGGTCTTTTTCGGTCCCCAGGCGTCCTGGAGCCTGCCCCCCGGCACCATGAAGACGGAGAAGACGACCATGAAGACCGTGAAGGGGAGGGTGGCCTGGAATCGCGTCCAGCCGAACTCCCCCATCATGGGGATGACGAATACGCCCCAGGCGTACGATATGCCGCCCACCAGCGCGATGATGAATCCCCCGACGAGCGCTTTCGCTCTTCGCATGCCGTCGCCTCCTCCGCGCGCCGCGCGGACCGGAACGCAGGATCCTCCCGGACGCCGCCGGGGCGTACCAGTGTACCGTCGATCCGGGGGATGTCAAGTTTCGCGCGGAAAAGCGCTTGCGCGCTCCGTAGACAGGTCGTAGGATCCTCGCATGGCGAAGGCGAAAGGGAGCGGCGCGGCGGGGGATCCTGCGATCGATTGGCTCCTCGAGGAGAACGACCCGTCCGTTCGGTACTTCACGCTGACGAAGCTTCTCGGCGAGCCGGAGGACGGCGCGGCGGCGTTGAAGGCGAGAAAGGCGATCATGAAGGGCGGTCCCGTCCCCGCGATCCTCGCCGCGCGTCGGCCGGGCGGCGGGTGGGGAGAGGCCGGCAAGGCCTACGAGGACAAGTACGGCGGCACGGTCTGGCAGATCCTCGTCCTCGCGGAACTGGGCGCCGACGGATCGGACAAGGCTGTCCGCTCAGGCTGCGAGGCGCTCCTCGGCGCGGTCTGGGAGCGCGGGAGCGGCGGCTTCTCGGCGAAGGAGAGCGCGAAGGGGACGGGCGGGCTCCCCTCGTACGTGATTCCCTGCCTGACCGGGAACATGGTCTTCGCGCTCTCGCGCCTCGGCATGGGCGAGGACCCCCGGGTCCGGGCGGCGGTGAAATGGATCGGCGAGTTCCAACGGTTCGACGACGTCGATACCGCCGCGCCCAGGACGCCGTTCTACGATCGTTTCGAGATGTGCTGGGGCCGGCATAGCTGCCACATGGGCGTCGTGAAGGCGCTCAAGGGACTTTCCGCGGTCCCGCCCGCCGAGCGCGGAGTAAAGGGAAAGGCCGCCGTGAAGAACGGCGTCGAATACCTGATGGCGCATCGGGTATTCAAGAAGAGCCACGATCTCGCGCAGGTGTCCAAGCCAGGCTGGCTCAAATTCGGTTTCCCCCTCATGTATCAAACCGACGTCCTCGAGATCCTCTGGATCCTCGCCGACCTCGGCGCGAGCGATCCCCGCATGGACGAGGCCCTTGAGGAGGTGCGCAAGGCCCGAGGGAAGGACGGACGCTGGACTATGCGGAACAGCTACAACGAAAAAATGCCCGTCGGCATCGAATCGAAAGGCAAGCCCTCCAAGTGGATCACCCTCCGCGCCCTTCGCGCCCTGCATCTCGCCCGCTAGCCGCGATCCCGGCGACACTACGCTCGAACCGCCCGAGCTCACTACAGCCGTGGTGATGCACCCGAAGGCTTCGAGCGAGTGAGTTCGCGATTGAGCGCGGAATCGCCTACCATGAATTGCGCGGGTGGCGAGAAAGAACACGTCCAAGGAATCACGGTACCCCGTGCTCTTCCGAAGGACGCGTTCTTTCTCGCCAGGCCCCGCGGTCATCCGGAGTATCGATTCCGCGCTACATCCGGGAAGCACTTGCGCGACCGCCTTCTGGATGAGTACCATCTTCCCATGAGCATCAACGACTTCCTGGATTTCATCGCCGACCACGCCCTCGCGTCCGTGCTCGTCCTCGCGATCGTGCCGGTCGTCGCGTTGATATGGGGCCTCCTCCATAAGTCCGGCGAAGGGAAGAACGCGCCCTGGAAATACGGATACGCGGTCCTCGTCTACCTCGCCGCGGTTCCCGGGATGTTCGCGGCGGTCCTCCTCGCCTATTCACTCTTCTTCACGAGGCAGAATCTCCTCTCGGTGAACGCCATCGCGTACTTCCTCCCGCTCGTCTCCATGGCGATTACGCTCGTCCTGATCAGGCGTCGCGTCTCCTTCGACGACGTGCCCGGCTTCGGGAGGCTCTCCGGCCTCATGATGATGCTCGGCGCGAGCTTCGCTCTCGCCCTCATCATCGATAAGACCCGGATATTCTTCGGATTCTTCGGAACCATCGACCACCTGCTCATCCTGGTGGCGGGGATTTTCGTCCTCATCAAGGCGGGGTCCTGGCTCGCATTCGGGCGGAGGAGGCGGGAATAGCCTGAGTTCCGGGCCGCTTCCCCGCGGCTCGCGCGTTTTCGCATACTGTCCCCGCGAATGCTGCTTTTTCCGCGGGAGTCCGCCGTGGTAATAGATTGATGGCGATCCCCTGGCCGGGAGATCGATCTGTAAAGTAGAGAGGAGAAGCCGATGATGAAAACGAACGCGCATTCCGTGAAAGCCTTCGCATGCGTAGCTATTCTCTGTTCCGTGGCGATCTCCGGATGCGTTCAATCCGGAAAAGGCAAAGAAAAGGCGGTCGAGCAGGACCTCTCGGATCCTCTCTCGGGAGTCGAGAGGCTCACTCGCGCGGGCGTGAGGATCGCCCGGGCGGGGGCGGTCGTCTACGTGGATCCCATCGCCGTCATCTCGACCAAGGCGGACGCGGACGCCGTCCTCATCACGCACGGACACGATGACCACTATTCCGTGGAGAGCATCAACAAGCTTTCCCGGTCGGACACCCTCGTATTCATGCCCGAGAGCCTCGCCTCGCGAGCGAAGGGCCTCACGGGGAAGGTCGTGCCCATCTCGTCCGGATACGCGGGCGAGGTCAAGGGCGTCGCGTTCACCGCTTTCCCCTCCTACAACCTCAAGAAGGATTTTCATCCCCTATCCAGCGGGAATCTCGGATACTCCCTCGTGGCGGGCGGCAAGACGTACTGCGTACCGGGCGACACTGACGCGGTTCCGGAACTCCTCGCGCAGAAGGCGGACGTGTTGTTCCTGCCCTGCACGGCGACCTATACGATGGGACCGGAGGAAGCGGCGGCCGCGGCCAAGGCGATAGCGCCGGGGGTCCTCGTCCCTTACCACGGCACGCCGGCGGAGGTGAAGAAGCTCATCGAGCTCATCGGCTCGTCCGTGAAGGTCAAGGAACTCGTGGAGAAATAAATCCGAGGATTCCTGCCCGTACGAATTTTGGAAGGCGGGGCGCGGGGTGGAAACCTTTTTTGAAAAGGTTTCCACC
>CAYNQK010000065.1:0-16586 GCA_964399285.1 uncultured Spirochaetales bacterium | reverse complement strand
TGCGGGTATTTTTTTTTTGCTCCATAATATTCGTGCGGGGCGGCCGCCATTGGGGGGGGGGGCGGGGGATTCTCGGGGAGCGCAACGGCCGCGGCGGTTTCAAGCTCCGTCGCGGGTGGAGCCGGATGGCGACGGGCGGGGACGAGTCAGGAACCCTTCGGCCGGGCTTCCGAGGGCGCTCCGGCGGATCTCGTCCTGAAGCGCCCCACCTGGCCGTTTATCTCCTCGAGTGCGCGGTCGTTGTCGCCGGAGAGCGCCTTCACCGCCGCCATGGCGCGGTTGATGTCCGCGGCGCCCTGGGAGATCTCGGTCATGCCGTCGCGGATCTGCGTGGTGATCCCGGCGAGCGCGTCCATGGCGGCTCGGATGTCGTTCCCCGAGCGTTCGACCTCGCCGTAGCCCTCCTCGACGGATCGCGAGAGCCCCTCGAGCTCGACCTGCGTCTTCCTCACGCCTTCGAGGCGCTCTGTCGCGCCCGCGACCGATTCCCGCACGGATTTTCCGAGGCCGGAGATGGCCCCCACCTCGCCGAAGATCCGGTCGAAGGCCTCGTCGGCCTCCGATTCCAGCGCCGCGACCTGCGCGATCGACTCCGCGAGTCCGTCGAGGACGCGCTGGGTATCGCCCGCCTGCTCCGCGGAGCTCTCGGCGAGCTTCCTGATCTCGTCGGCGACCACCGCGAATCCGCGACCGGCTGCCCCCGCGTGGGCGGCCTCGATGGCCGCGTTCATGGCGAGGAGGTTCGTCTGCGAGGCGATTCCCGCGATCACGGCGTTGGTGTCCGCGAGTCCCTCGGAGCGCGCCGCGATGGCCCTGAGATGCTCGTTGAGCGCGCCGAGCCTGGAACGCCCGTCCTCGGACGCGGCCCTGAGCAGCGAGGTCGAGGTCCCGAGGCGCGAGGCCGCGAATTCGATCGATTTCACGCCTCCCATGAGGTCGTCGACGGCTTCCGCGTGGGTCCGCATGGCGGAAGCCTGGAAATCGAGCTTGTCCCTGAGCCCCGACATGATGCGGGTGATGGCGGCGGCCGAAGCCCGCGTTTCCTCGGTTCCGGCCGCCTGCTCCTCGATGAGCCTCCCGATCGAGGCGACGTTGGAGGCGATCTCCTCGATGGAGGCGGAAGTCTCGTCGATGCCGAGCGTGAGGGACCTCCCGAGGACCGATAGCTGGTCCGCCCTGTCCCTCACGCCCACGACGATCCCCTCGATGCTGTCCGTGAAGGAGTTGAACGCGAGGGCGAGCCTGCCCGCCTCGTCGAGGGTCTGCACGGGGACGCGGGCCGTGAGGTCGCCCTCGCCGCCCGAGATACCCTCGAGCGAGGAAGCGACGCGGACGAGCGGGCGCGTGAAACGGAAGGCGGCGAGAGCCGCGAGCGCGACCGCGACGGCGCCGATGAGGGCGGACGCCGCGCCGAAGCCCCTGACGAGCGCGTCGTTGTCGCGGCGGGCCTTGATGATGCGGAGGCCGTCCAGGACGGTCCGCTCGTTGAAGAGGAAGCGGGTGCGCGAAAGCGTGTCCGTCTGCACAGCGTCGATGCGGTCGATGAGCGGGGAGACGAGGGCCTTGTCCGCGCCGGAGCCTATGGCCGCCGAGAGCTCGGCGAGCGCCGTCCTCATCTCGGCCTGGCGCCCGGATATCGCCTCGAGCTGCTTGAGCGCGTCCTCGTCGAGGGCGCCGGCCTTCAGCTTCTCGATGCGAGCGTCGTTCTCGTCGAGGACCCTGATCGCGGAATCGAAGTCGTCGACCGACTTCATCACGTAGAATTTCGCCGCGTGCTCGGCGATCCCCGCCGAATTCGAATCGAGCTCGCTCATGAGCACGAGGTCCCCGACCATGCGCTCGAGGGAACGGTTCGCGGCCGCCATGGGGATGAAGACCGCGAGGTTCGCGGAGGCGAGGGCGGATACCATGACGATGGCCCCGAGGATGATCTTCCCCCTGAGCCCGAGCCTGGACGCGCGCGCGCGTCCCTGCCGCTCGCGCGGCGATCGCGGTGTCATCCGGCCGATCATAGCACGGGTGATTGACTGACGCAAGAAAAATGAGCCGCCTGGGGCGAGCGGCGGATGGGCGGCCAGGCTTCGGGCGCTTCCCGGATCAGGCGCCCTTCCGGTACTCCTTGGCGGATACGCCCGCGATTTTCTTGAAGATGCTGCTGAAGTAATTCGAATTGTTGTAGCCGACCTCGAAGGCGATCTCCGTGACGCTGAGGCTCGTCGCGCGGAGCAGCTCCTTGGCCTTAGTTATCCTGACCGAGGTGAGGAAATCCGTGAAGGTCTGTCCCGTTTCCTTCTTGAAGAGGTTGAGGAAATGCGAGGGGCTGATGAAGATCCGCCTCGCCACGTCCTTGTAGCCGATCTGCTCGGCGAAGCGCTCCTCGATGCAGCGCTTCGCGCTCTCGATCAGCGCCTTGGACCGGCGCTCGTACGCGACGCCCACGCTTCCCGCCACTTCCCGCACCGCTGAGAGGAGGAGGGCCCTCGCGCCCTCGGCGTCCTTGAGGTGCGGTATGGCCTGGAAGTACCCGGTGGCGAGGTCGTTGATGCGGCGTTCGTCGCCTCCCCCCAGGATCGCCGCGTCGATGATCGATCCGACGAGCTCGTACATCCTCACGGCCAGGGCCTCGGGCTTGTCGAGCGCGAAGGGAGTGAACCGATCCATGAAGGCCTCGAGCGATGCGAGGGCGCCCGAGGCGTCGCCGATCTTGACCGCGGCGACGAGGCGTTCCTTCTCGCGCGCCGGATAGCGCGGGGCGGCGAGGGAGGGGGCCTTGAGGTTCTCGGCGTGCATGACGTCGACGCCCTCGGCGGATTCCGCGTACTCCTCGGCGAGGAGCGCCTCGCGGTAGGAGAGGTGCAGGTCCTCGAGCCCGGAGCAGCGGCGGCCGACGCCGGCCTTCGAGGTCAGCCCCGTGGACCTGAGGAGGTCAGAGCGCGCCTGCTCGAGGATCTCGACCACGCCGATGCCTTCTTCGTCCGGGCCCCCGCCCTGCGCGAGCGCGACGCCGACGCGGTCGTTCGAGACGGGAAGAACGATGAAGTCCTCCTCGTCCAAGGCCCTGCCGAACCTCGCGGCGAGGACCGACGCCGCGGCCTCGAGGCCGGAGATGCCCGCCTCGACGTCGCGCTGGGCTCCCGTGAGGCGGAGAACGGCGAAGGAGTCCATGGACGGGCGCTTGCCCAGCATCCCGAGCATCGACGCGAGCCTCCCCTCGGCGGCGTCGCGCAGGGCGAAGCCGTGGACGATCTCCTCCTTTATGAGCGGGACGAGGCGTTCGTAGGCGGTCCTCGCCTCCTTTACGTCGATGAGGACGCCGGCGCCGACCGAGAGGGCGGATAGGACGGAGGACGCGTAGAAGATCCACCATTGCTTGAGGAGCGAGCCCGTGACGAAGGAGACGGCGAAGACGAGGATCCCGGCGTTGTTGAGGATGTTCTTGTCGCGGAGAGGAGCGGGGAGCGGTTTCGATTTGAGGAGCCTCGCTAGGCGGAACGCGGAGAACGAGAAGAGCATGAGCCCGGTGAGGGCCTGGACGGCGAGGGTGACCTCGCGTCCGTAGAAGGGGGGCCTCAGCGAAGGCGTGAGGTTGTCGTGGATCCTGATGCCGCCGGAGTCGAGGAGGACGTAGCTCCCCACGGTGCCGAGGGTGTTGAAGGCCGCGTAGGTCGCGCCGAGCGCGACGCAAACGATGACGATCGAGAGCTCTTTCTTTCCTTTTCTCTCCTTTCCGAAGAGGTCGGAGACCCGGAGGGCGAGCGGAACGACGATGCCGCAGAGGATGAACATCCTGACGTTGACGACGACGAGGGGCCAAGGATGGGGCGCCGCCACCTGGAGGGCCCTGCCGAACAGGAAGGCGCTGAAGCTGCCGAGGAAGGCGATGAAATAGCGGTACGACGGCCGCTTGGACGGATTCGCGAGCACGAAATAGGCGAAATAGAGGAAAAAGAAGGTTCCCGCGAGGATGGGAACGATCAGGTTGAACAGGATGACCGCGGAGTTGTCCATGCGTGACGGCGCATTGTACGGTCGTTCCGGAGCGGCGTCAAGGAATAACCGTCAAGCGGAAAGCGACCGCGAGGGCGTTTCCGCGCGGCGGACGCCGATCGAGGTTTGCCAATTCCGGCGCGCCGGATTATCATGTCCCGGACGAACGGAGGCTCTCGATGAGGAACAGAACGATCCTGGCCGCGATAGCGGCCTTCATCGCCGCGGCGCGCCTCGCGGCCATGCCCTTCGACGACCGGATCACCCTGCCGTCGGGGAAGCGCGTCTTCATCGCGGGCTTCAACCTCGCCTGGGTGAGCTACGCGGGCGACGTGGGCGACTCCTCCTTGAACGAGGGCCAGTTCCGCCGCGCCTTCAGGATGGTGGGCGACTCGGGCGGCAACGCCATGCGCGTATGGCTCTCCACCAACGGCTCGCGCGATCCCAAGTTCGGTCCGGACGGGCTCGTCTCGGGCCTCGGTTCCAGGACCATCGACAACGTGAAGGCGATGCTCGCGATCGCGAGGGAGCAGCGGATCCTCCTCGTGCCCGTGCTTCTCACGCACAACTTCATGCAGGCCGGCCAGGGCGCGGACCTCGAGCGCAACCGGAGAATGCTCACGACCGACGCGGGGCTCGACGCCTACATCGAGAACGCCGTCATTCCCCTCGTGACGGCGATCGGGAACGATCCCAACCTCCTCTGCTGGGAGATCGCCAACGAGCCCGAGGGCATGGTGGACCGGGGGGGATGGACCAGCCAGCGGATCAAGCAGGAGGACGTCATGCGGTTCACCAACCGCATCGCGGGCGCGATCAAGCGCGCCGTCCCGGGGGTCCTCGTTTCCACCGGCGCCGTCACCGCCGAGAAGCTCTCATGGTACTCGGACGAGGCCCTCGTCGACGCGGGGGACGATCCCGACGGGACGCTCGATTTCTACATGTTCCATTACTACGGATGGAACGGCCCCTCCCTCTCCCCCTTCGTCTGGGGGGCCGATGAATGGGAGCCCGACAAGCCCGTGGTGGTGGGCGAGATGCCCTCGTCCAGCTGGACGCCCTCGACGCCCTCGTCCAACAAGATGAAGGACTCGGGCGACGTCAACGAGCTCCTGCCCCTCCTCCTCAAGGGCGGGTACGCGGGGGGGCTCTACTGGCAGTTCCAGCGCGACGGGGGCGACCCCTGGATGAAAGGCTGGACGACGGCCGGTCCCGCCCTCAAGGCCTTCTGCGAGGCCAATCCCGAGGCGACCCGCCTCGAAGCGGCGGAGAAGTAGCGGTGCGGGAAGGCCTCGCGGGAGAGAAGCGAGCGGCCCGCGCCCTCATGCGCGGACGGCTCGCGGAGTTCGGGGCCGAGGCGCGCGCGGCGGCGTCGGCCTCCATAGGCGCCCTCATCGCGGGACGCGGCGAATGGAGGGACGCGGCGGTCGTGCTCGCCTACCTCTCGTCGGACGAGGAACCCGATACCGCGCCCCTCGTCGAACGGGCGCTCTCGGAGGGCAAGGAGGTCTACGCGCCGCGCGTGAACGGGGACGCCCTGGAGTTCAAGCGCGTCGTCGATCCCGCCGGCCCCTGGGACCGCGGCTCTTTCGGCATCAGGGAACCCGCAGCCGCGGCGGCGCCCTTCGAGCCCGCGCGCGCGCGCGGATCGATCCTCGTCATCGTTCCCGGCCTCGCCTTCGACCGCTCAGGGCGGCGCCTGGGGCGGGGAAAGGGCTACTACGATCGCTTCATCGCCTCTATACCTCCCGCGGACCGTCCGCGCTGGTTCCTCGCGGCGGCGGCCTTCGGCTTCCAGCTCCTCGAGCGCGCGCCGGCGGGCGACGCCGACGAGCGCGTGGACGCCGTGGCCTGCGAGTCGGGATGGATCGACGCGATCAGGATCCGCGGGCGAGCTCCCCGCTGACGATCCTGAGGCTGAAGGTCGGTCCCGCGAGAAGGCGCTTATAACCCTCGGCCTCGCGCTCCGCGACGAGGCTCCGCTTCATCCGCTCGAGGGCCTCGGCTCCGCCGGCCTCCGCCTCGGTGGCCATGACGACGGTCTCGCCGAGGCCGCCCGAGCGGCCGCGCCTCACCCTGAGAACGCCGCCATCCGAGGAAATCTCGAAGAAGGCCTCGTCGTCGTCGCGCTCGTAGTACTCGGCGTTCGGAAGCATGCGCGCGTCGAGATCGACGTATTCCGCGACGCGGGGATCCCAGCCCCGCTCCGCCCGCTCGAAGCACTCCTTGACGTGGCGACGGCGGTGCATGGAGGCGTAGATTTTCCGCGCGAGGAAATTCGGCATGGGATTCCTCCGCTTGATGGCGATCCCGCCCGTGAAGCCGCGCGTGAGGACCACCGCGCCGCCGTCCTCCTCCGCGAGGAAGAACTCGCCGCCTTTGACGAGGTACGCGTTCATGGGAGGAGTATAGGCGCCGGCGGCCGGATTCCTCAAGGGGAAGGGCGCCGCGGACGACCGGGCGCGCCCTCGGCGAAATACGAGGCGAAGAGGGCCCGCGCGAGGGGCGCGAAGAGCCGCGGGAACTCGAAGCGGAAGGGGGCGAATTCCTCCTCCCGCTCGAGCATGGCCGCGATGCGCGACGCCGGGAAGCAGAGGGGCGCGCAGCCCTGGATGAGGACGAATACCGAGACGAGGAAGGGGACGGCCCGCTTTCCGAGCCGCCGCCCGAACGGCCCGAGCGCGGCGGCCGAGCGCGAGAGGTAATCGAGGAGGAAGCGCTTGTAGGACTTAAGCCCTTCCTCGGAGAGCGCGGGCTCGAGGTCGCCGGGAAAGGATCCGATGAGCCGGACGAGCCGGGGCCGGGCCGCGAGCGTGTCGATCATGATCCGCTCGAGCGCCGCGGCGGGGGAACCCGCTTTCGCGCCGCGCGCGGCCTTCACCGCCCTCGTTCCGCCCGAGGCCCGCGCGACCTTGGCGCTCCACTCCGCGAGCCATTCCTCGAGCTCCATGGCGTAGAGGGACATGAAGAGGTCCTGCTTGGTGGCGAAGTAACGGTAGAAGGTGCCCTTCACGAGGCCGACGCGGTCCGCGAGGTCCTGGAGGCGGATGTCCCGGTAATCCTGGGCGTCGAAGGCCGCTCGCGCCTCCTCGAGGATCGTGAGCCTCCTCCTCGCTTTCTGTTCGTCGCTCTGCGCTCTCTTCATAATGACTCCGAGTCATTAACTTGACATAATGACCTTGGGTCATTATCCTCGTCCGAGGGCATTCGATCAAGGAGGGCGCCATGGGCGACGCTAAGTGGGCCGCGGTCACGGGGGCTTCGGGCGGGATGGGCGCGGATTTCGCGCGGGAGCTCGCTCGGAAGGGGTACGGATTGGTTCTCGCCGCGCGGCGGAAGCCGGCCATGGAATCGCTCGCGGCGGAGATCCGCGCGGCCTCGCCGGGAACGGCGATCGTCGTCGTGGAGGCGGACCTCGGGACCGAGGGGGGGAGGGCCCGCCTCCTCGAGGCGACGGCGGGACTGGACGTCGAGGTCCTCGTCAACAACGCGGGATACGGGGCCTACGGCGCCTTCGACGCCATCCCCGACGCGGAGGAGAAGGCGATGCTCGATCTCGACGTCGTCGCGCTCACCCAGCTCACCAAGGCTTTCGCCTCGAGGATGCGCCGCGCCGGGCGCGGCTACGTGCTCGAGACCGCGTCCATCGGCGCTTTCCAGCCCTGCCCGCTCTACGGCTCGTACGGCGCGGCCAAGGCCTACGTCCTGAGCTACGGCCTCGCGGTACGCGAGGAGCTCAGGGGGAGCGGCGTTAGCGTGACCGTGCTCTGCCCCGGCGTGACGAGGACCGGCTTCTTCGCCGCCGCCGGGCAATCGAAGCTCTCGGGATTCCAGAAGCGGAGCATGCAGGAGAGCCCGGAGGTCGTTAGGGGCGCGCTCGCGGCGCTGTTCCGCCGCAAGGCCGTATTCGTGCCCGGCGCGATGAACCGGTTGAACGCCTTCATGACGCGCTTCGTTCCGCGGACGGCCGCGGCGAGGATCGCGCGGAACCTCATGGAGGGCTGAGGGGCGCCGACGGGGCTGGACGCGCTTCCGCCTTCGAGGTTTAGGCTACGCCCCGGTCCGCTTTCCCGACAACGCGGCCGCGAGCTTCGCGTCCTCGGCCGCCTCGAAGTAGACCGAGCCGCCGTCCTTGAGCGCCACGCGAAGGACCGAGCGCACGAAGAAGGCTGCGATCGGACCGAGAGGCCGCGGGGCGCGGCCGGAGCCTGACGGCTTCATGGCGGCGCGCGCGTCCGCGAATGAGACGCGGTCCGCGCCCGCCACGTCGTCGAGCGGGATGACCAACTCGAGCGGCTCGTACTTCGCGCTCAAGGGGCCGTCGGGAGCGAGGAATCCGAAGAAGCTGGACTTCGATTCGACGGTCTCGAACCAGAGCCGGCCCGCCGCGACGTAGACGAGGCCGGTGAAATCGCGGCCGGCCGGCTCGCCCGAGCGCCCGAGGTAGCGGCCGTACGATATCGATGAGGCCTCCCCGCCGCGCTTCTCCGCGACGGTTTTCCAGAATTCGCGGATCTCGTCGCCGCTCGTCTTCGATCCCATGCCCGTCCCTTCCCGCGCTCAGCGCATCCGCTTCACGAAATCGGAGACCGCCGCGTCCTTGGCCGCCTTTTCCACGCCCTTTGTGGCCATCGAGACCGCGTCGACGATCTCGGCCCCGTCCTTGGCGAGGAGCTTGCGGATGTCCTTCTCCAGCGCCTTGAGCGACCATCGGTTAGCGGTGATGAATATCCTGGCCTTCTTGCCCGCGAGCGGCGGCCCCGATTTGAGCCAGTCGCGGATCGGCGATTCCATGTTGAAGGCCCGGACGATCCCGTGGACGACTATGAGATCGAAGCCGGAAAGGTCCGGAACCGCGGGCGCGGCGGCCTCCACGTAGGGTATGCCTTCGGCGTCGAAGGCGGCCTTGAAAGCGTCGATGTAGGGCTTGTTGTTCTCGTTGACGTCGTCATGGACGTAGAGGAGCGGTTTCCTCGCTTGACCGAAGGCGGAACCGACGAACGCGAGGGCGAGAGCGATCAGCGCGATCCTTTTCATGCATGCCTCCTTTTAGGCAGGCAGCGGGCCATTATCAGCCGTCGACGCACTATACGACGCGGGCGTCCGCGGCGCAAGGCCGTCGGTCGCGGGGAGCGGTCGCCGTATTGCGGAGACGGCGACGGGCGGGTACAGTCTGACGCGGGCGCCGCCCGAGAGGCCGGGCCCGAAGCGCGAGGTGCGACGATGCCGAAGACGATCATCTACCGGGTTCCCCTCCAGGACGCGTGGAGCGTTTCCATCCTCGGGGACAAGCCCCGTCCCGATTTCAAACCCGATGAGGAGGCCAAGAGCCTCGAGATCGAATACGACGAGGCCGGCCGCGAGGTATCGCGGATCCGCTACGGCGGCCGCGGCGAGGTCGCGGAATCGAAACGGACCGCCTACGCCGAGGACGGCCGTCCCGCCTCGACCGTCGAGTACTTCGCCGAATCGGAGTCCGAGGTCTTCCACGGCTTCAAGCGCGAGTCCGCCGAGGGCGGCGGCATCCTCGAGACCGAGCGCATCCTCTACTCGGGCGAGCTCGATTCCATGGTCGAGCGCCGCTTCCGCGCCGACGGGACGCTCGAGGGCGAACGGACCCTCGACGCCGATGGCGAGGAGACCGGGATCATCCGGTACGACGGCGAGGGACGGCCGCTCCCTGACGAGGGCGAGGCCGACGGGATCGTTACCGAGACGCGCGAGGAAGGAAACCGGCGGGAGGAGATAGCGAGGGACGCGGACGGCGAGTTCGTTTCGCGCGTCCTCGTCGAGACCGACGCGGCGGGAAGGGTCGTGCGCACGGAGAACGAAGCCGCCGCCCGGGGGGCCAAGCGCGTCACGAAGTACGAGCATTCCTACGAGGGGGACGGCGCGAAACCCTCGCTCACGCGCGTGGAGCATTGGATCGACTTCGGGCCGGGCCAGCCGCCGCGCCCGCTCCATTCCGGTTTCAGGATGGCGAAGTACGACGAGAAGGGCCGCCCGGTCGAGCTCCTTTTCGCGGACCACTCGGAGGGCGACTTCGAGGCGGATTCCTATTACCGGATCGAATACCCGGACTGATCTCCGCCCCCGTAGAAGGCGCTGACGAAGAGCCGGCTCGTATGCGAGACGCCGGCTCGCGAGCGAGGCGCCGGATCGCGGGGCTTCAGGCTTCCCAGGGGAAGCGGTAGCGGTCCAGCTTGAGCGCGGCCTTGAGCTCGTCGAACTCGGCGCGTTCGACAGCGTCGAAGGG
Organism: uncultured Spirochaetales bacterium; assembly: GCA_964399285.1. Lineage (GTDB taxonomy): Bacteria > Spirochaetota > Spirochaetia > Treponematales > JBGSOB01 > CAYNQK01. The sequence goes on along the minus strand of CAYNQK010000065.1, from coordinate 6,343 downwards.
CACGCCCTTGTCCTTTCTCTCGAGCCAGGCGTCCCATTCCTTCTCTCCCGCGGTCCAGATGCGTTCCGCTCCGGGGGCCTTCTCGGAAGCGCGGAGCGCGCGGCAGATCTCGCCCGCCGTCTTCTTGAAGGAGGAGAGGTCGGTGAAGGCCTCCACGTCGATCGCCATGAAGAAGTGCCCGAGTCGGTAAGGCTGGCGCCCGCCATCGGCGTCGAAGCCGAGGAGGCCCTTCAGGAAGGCGCCCTGCTGGAGCGCCGAGGAGAGGATCTCGATGACGGTGGCCCAGTCGTAGCCCTTGTAGCCGCCGCCGTCCTCGCCTAAGCCGCCCACGGGCGCGAGCGCCGCCGTTCCGGCGACGAGTTCCTCGAGCACCGCGACCGAATCCGTCTTGGTAGCGCCGTCCCGGCCGATCACCCAGCCCGCGGGCATCTCCTTGCCGAGCCGCGCGTAGACCTCGATCTTGCCGCGCTGGGTCACCGAGGTCGCGCAGTCGATGGAGAAGGGGAAGGGCTCGTCCGTGGGCATGGCCCAGGTCATGGGATTCGTGCCCAGCATGTTTTCCACGCCCCAGGTGGGAGCGATGGAAGGCCGGGCGTTCGTGCCCGAGAAACCGATGCAGCCCCGCTCGACGGCCTTGCAGGTGTAGTAGCCCGCGATCCCGTAGTGGTTCGAATTCCTCACCGTGACCATGCCGAGGCCGTACTTCTTCGCCTTCTCGATGGCCATGCCGTTCGCCATCGCCGAGACGACCTGGCCCATGCCGTTGTTGGCGTCGAGCACCGCCGTGGTGGGGCCCTCCTTGACCACGTCGATCCTCGTGACCGGGTTTATCTGCCCCGCCTCGATCCTGTCGATGTAGATGGGCTTGAGCCGCCCGACGCCGTGGCTGTCGATCCCGCGCTTGTCGGCCGTGATGAGGACCTCGGCGCAGATCCGCGCGTCCGCCTCCGGGACCCCGTAGCCTTTGAAGACGTCGACCATGAAGGCCTCGACCTCGTCGAAGCCGTACCAAACGATGCAGCTAAGCGAATCCTGGGGCATGCGCCCTCCCGCCCGAAAGGAATGAGGGTGCATGATAGCCCATGGGGAGGCGGTCCGCAAGGAGACGGGGCGAGGCCGCCGCGCGCGGCGGCGGTACGCCCTATTTCACCGTTATCTTGAGCCGTTTCTGCACTTCGTATCCGCCCGCCGGCCAGTCGAAATAGAGCCGCAGCTCCCAGTCGCCCGCGGGCACTCCCGCGAAGGTCGCCGTGCCGGAGGACGCGCCGTCGGTATAGAAGTACTCGCCGTACTCGCCGTCGGATCTATCCGCCTCGACGAGGGTGAGCCAGTCCGTGTCGTCGCCCGCGAGGCCTGAGAAGGAGACGACGATCGCTTCGCCGGCGGCGTACGCCGGTTTGGAGGCGGAGAGCGAAACGCCGTTCGCGGACGCCGCGCCCGTCGTCGCCTTGGCGGCGGCCGCGGAGGGAGAAGATGCGGGCTTATCCGTTCCGGCCTTTTCCGCCGTCACGGTGTAAGTCACGTGGTCGTCCACGGAGGCGAGGATGATGCCTTTCTCGCTCTGGATGACGCGGACGATGAATTCCGTGCGAGACTCGGTGACGAGGATGGTTCCCGCGATCACGGCGTCGACCGAGAGGATCTTGCCGATCCTCGCCGCCGTTCCCGCGTCCACGACGGCGGAATGCGCGAAGTCCTGCTCCTTGAGTATCTCGTCGATGCGCGAACGCTCGATGACGAGGAGGCCGCCCGAGTTCACGAGCTCGTGGGTGATCTTCTCGGTCGCGTAGAGCGCGTAGGGATCGTCCGGGCGGCCGATGACCTGGAAGCCGTAAACGGCGACGGTCTTGTTGGGGAGCTTCTTCTCCACCGCGGCGATCCTCTCGGCCATGCGCTTGAAGACGAGGTCGAATTCCGCGGCGTTGTCCGCGGGAAGGGCGGCGGCGATCGCGAGCGCGATGACCGTAACGAGCGCGATTCTCGATTTCATCGGGAACTCCTTGGCTGGGGCGTTGATGGCGGCGGGAACCGCGCCCGGATCCGGCCGGCTACTTCTGCCTGAGGCGGATGATGGGCATCTTATAGAAGACATTGATTAATTCCCTCTCGAGGACGGCGACGGCGTCCGCGGATACGCTGTTCGCCCCCTTCATCTCCGCGAAGGAACTCGCGAAGGACTCGACGAAGCCTATGTTCACATCGCCCGAGAAGTACAGGTCCACGTATCCCCTGGCGATGACGTAGGAGAAGGATTCGCAGAGCTCGCTCAGGAAGGGTATGACGACGGTGGAGTTGGCCTCGTCGTAGACGACCACGTTCACTTTTCCCTCTTCCGAGGACTCGTCGATCCACTTGTCGCCCCTGATGACGAGCTCGAAGGTCTGGGGCGATCCGATGATTTCGACGACGTAGACGCCGTCCGCGGGCTTGGCGGCGAAGCAGGCCGGGATGGCGACGAGCAGGAACGCGGACAGCAATAACGCCTTTTTCATGTGAACCTCCGATAGCACCGCGGTTCCGCCGGATGCGCTTCCGTCCGCGGCCGCGGCGCGTTCCCTAAAGCATAAGCCGAATACCGCGCTTGTCAATCGCGGCGAGCGGTCCGGACGCCCCCGGCGTTACGGCTTCCGGCCGTATTTCTTGCCGTACTCCTCGAGGTCGAATGAGGCGAAGGCCGAGACGAGGCGGCCGTGCTCGGACTCCCCCATGACGGAGAGGACGATGTCCATGAATTCCTTGAAGGTCCTGTGCCTCAGGTGGAAGAGCCTGATCATGCCGAGGAGCTTCTCGGATCCCGCGGACCGCGATAGGAAGCGCGCGACCTCCATGTGGCAGGGAAGGGGCTGTCCTCCCCCGAAGAGCGTCCGGAACCACTCCTTCTCCTTCTCGACGTAGCCGTTCTTGACGATCGGCGAATCGGGACCGAGGAGCGGGACGATCTCGTCGAGCATGACGTAGGCGAAGAGGTTGGCGAGGGCCTCGGAGGCGATGCTCTCCTTCGCGCGACGCATGGAATTCTCTATCTTGAGGTAGGAGTGGCCGATCTCGTGGAGTACGCCTGAGATATACAGGTTCCGGATCTCCCCGTAGGGATCGTCCTCGTCGAAGGCCTCCCCGTCGAACTGGATATACATTTTCCCGCTCCGGGGGTTGTTGGCGTAGCGCTGCTTGTCCCCCAAGTACAGGTTGATCCGGTGGTCGACCCGGAACCCCGGACCGAGCCTGCTCTCGATGAGCTTCTCCACCTCGTCCACCATGACGCGGATGGCCGGCGCCAGGTTGGAGAGCTTCTTATCCTTCTTCCGTACTTTCAGGGGAACCATTCGATGCTCCTTCGGTTCGCGGGAGGCTCGGCGCCGATGAGCGCGAAGACCGCCTTATATGGAACGTTCCCCGGATTATACCACGACCTATTTCGATTTCCCGATTCCCGCCATGCGCTCCTCGACGACCTCCTCGTCGCTTTTTAGCGCGAAGTCTCGAGCGCAAACGATAATCTCCTTCCGCTCGTGGTCGATGACGTAGACGCTGCAGTAGACCCAGAGGGGCTTCCCGAGCTCGTATTCGTCCCTGAGGTATTTATTGAAGTGCTCCTGCCAATACAGCCTGACCGTGTGGCCCGCGACCGTCCCGAGGGAGTTCGAGAACGAGAAGGAGGCGCGGCCGTCGTAGTACGCCTTCTCGATGAACTCCAAGGCGGCGGTCCTGACGGCCTTCACGGGGTACTCCGGGAGCGGCAAGGGGACCCTGATCCTGTCGAGGTCGGGGAAATAATGGAAGGTGAACCCCCTCGCCTCGTTGCCCTCGATCTCCCACCTGCGGTAGAAGTCCGCCACGGCGGCCTCGAAGGAGTCGACCTGCCTGAAGGAGAGCCATTGGGTCGCTTCGGGAACGAGCCAATCCGGAAGATAATGCCACATCGATCCGTTGAGGATCGGGGTCGAGCGGGTCATCCTGAGGAGAGCCGGCTCGAGGCTTTTCGACCTGGCGGTCACGTAGGGGACTGCTGACGCCTTGCCGAGCGCCTCGCCGGCCTTGACCCGGCCCTCGGTCCTGGACGCGGATTCGAGGCCCCCGACGACGAGCTCGTACGGCACGGTCACGCTCTTCCCATTCCAATAGCAAGCGAAGCTCGCCTTGATCCCGATCTCGATCGTGCCGAAGGAGTCGCGGCCGGACCAAGCGATCTCTCCGTCCAGGGGAGCGTACGCGATGGAGTCCGATGGATCGACGGTGAGCGGGTAGCAGGGGAAGGGCAGGCTCTCCAGCGAGCGAGGAGGGGCACCGGCGGCGCCGCCGGGCGGACTCGACTGGCAGGAGGCGATGAGGATGGAAAAGGCGAGGGCTTGAGAGATAGGCGCGATGGCGTTTCGACGCATGGAATCCTCCCCGTGAGCATGCGTTCGTCCGGCATTATCGCATGGCGCCTGAAGGAGGGGCAATGCGGTTTTTCTCCGGATCGAATGGATTTCGATTATTAGCACGATATCTTCCGGATGGCATCACGCGATCGAAATCGACGTAGAAAGGAAGAGCCCATGAAAAACGTACTGATCGTCCTGATGGCGCTCGCCGCCATCCTCGGCCTCGCGGCCTGCAACGCGACGGGAGGGCCGTCCACCGGCGCCCCGGACTATTCGCTGGACGTCCACATCCATGGTCCGGATACTTATTGCATCTTCGCGGCGTGGATCGAAGACGAGGACGGAAACGATATCCAGAACCTCTTCGTGAGCACGAAGGAGGCGTCTATCGCCACGAATCCCTCGAGCCCGACGAGACCGCTCACGGGCGATTGCCTCCCCAATTGGCTCACCGTGAAATATCCCGCGAATACCGACATCGACGGAATAACGGCGGCTTCCATTTATGAGAATATGGATTTCTCCAGGGACCTGAAAATCGGGACCGTCAGGAAATTCCGGGTATGCTTCGAGATAGACAGGTCTCTGAACGATAACGACTATTTCGATGCCGATCGCCCGGCATTCACCTACAAGAGCGCCTTGATCGACCTCGATGGCCTCGAGGCAGAGTACCAGATCGATCTCGACGGATGGATGTCCAACGATACGACGGGTACTTATGGCCAGCAACCGAATACGACGATTCCGGGATACGCTCCGTACGAGTACATGACCGATCTCGACTACATCGCGCCATGGGATGATATGGTCGATTCGGCCAGCGTGACCGTCAGGGAGAACTAGGAAGCCGTCGGGGCGCCGCCCTCGGGACGGAAATCCCGGAGGGGGAGCCCCGCCTTCATGTGCGCCGCCAGGCGTTGAAGTTCGGGGCGATCATGACGGTACGCGACACACTGTCCAGCGCCAATCGGGCGGGAAAAGGGCGTCCGCATCCTATGGATAGCCGGTATCCGGGAGAAAAGTCAAAAAAGTGATAAAAGTTTCGGTCAACCGAGCGCTACAGGCCTTGATCTACGCGAGTCTCCTCCGTTAAAAGAACGGATCGCGTCCGCCCGCCCCGGAAAGGGCCGCGCGGACGCGCAGTCATTCCGTAAAAAAGCCGTCATGCGGCTCAATCAATCGAGGAGGATCGTTCGTGCTCAAAAAAACATTGATCGTCATCGGAATAGCCCTCGTCTCGGGCTTCGCCTTTTCCCAGGCCAAGAACGGCGTCAAGCCGGCTCCCGCCGCCAAGCCGGCGGCCGCCGCGGCGTCCGAAACCCCCGTCAAGGTCGAGCTCAGCCTCGAGGACTGCCTCAAGCGGGCCGACGAGTACTCGCTCCAAGCCGTGATGACGAAGCTCCGGGCCAAGGAGTACGACCTCTCCTACGATACGGACTGGTGGAAAACGATCCTTCCGGACCTCGGCTACGAGGTCAACTACGCGAAAACGGATGAAATCGACGAGGCCGATTACGAGACGGCCGAGCGCCGGCTCTACGACCACGACATCACCTTCGCCGCCCACCTGTTCAGCGACGAATTCCTCACGGCCATACAGAACCAGAAGAGCGTCGCGATCCGGAAGGAAATCCTGGAGACGCAGTTCAAGGCCGCCATCCATCAGAACGTCCGGAACTTCTACGCCGCCATCGTCCTCAAGGCCGAATACCTCGGAAAGCTCGAGGATTTCATCGAGGAGCTGGGCAGGCTCAAGCGGGCGGGATCGGGGCTCTCGGGGACGATGGACGCCTACCTGAAGGGCGAGATCGACCGTTACGTCATCAACGCCAAGGAGTACGCGGCCGATTACAGGACGGACCTGAAATGGACCAAGATCCGCCTCCTCAACCTCCTCAATTACCCGAACTCCAACGAAATTTACTTCACGGATTCCCTGAATACCAACGAGATCGACTACGAGCGCGACCTCAAGG
>CAYNQK010000064.1:0-17233 GCA_964399285.1 uncultured Spirochaetales bacterium | reverse complement strand
CGCAGGTCGTTCGCTGTCATGGTATGGCGATACTAGGGGCTGGGGAGGAGGGGAGTCAAGACCGAGAGAGAAGAGAAGGGGGAATGCGCGTACCTTGAATTCGCCATGATTCGTTTACGAATGCGGGGCCTGGCTCGAATGAACGCACCTCACTAGTCCTCCTATTCGGGTATAGACTGGGGATTAACGTGCGGAAACGTTCGGCGCGTTCATTCGAGCCACCCGCGCCTCGATTATTCATGGCGATTTTTCTGTCCATCTGCATTTCCCCTTCTCTCCTCTCTCGGGCTCTCTTCTCTCATCCCCCCGGCCGCTCGCATCGGCTGGGACGGGGGAAAGGAGGAGGCGGGGAGCGGGGTTAGCGGGGCGCGTAGACGAAGCGGTCGAAATCCGCCGTCCGAGTATACGCTTCCGTATCGACGCAGAAGATGCCGATGAAGGCGCCCGTGAAGCCCAGGCCGTCGAACTCGTCGGAGAGGACGGTCGCGTCCAGGGTCGGCCTGAGGGGCGTCCAGGACTCGCCGTCGAGCGAGTAGAGGAAGGCGCCCGTCGCGCCGCGGGCGCGGACGGAGAGCCAGACGGGGCCTTCCGCCGGAAGCGCGACCTGGCCCCATCGCGCGAATCTCCCCTCGACCATGCTCATCGCGAAGGCGACGCGCCCGAGCTCCTCGTCCCGGGAGACGCAGGCGAGGTACTGGTTGCGCTCGTCGTAGCGCCAGGAGAGCCCCGCGATGTGCTGGAAGCTCGCGGGGGAGAAGTCCATCCGCGTGACGGCGTCGAAGTCGAAGTCGGCCTGTCTCCGCGCGAGGAGGGTCTGGCCGAAGCGCGAGCAGGGCGACTGCCCGCCGCGGAGCCTGAGCCAGCCCGGACGCGCGGAGAGCGAATAGGCTTCGGGATCGCGTTCGGTCCTGAGGCTCTTGAAGTCGATCGGGATGGTTCCGCCGTCGAAGCGGTACTCGACGGCCGCGTCCGCTCGCGGGTTCTTCGCGGAGCGGAGCGCGACGGGCGGTTCGAAGGACTCGGGCGGGGCGTTGCGGTAGACCCCGTCCCTGAAGGGCTCGCCCCCGTCTTCCGGCTTCACCCATGGCCAGCCGTCTTTCCAGACGAGCTCCGCGACGGCGGTCTCTCGGCCGAGGACGCAGGCTCGCGTTCCGGGAAGCGGCCTGCCGCAGAGGAAGGCGAGGTAGGTCCGTCCGTCCGGGGAATCGCACCAGCTCGCGTGGCCGGCTTTCTGGAGCGGCGCGTCCGCGTGGCCGTAGGAGGTGATGAGGGGATTGCGCGGATGGAGCTCGTAGGGGCCGAAGAGCGACGCGGAGCGCGCGAGGGTCGCGGCGTGCGCGTACTCGGTTCCGCCCTCCGCGGTGAGGAGGTAGTAGAACCCGTCGCGCTTATAGAGGTGCGGCCCCTCCACCATGCCGATGTCCGAGCCCCGGAAGATCTTCCGCGCCGGACCGATGAGGCGTTTTTCGGCGGGCGAGTACTCCTGGAGGAGGATGCCCGAGAATTGCCCGCTTCCCGTCGCGCGGTAGTCCCACTCCATGTTGACGAGCCATTTCTTCCCGTCGTCGTCGTGGAAGAGGGAGGGATCGAAGCCGGAGCAGTTCAGGAAGACGGGTTCGGACCAGGGGCCCTCGATGGAGGGCGCCGTGACGAGGTAGTTGGGCGCGTCCTTCCAGGGGCCCGAGTCCCACGAGCGGATGTTCGTGTAGATGAGCCAGAAGAGGCCGTCGGACCAGGAGAGGCAGGGCGCCCAGATCCCGGAGGAGGCGCCCGCCCCTTCCATGTTAAGGAGGCTCTTCCGCGTGAGGGGCGAGGGGAGGCGCTCCCAGGAGGCGAGGTCCTTGGAGCGGTGGATTTCCACGCCGGGGAACCACTCGAACGTGGAGTTGGCGATGTAGTACCAATCCCCGACGCGGAGGATCGAGGGGTCGGCGTGGAAGCCGGGAAGGACGGGGTTATGGACGCGAATCATGGTCTGGCCTCCTCATGACGGGTGAGCCCCGGTGCGGGATCCCGCATCGCGCGATGCTAGACCCGTTGATCCGCGTTGTCAACGTTCCGCCTATCGGGAGGCTCCCGCGCCGCCCGACGGCGCGCCGCCTCAGCGCCCCTCGCCCGGCCGGGCGAGTATGGCGGCCATGCATCGCGAGAGGTCGAGGATGGAGTAGGGCTTCTGGAGGAACACGAGGGCGCCCTCGCGGAGGGCTGCGTCGATGCGGGGATCGGCGCGGTATCCGGAGGCGATGACGGCGCGGAGGTCGGGCCTCGCGCGTTTCAGGATCCTGAAGGCCTCGTCCCCGGCGACGGAGGGCATGGACATGTCGATGATGGCCGCCGCCGCCCCGGGGGGCGACGCGGCGAGGGCCGCGACGGCCTCCTCGACGGTGGCGGCGCCCACAGCCTCGTACCCGATGGCCGCGAGCATCCCCGCGGTGACCGAGCGCACCTTCTCCTCGTCGTCGAGGATGACGACGCGCCCGGAGCCGCGCAGCGGGGCTTCTTCCTCCGTCCCGCCCTCCGTGAACGACGCGGTTTCCAGGGCCCTGAAGTACACGGTGAAGGTCGTGCCCGACCCCGGCTCGGAGCGCGCTTCCATGAGCCCGCCGTGGCGGCGGACGATGCCGTAGGCGGTGGCGAGGCCCATGCCCGTGCCCTGCCCCTGCTCCTTGGTCGTGAAGAAGGGATCGAAGATGCGCTGCATGGTGGCCTCGTCCATGCCCACGCCCGTATCGGAGACGCGGATGGCCCAATAGAGCCCCTCTCGGGCGAGCGGATGCTCCCTGAGGAAGCGCGCGTCAGCATGGACGGGTTCTAGGGATACCGAGAGCCGCCCGCCCCGCTTCTCGTCCGCGGGGCGCATGATGGTCATGGCGTGCGCGGCATTGACGCAGACGTTGAGCACGACCTGCTCCACGAGGACGGGATCGGCCTCCGCGGGGGCCGGGCGATCGGGGAGGGAGACCGAGAGCTCGATCGACTTGTCGAAGGAGTTGCCGCAGATCGCCATGACGGAACGGATAGAGGTCCTGAGATCGATCTCCGCGAGGGAGAGCTCCTGCTTCCTGGAGAGCCGGGAGATCTGCCTCACGAGCTCCTTGGCGCGGTCCCCGATGGAGAGGATGGACTTGGCGTCGGCCGCGAGTTCGGAGGCGGGCGGGAGCGGATCGTCCTCGAGCTTGAGGGCGAGGAGGGAGGCGGTGCCCATGATCCCCATGAGCACGTTGTTGAAGTCGTGCGCGATCCCGGTCGCGAGCTTGCCGAGCATCTCCATCTTCTGGGCCTGCCTGAGCTCGGTCTCCTTGCGCTCGAGCTCGGTGACGTCCTCGATCCGGAGGACGGCGGATTCGCCGCGTTCGCGGGAGAGCGGGAAGGCAGAGGCCTCGATGTAGCGGGTAGAACCCGGGGAGCGGGTGGAACCCGGCGATCGGGAATCGCCCGGGAGCCTCATCTCCGGGAAGGTCCGCGGTTCCCGGGCGGACGCGGCGGCGAGGATCCCCTCCGCGTGCGGGGCGAGGAAGGGGAGGACCTCCCAGGCGGGCCGGCCGGCGGCCTCTTCGATGCCCATGCCCGCGAGGCGGCGGGCCGCCGCGTTCATGCGCGTCACGGCGGCGCGCGGATCGACCGTCACGAGGGCGGAGGGGAGGGACGATACGACGTCCTCGAGGTAGCTCTTCGTCTCCTCGAGCTCCTCCACCTCGGCCGCGAGGGAGCGAGCCATGGCGTCGAAGTCGCGGGCCAGGTCGCCGACCTCGTCGTCGCGGCCGCGCTCGGGGATGCTCATGGCCGCCGTGGCGGGGGCCGAGGTGCAGAGCCCGGAGGCGGTGACGCCCCGCGCCGCCGAGGCGAGCGCCCTGAGGGGGCGCGTCACGAGCCGGGAGAAATACCCGCTCGCCGCGAAGCTGAACCCCCCTATGATGACGAGGAGGATGGCGAGGACCGCCGTCCATCCATCGCGGAGTATCTCGAGGCGCATCATCGAGTACGCCGCGCCGATCCACCGCGGCCTGTCCCCGCTCTCCGCGGGCATGAAGGCGATGCGGTAGTTCTGGCCGCCCGAGCGCGCGGCAGCGAACACGGGGCCCGTTCCGCCGCCCGGCGGTTCCCGCCGCGCGGAGAGGCCGGAGACGTCCGCGCCGGTGGCCGAGGCTGCCGCGGCGCTTCCGTCCGGGAAGACGAGAATGGCGGGATCGGCGAGGTCGCGCGAGAGCCCGGCGAGGAGGCGGCCGACCCCGATGAAGGCGTAGAGCGTCCCGAGCGCGCGCCCCGAGGCGGAGACCACGGGGACGCTCGCCCAGAGGCCGCCGTCGTCCGCCGTGCCGCCCCCGGCCGCCGCCGCTCCCGCCTCCGCGAACGACGCGAGCGTGAAGCCGTCGGGGGCGAAGCCGGCGAGGGGCGCGCATGACGGGTCCGCGATGACGATGCCGTCGGCGCCGATCTCCTCCGCGGCTTCCCCGAGGTACGCGGTCACGGGCGGGGCGAGGCCGAGCTCGATGTTCACCGTGACCATGGTCTCCCGCGCGAGCGAGGCCGCGGAGCGTTCGAGCGCCCTGCGCCGGGAGTCCAGGAGGAGGGCCGCGGTCGAGGACTTGTCGATGAGGATCTGGCGGGCGACCGAGGAGCTCAGCCAGGAGAAGACGGCGTAGTACGCGGCGGAGGCGGCCGCGAGCGGCACCACCGCCACGAGGACGAAGAGGCGGAAGAGCTACCGCGTGAGCCTGACCCGCGTCCGGGCCGGCGCCATCAGGCCGCCTTGCCCAGGAAATTCCCGGAGTAGTCCGTGTAGACGCGGTAGGCCGCCGTCAGGATCTCGGGCGGGATCCTGATCCCGAGCCTGTCCGCCGTCGCCTTGTTGACGACGATGTTGAATTTCCTGGGCGATTCCCAGGGGATCGAACCGGGGGCCTCTCCGGAGAGGATCCTGAGGCCCATGTCGGCCATCTGCGCGCCCAGGTCCTTCCAGACCACGCAGGCCCCCATGAGGGCGCCGATGCGCACAGTGGTATCCTCGTACGAGAGGTAGGGGACCGCGAGGCGGCCCTGGAGGTACTGGGCGTAGATCGGGTAGGTCTTCGCCGGATCGGCGAGGCTCCCGTCGTCGTTCACGTAAGGCGAGATGCAGGCCATGACGGCGCCCCCGGGATCGGCCGAATACACGTCGCAGCGCGCGAGCTCGGCCTGGATGCTCTTCAGGACGTCCATGCCCGCATATTCGAATCCGACGGCCTTGCAGGCCTTCCTGAGCTCTCCGTCCCACCATGCGTTCAAAGGGGCCACCGCGTCCCAGGAATAGGAATAGACGCGCTTGACGTCGGGCTTCACGCGCTTGAGGAGCCTGAGGCTGGATTCGAGCTGCACGAAGACGCCGACCCCGGTCACGTCGCCGCCCGGCCGCTCGCGGCTCGCGATGACGCCCGTCTCCAGGGGCACCGCGTTCTCCGACACGAAGCGGATCCCGCTCCCGCGGAGCCTGGCCGCGACGTTCAGGTCCGCGAAGCCGGTCGGATTGTTGATCGTGAAGACGACGTCGGGCTTGGCCGCCCTGATCCGTTCCGCGATCGCGGCGGCGGAGGCGGGCTTCAGGCCCGTGACGTGCTGTTCGAAGCTCACGGTGGCCCCCGCGGCGGAGAGGGCGTCCGCGAGCCTGCCCGTGAGGCCGTCCCTGAGCTCGGCCATCTTGGGCGTGAGGGTGTCGATGACGATGATGGCGCGGTAGGCCTTCCCCGCGTGGACGGAGACGGATTGGGCCGCGGCGACGGAGAGGCCTTCACGCGCGAGGGCGGCGGCGAAGATGACGAACGCGGCGAGAACACGTTTTCGCATGGCGGCGCTCCTCGGGAGGCGGGCAGTGCCTTTTCTGCTCCCGTTCCAATGATAAGCCGGGGATGAGGCGAACGCAAATTCGTCCGCGTCCGGGCGGAGGGGGCGGCTTCCTTGCGCCTTCAGGCCCGCGGCGGGTATCATTCCCGCATGGATACGCAGCGCTCGCTCGCCGAGGCCGCCGCCGCGCGGGGATGGCGGATCGCCTTCCTCGCTCCGGGACGCATCGGGGACCTCGAGGCCGAGATCGCGAGGATGCTCGAATCGGGGGCGATCGCCGAGGGGCACTACCGCTATCTCATGGACTGCTACGAGTTCAAGGCCGCCGCGGCCTTTCCCGCCGCGGCGGGCATCGTCGTGCTCGCCGCCCCCAGCCGCCTCCGGCGCCTCTCCCTCGTCATGGGAGGGGAGCGCCGCGTCGTCGACCTCCCGCCGGGCTTCGCCGAACGGAACGTCGTCGAGGCGGAGGCCTTGGACGCGTTCGGGGAAATCCTCGCGGCGGAGGGGAAGCGGATCGCGCGCGTCGAGCTGCCCGAGAAGCTCGCGGCGGCCCGATCGTCCCTCGCGCGCATCGGGCGCAACGGCATCGCCTACGTGGACGGAATGGGGAGCTTCCTCCGCCTCGCCTGCTTCGTGACGGACCGCCCCTTCGAGGAAAGCGCCTGGAGGGCGGTCTCGGAGCCCGAAGCCTGCGCCTCCTGCGGCGCCTGCGTCCGCGCCTGCCCGACCGGCGCGATCAGGGGCGGGGGCATGCCCGTCGCCTACGAGCGCTGCCTCTGCCATTGGAACGAGGAAACCGAGGGGCCCTTCCCGTCCTGGATCGACGGGAGCTGGCACAACGCGGCCATCGGCTGCATGCGCTGCCAGGCCGTCTGCCCGCTCGACGCTCCGTTCAAGAAGGGGGCCGCCCCGGGACCCTCCTTCGACCAGGCCGAAACGGATGCGATCCTCTCGGGCGGGCCGTACGGCGAGGCGCTCAGGGCGAAGCTCGTATCCTGCGGCCTCTGGAAGCACCGCGCCCTCCTTCCGCGCAACCTCCTCGCGCTCGGCGCCCGCTGAGGCCGGCTATTCCATGAACACGGGAGATCGTTATGGAAGCGATTAAGAACGCATCCCTGACTGGGCGCGGACGCGGGGCCGCTCCGTTCGCGCGCTCGGGGCGGATCATCGATATCGTCGCGGCCGTCCTCCTCGCCTGCTTCGCCCTCGTCTTCCTCTTCCACGCCTTAGTCCTTCCCGCCTTGAACCGCTCGCTCCTCGGCGACGTCGAGGGGAATCTCGCGACGCTCAGGGCGGGCGCGCGGTTCGCGTCGGGGTCAGGTGCGCGGGGGCTCGCATCCGTCCTCGACCTCTACGCGCCCGGACCCGCCGGCCCCGTCCCGGCGCGGCTCTACCGGCCCAAGGCCGCTCCGGGAGCCGCGCTCCCCCTCGTCGTCTATTTCCACGGGGGCGGATTCGTGCTCGGCGGCATCGCGCAATCGGATCGCTTCCTCGCCGCGCTCGCCCGCGAGACGGAAGCCTGCGTCCTCTCGGTGGAATACGGGCTCGCGCCGGAGCGTCCGTATCCGGGCGGACTCGAGGACTGCCGCGCGGCCTACCTCCACGCGCTCGGGAACGCCCGGGAGTGGGGTATCGACGACGCCCGCGTCGTCATCGCGGGCGACTCCGCCGGGGGGAACCTCGCGGCCGCCCTCGCGCAGCGCCTCCGCGACGAGGGCGCTCCCGCGCCGCGGGCCCAGATCCTCCTCTCCATGTCCGCGGGGCACCGGGACGACGGGAGCCCCTTTCCCTCCCGCGCTCTCTTCTCGCGTTCTTCGATCCTCACGCCCCCCGCGCTCGAATCCTTCGGGAGGCTTTACCTAGGGGATCCCGCCTCGCGAAAAGACGATCCCTACGCGTTCCCCCTCCGCGCGCGGGATTTCTCGCGCCTGCCCGAAGCGCTCGTGGTTACCTGCGGGAAGGACCCGCTCCGCGACGAGGGCGAGGCCTACGCCGCGCGGCTCAAGGCCGCGGGGACGCGCGTGATCGCCGAACGCTTCGAGGGGAGGGACCACGACTACCTGGGACCTCCCGTGCGGCGGCTCATCGCGAGCTTCATCCGCTGGCTCTGAGCCTCTCCGGCCGCTCCGCGCCTTGACATTCCGCGCCGCTTGGGACAATATCGTCCGTGAAAGGAGGATCGCAGATGAACGAGAAGGCGCAGAACGCCGTTTACGGACCCGCGGGCCTATCGGCCCTCGCCCTCATCCGCACCTCCTTCCATCATACCCGCCCCCTCCATCGACCTTCGCGCTGAACGGCGCGCTCCCGTACGGGGGACGCGCGGGGCACGGGGGCCTGAGGGCGCTCCGGCCCGCCGCGGGCCCCTGCTCCCCGACGACACCCGAAATCCCCCGAGAAATCGCAGAAGGCGACCGCAGAGGACGCCGAAAGAGGAATATATGGATCAATTGAGGATACTCCTTCCCAAGGGCAGGATTTTCGAGAACGTCGTCCGCCTCTTCTCCGAGTCGGGCATCGCCGTGCAGGTCCCGGAGCGCTCGTACTTCCCCCGCGTCTCCGATCCCGGCATCTCGGCCAAGATCATGAAGCCGCAGAACATCGCCCCCATCATCGACCTGGGGAGGCACGACGCGGGCTTCACCGGGCTCGACTGGGTGATCGAGCGCGGATCGGACGTGGTGGAGATCATGGACCTCGCGCTCGACCCGGTCTCCATCGTCCTCGCGGCCCCGAGGGGCGAGACCGAGGAGAGCCTCAAGAAGCGCAAGATCGTGGTGGCCACCGAGTACGAGGGCATCGCCCGCGACTACCTCCGGCGCAAGGGCTACGAGTTCACCATCTTGAGGTCCTTCGGCACCACCGAGGTCTTCCCCCCGGACGACGCGGACGCGATCATCGACAACACCTCGAGCGGCACCACGCTCAGGGAGAACGGGCTCGACATCCTCGACGTCGTCCTGACTTCGTCCACGCGCTTCATCGCGAGCAAGGCCGCCATGGCCGATCCCGCCAAGGCCCAGCGCATCAAGGACCTCGCGAGCGTCTTCAAGGCCATCCTGGACGCGGAGGCCAAGGTCATGCTCGAGATGAACGTGCCCAAGGACAAGCTGGACGAGGTGGTCGCAGTCCTCCCCTGCATGAGGGCGCCCACCGTCTCGCCGCTGTTTCATGAATCGGGCTTCGCGGTGAAGGCCGCCGTCCCGCGGCGCGAGACGGGCGCCCTCATACCCAAGCTCAAGCGGCTCGGGGCGAGCGACATCCTCGAGTACGATATCAGGAAGGTCGTGCCATGAGCGCCTCGGCCTACAAGAAGATCGAGGGCCGCGACGGGCTCATGGCCCTCGACATGAACGAATGCCTCGTGGGCCTCGGCCCGAAGGGCGAGGGCGCCTTCGACGACCTCGACCGCGGGCGCTTCGAGCGCTACCCCGAGTACGCGGAGCTCGTGAAGGCCGCTTCCGAGCGGCTCGGCCTCGATCCCTCATGGCTCCGGCCCACGGCGGGCGCGGACGAGGGCATCTCCGTGACGGTGCAGGCCTGGCTCGGGAAGGGGAAACGCGCCGCCGTGCCCGATCCCGTCTTCAGCATGTACGATGTCCGCGCGGCGGCCATGGGCGCGACCTTCGCGCGCGTTCCCTTAGACGCCGACTTCAGGCTCGATCCCGAAGCCTTCATTAAGGCCGCGCGCGGCGCGGACCTCGCCGTGGTCGTGAACCCCGGCAATCCCGCGGGCGCCCCCATTCCGCCCGAAACGGTAGCGGAGATATGCCGCGCCCTCGCGCCCATGCCGGTGGCCGTGGACGAGGCCTACGCGGACTTCTCGGGCACGAGCGCGCTCGCTCTTCTCGCTCGCATGCCTAACGCCGTCATCCTCCGCTCTCTTTCCAAGAGCTACGCGATCGCGGGCCTCCGCGTGGGCTTCCTCGCGGGGCGGCCCGAGGTCCTCTGCGTCCTCGACCCCTTCATCCTGCCCTACGGGATATCCCGCCCTTCGGCCAAGGCCGCTACGGCGCTCCTCAAGCGGGCGGGGCTCATGGAGGACGTGGTCTCGCGCGTCCTCGTCGCGAGGAAGCGCACGGCGGAGATGCTCGCGCGGTATCTCCCGCGCGCCGTGGAGAGCGGCGCGAACTTCGTACTCGGCTACGCGGGGAAGGAAGCCCTGCCGCTCAAGGAGGCCCTCGCCGGAAGCGGGCTCCTCTGCAAAGCGTGGAATTCGGGGCCGCTCGCGGGCTGGGTACGCCTGACCGCCTGTCCGCCCGAGTGGGAGGCCGGCGCCGAGCGCGCGATGGCCGAGGCCGCGAAGGCCGTCGGCTTAGGAGGGAAGCGATGAGGAAGGGCTCGATCGAACGGAAGACCAAGGAAACCGACATCGCAGTGGAGGTGGACCTCGACGGAAAGGGCGAGATGTCGCTCAAGATCGAGGAGAGCTTCCTCTCCCACATGCTCGACGCCTTCGCGCGCTTCTCCCTCGTGGACGTCCGCGGACGCGCGAGCGGGGACAGCGCCGTGGACGGGCACCACACCGTGGAGGACCTCGCCTTCGTGCTCGGGAGCGCCGTCCGCGAGGCGCTCGGGGACATGCGGGGCGTCCGCCGCGCGGGCTCCGCGTACTTCCCCATGGACGAGGCGCTCGCGCGCGCCGTGATCGACTTCTCGGGCCGCCCCTTCTGCGCGGTGCGCGGCAAGGAACGGGCCATGCCCGCGGGCGACTTCACGCGCGAGCTCTTCGAGGAATTCTTCCAGGGCTTCTCGCGCGGGGCCAAGGCCACGCTCCACATCGACCTCATGCGGGGGCGCAACGGGCACCACGTCTACGAGGCCGGCTTCAAGGCCGCCGCCCGCGCCGTCATGGAAGCGGTCTCGATCATGGATCGGGCCGCGGGCGCCGTTCCCAGCACCAAGGGCTCCCTGGACGGCTACCCGAAGAGCGGAGGGCGGACGTGAAGCGGATCGGCATCGTCGACTACGACGCGGGCAACGTGGCCTCGCTCTCGGGCGCCCTGGACGAGCTGGGATGCGCCTGGTCCATGGTCTCGAACGCGGAGGACCTCGAGGCCCTCGCGCGGGGCGGGGAGGGAGTCCTCATTCTCCCCGGCGTGGGCGCCTTCGGCGCGGCCATGGCTTCGCTCGAATCCAAGGGGCTCTCGGGACCGATACGCTCCTGGCTCGCGCGGGGCCTCCCCTTCATCGGCATCTGCCTCGGGCTACAGCTCCTCTACGAGGGGAGCGAGGAAGACCCGGGCGTGGCGGGCCTGGGCTTCCTCCCGGGGAAGTGCGAGCGCTTTCGGGGCGGGCTCAAGGTGCCCTGCATCGGCTGGAACCTCGTGAAGCCCGCTCCGGGCGACGCGAGCCCCTTCGAGGCGGGAGCGGAGGAGTGGTTCTACTTCGTGCACTCCTACCACGCTCCCGTCGCCTCGCCCTGCGCGATCGCGACGACGGACTACGGCTACGGTTTTCCCTGCGCGATCAGGAAGGGGCGGGCCGTGGCGTTCCAATTCCATCCGGAGAAGAGCTCACGCGCGGGGCTCGCGCTCCTCGAGAGGGCCATAGGGATATGATAGCGAAACGGATAATCCCCTGCCTCGACATCGATTCGGGCAGGGTCGTAAAGGGCACGCGCTTCAAGGAGCTTCGCGACATGGGAGATCCCGCGACGCTCGCGCGCGGGTATTCGGACACGGGCGCGGACGAGATCGTCCTCCTGGACATCACCGCCACGCACGAGGAGCGCAAGTTCGCGTACGACGTGATCAGCAAGACGGCCATGACGGCCCGCGTCCCCATCACCGCCGGCGGCGGGGTGCGGGGCGAGGATGACATGGCCGCCTACCTCAAGGCCGGCGCGGACAAGGTCGCGGTCAACTCCGCCGCCCTCGCGGATCCCTCCATCATCTCCTCCTGCGCGCGCAGGTTCGGGAACCAGTGCGTGGTCCTGGCCATCGACGCCAAGCGCGCGGGGAGCTCGTGGACCGCTTGGGTCGCGGGCGGGCGCAGGGACACGGGCGTGGACGCCGTGGAGTGGGCGCGGCGCGGGACCGAGCTGGGAGCCGGGGAGATCCTCCTCACGAGCATGGACATGGACGGCGTGAAGGACGGCTACGACATCGCGCTCCTCAAGGCGGTCGTGGCCGCCGTGAAGGTCCCCGTGATCGCCTCTGGCGGGGCTGGGGCGCTCGAGCACATCGCGAGCGCCTTCCTGGAGGCGGGCGCTGACGCGGCCCTCGTGGCTTCCCTCGTGCACGAGGGGACCTACACGATCAAGGAGATAAAGGATTTCGTGAGATCGAAAGGAGTGCTCGTACGATGATCGTACCATCCGTGGACCTCATGGGCGGCAAGGTCGTCCAGCTCGAGCGGGGCTCGAAGAAGAAGCTCGAGGAGGCCGATGTCGAGGCCCGCGTCGCGGACTTCGCGCGCTACGGCGAGGTCGCCCTCATAGACCTCGACGCCGCCATGGGCCAGGGCGACAACGCCCGCCTCATCGAGGGCCTCGTCAAGAAATATCCCTGCCGCGTGGGCGGCGGCATCCGCGACGCCGAGCGGGCGAAGCGCCTCTTCTCCCTCGGGGCCGAGCGGATCATCGTGGGCTCGGCGGCCTTCAAGGACGGGAAGCCCGACCTCGAATTCGTCCGCGCCGTCTCGGAGGCCGTGGGGCGCGAGAGCCTCATCGTCTCCATTGACTCGCTCGGCGGCAAGATCGCCGTCTCGGGCTGGAAGAAGACCCTGCCCTTAGGCGCGCCCGAGGCCGCGCGCGCCTTCGCGCCCTACTGCGGGGGCTTCCTCGCCACCTGCGTGGACAAGGAAGGCATGATGGGCGGTACGGACGAGGCCGCCCTGGAGGCCATCCGAGCGGCCCTCGGCGACGAGGCGGGACGGATCAGGATCACCGCCGCGGGCGGCATCTCCACGAAGGAGGAGATGGCGAGGCTTTCCCGGAAAGGCTACGACCTCCAGCTGGGCATGGCCATCTACACCGGGGCCGTTCCCGTGGGCGAAGCCTTCATCTCGTCGATCGATTTCAGCGCGGGGCCCGTGCCCGCCGTGACGCGCGACGCCTCCGGGCAGGTCCTCTCCGTGGCCTGGGCCACCGAGGAATCGCTCCGGAAGACCTTCGCTTCGGGCAGGATAGAGCTCGCCTCGCGCTCAGGCGCACCGGGCGGCGTCGAGGGAAGCGGCGGCAGGCTCGTCGCGGCCCGCGCGGACTGCGACGGCGACGCCGTCCTCCTCACGGCCGATCCCGCGGGGCCCTCCTGCCGCTCCGAGTCCTGGTCCTGCTTCGGGCCGCGCGACTTCACCCTCGAAGAGCTCTACGCGGTGATCAAGGACCGCTTCGACCACCCGCGCGAGGGCTCCTACACCTCCACCCTCGACGCGGACAAGATCCGGAGGAAGATCAACGAGGAGGCCTTCGAGCTCATCGACGCGGATACCGAGGAGGAGATCGTATGGGAGGCGGGCGACCTCCTCTACTTCACGGCGGCCTACCTCGCGCGGAAGGGCGTGAGCCTCAAGGCGATCTGGAACGAGCTCAGGAAGCGGAGGCGAAGAT
Source organism: uncultured Spirochaetales bacterium (assembly GCA_964399285.1). Taxonomy (GTDB): domain Bacteria; phylum Spirochaetota; class Spirochaetia; order Treponematales; family JBGSOB01; genus CAYNQK01. Next base: position 3,864 of record CAYNQK010000064.1, on the reverse strand, counting down.
GAGCGCTGGCGATGAGGGAGTCCGCCTGAGGCGGCTCTCCCCTGAAGAGATCCTTAAGGACGTCGTCGAGGATTCGCGCGGGATCGAAGCGACGGTGGCGGACATCGTCGCCGAAACGCGTTCGCGCGGCGACGCGGCCCTCAGGGAGTACGCGCGGAAATTCGACGGCTGCGAGCTCGCCTCAGTCAGGGCGAGTCTTCCAGGCCGGCCCGACGCGGCGGCCGGCGGCGCGCCGGAGGAGGTCCGCGCCCTCGCCTCGGCGGCCGCCCGCGTGAGGCGCTTCGCCGAGGCGCAGATGGCCCAGTTCAGGGACTTCTCGATTGAGGCGGAGGAGGGCGTCTTCCTCGGCCAGCGCGTGGACGCCCTCGATTCGGTCGGGGTCTACGTGCCCGGCGGACGTTATCCCCTCGTGTCGTCGGCGCTCATGTGCGTCATCCCCGCCAAGGTGGCGGGCGTGAAGCGCGTGGTCGTCATGTCGCCGCCCATGCGGAACGGCGAGGCGCACCCCATGGTCCTTCTCGCCGCGGCCATCGCCGGAGCGGACGAATTCTACGTCTCGGGCGGCGCCCAGGGCGTGGCGGCCCTCGCGTACGGCACGGAGAGCGTGCGTCCCGTGGACAAGATCGTGGGGCCGGGCAACGCCTACGTATCCACCGCCAAGCGATTCGTCGCCGCCGACGTCGGGATCGATTTCTACGCGGGCCCGAGCGAGGTCCTCGTGGTCGCCGACGACGGCGCTGACGCCGCCCTCGCCGCCGTCGACCTCGCCGCGCAGGCCGAGCACGATCCCATGGCGCGGCCCCTTCTCATCGCGTTCTCAGAGCGGAAGGCCGCGGAAATCGAGCGCGAGCTCGGGAAGCTCCTCGAGGGGCTCCCCACGGCCGCCATCGCGCGCTCCTCGGCCGCCTCGCGGGGCGCGACGGTCATCGTGAAGGGCATGGAGGAAGCGGCGAAACTCGCCTCAGCCCTCGCGCCCGAGCACCTCGAGCTCCACGTCAGCGGGGCCAAGGAGGCCGCGAGGCTCTTCAGGAACTACGGCTCCGTCTTCCTGGGGGGAGGCGCGGCCGAAGCCCTGGGAGACTACGCCGCCGGCATCAACCACACCCTTCCGACGCGCCGCGCCGCGCGCTACTCGTCGGGACTGTCCGTGAAGGACTTCATCTGCCTCCGAACGAGCCTCGACGCCAAGCCGGGCGCCGGCCTGGACGCGATCGCCCGCGACGCGGCGTCGATCGCGCGCATGGAAGGGCTCGCCGCCCACGAGGCGGCCGCTCGGGCGCGGATCGAACGCCGCTAGCGCCTCTTCAGGTCGATCGGACATCGGAATCGAAAAAAAATGGGGGCCGTCCCATCAGGACGGCCCCTTTTTCATTTCATAGCGATGCGCTCCTGAAGGAGCGGGCGCGGAAGCGCGCGTCGGGGGCGCGCCCGCCCCTAGAGGTCCGCGGAGATCCGCTTGAGGTCCTCGAGGAAGGCGGGTTCGAGGCCGAGGTCCTTGGATTTCGACACGGCCTGCTTCACGAGGGCCTTGGCCTCGGAGGCCGCGTTGGACTGCACCTCGAGGCTCAGCTGGAGCGCGATGTAGTCCTGGGCGATGGAGGGCTCCCCGTACCACGAGGCCGCGCGCATCGACTTGAGGGCGCGCGCGACCGAGCCGCCGGACGCGAGGCCGAGCCCGAGGTAGTAGGAGATGGAGGAGCGGATCGCCTCGTCGTCGGACCCCTCCGCGGAGGACCAGGCCCGGGAGAGGTAGCCCTCGCCGAGCTCGAGATCGCCCTCCAGGATCGCCTGCTTGCCGGCTTCGAAGAAGGAGTATTCGTCGCCGATCATGAGGTTCGGATCCTCTGCCTTTTCCGCGCGGACGCCCATTGCTACGCCGGCGTTCCGGGTTTTCGTCTCCGCGATGAGCTTCTGGACGCGGTTCCCGATTCCCGAGGCGACAGCGGGCGCGGGCTTGGCGAAGAGGGTGGGCACGTCGTAGGTGCCGGCGGCGGAGAGCACGAGCCTCCTGCCGCGGAGCGAGAATTCCGCGTAGGAGCGCTTCCCGAGCCGGACCGCCTTGAGCTGATCGTCCGTGAACGAATCTCCGATATCCATGGGTTTCCAGGAGCCCCCGGACTTATACTCCACGGCGCCATCGACGAATTCGGCTTTTATGTCCTTCTGGGCTTGCTGGGCGAAGGAGGGCAGGGCGGCGCACGCGAACGCGGCCGCGAGAGCGAACTGTTTGAGTCCCTTCACGATTATGCTCCTTTTGAGTAGAGTATAGCATCGCCCGAGCGGGATTACCAACATCCGGGATGAGCGCGGGATGCGGGCGGAACGGGCGCTGCGCCCGCGCGGGACGCGCGACGGGCGAGCGCTCAGGACGAGGAGGGACGCGGATGGCTTCCAAGGTCGTCTTCATGCACGGGTTCACCGCCGAGGAGGCCTTCGCGGCCATGCGCGCCGTCAAGGCGGCGTCCGCGGACCCCGACGATATCGCCTTCTCCATGAGCACCCCGAACAACGTGGAATGGACGGTCAAGGACCTCATCGAGGAGCTCGGCCGCGAGCACGAGGCCATGCGAAGGCGATCCGCCGCGACGGCGAAATCCGAGCCGCGCGCGGGAGAGGCTCAGGGAGGGGAGGCGTAGCGCCCCTCATTTTTCCGGAGCCCGTTGCCGCACCGGCGCGGCCGCGTTATCTTATCGCCCATGGACTACGACCGCTTTACCATAAAAGCCCAGGAATGCCTCCAGGCCGCGAGCAACCTCGCGCGAAAGGCCGACCATTCGCAGGTGGACACGGACCACATCCTCCTCGCCGCGCTCGATCAGGAGGGCGGCGTCGCCGAGCCCCTCGTCCAACGCCTCGGCGTGGACGACGGAACGCTCCGCGGGGAGATCGAGGCGTCCATAAAGGCCAAGCCCACCGTGCACGGCGAGGCCGCCCAGCTCTATTTCTCGGGCTCTTCCTCCAAGCTCATCGCCAAGGCGGAGGCGGAGGCCCAGTCCCTCAAGGACGAGTACGTATCGGTCGAGCACCTCCTCCTGGCCATGGTCAAGGACGACGGCCCCGCGGGCCGCATCCTCGGCAAATTCGGCGTCACCAAGGACGGCATCCTCGCAGCCCTCAAGGCCCTGCGCGGGAACCAGCGCGTCACGGACCAGAACCCCGAGGACAAGTACCAGATCCTCGATCGCTACTGCCGCGACCTCACCGCCCTCGCGCGGCGGGAGAAGCTCGACCCCGTGATCGGCCGCGACGAGGAGATCCGCCGGGTCATGCAGGTCCTTTCCCGGCGCACCAAGAACAACCCCGTCCTCATCGGCGAGCCCGGCGTGGGCAAGACCGCAATCGTGGAAGGGCTCGCGCGCCGCATCGTCTCGGGCGACGTGCCGGACAGCCTCAAGGGCAAGAAGCTCCTCGCCCTGGACCTGGGCGCCCTCCTCGCCGGGGCCAAGTTCCGCGGAGAGTTCGAGGAGCGCCTCAAGGCCGTGATCCAGGAGATCATCAAGTCCGAGGGCGGGATCATCCTCTTCATCGACGAGCTCCACACCCTCGTGGGCGCTGGCGCGGCCGAGGGCGCCATGGACGCGTCCAACCTCTTGAAGCCCGCCCTCGCCCGCGGCGAGCTCCGCTCCATCGGCGCCACGACCCTGGACGAGTACCGCACCCGCATCGAGAAGGACCCCGCCCTCGAACGCCGCTTCCAGCAGGTCTACTGCAAGGAGCCGAGCGTCGAGGACACCGTGGCCATCCTCCGCGGGCTCAAGGACCGCTACGAGGTCCACCACGGGGTCCGCATCAAGGACGAGGCCCTCGTGGCCGCGGCCATGCTCTCCGCCCGCTACATCACGAGCCGCTTCCTCCCGGCCAAGG
>CAYNQK010000063.1:0-17481 GCA_964399285.1 uncultured Spirochaetales bacterium | reverse complement strand
GGCGTGGACGGCCTCGCCCTCCTCGGGCTCGCTCACGTAGACGCAGAGGAGGGAGGCCTTGGGCTTCTGCCCGAGGAACGCGAGCGGGAGCTTGTCCACGGCGGGCTGCCAGGCGAGGCTCCCCTGCCGCACGTTGAAGAGCGCGAAGAGCGTGCTGGCCTCGGGATGGCGCGAGAGCTCGGCGAGCACGACCTTCCAATCCGCCGCGCCGATCCGCTGGAAGGGGATCTGCGGCCGGGCCCGCGACCACTCTCCGGCCACGGAGTCGATGGCGTGGTCCAGGCTGAGGAGGGTGACCCTCGCCTTGATCCCCCGCGCGATGGCCTTGACGGCGGCGGCGGCCCTCGTGAAGCCGGCCTGCCGCTCGGAGAGCGGGGGCACCACGGCGACGACGTGCGAGAGGAGGTTGAGGGGCGACGGGGAGCGGAGGACGAGGAAGAGCTGGCGCGTCGACGACACGGCCTGGTCGATGACCTGGCCGTAGGGGCGCTTCATGAACTGCGACTCGGGCCCCGCGCCCGCGACGATGGCCGAGGCCCTGAGCTCGGAGGCCGCCTGGGTCACGCCCTCGGAGACGTTGTACGAGACCTTGGTGACGGGGATGACGTTGATGCCCGCGGCGACGCCCCGGAGCACGATCTGCGCGAGGGTCCGCTCGGACTCGGTGAGGCCCCGCTCCGCGTCGGAGGGATCCTGGATCACGTTGGCCGCATAGACGGGGTCGCCCGAGTCCTTGGGCGAGAGGAGGGAGGCGAGGTCCACGAGGGCCTGGGCGTGCTTGGGATTGGAGACGATGGCCATCACGCGCTCGCCGCCCTCGCTCTCCTTGACCTGCGCGGAGGACGATCCCATGGCGAGGGCCTTGGCCGCGCGCGCGGAGACGAGGGCCCCCGCCGCGGAGCAGGCGACCGCCGCCATGAGGGCGCCCGCCGCCGCCGATCCCGGGATGAGGCCGGAGGCCGCGCCCGCCGCGACTATGGCCACGCTCAGCTCGGCCTGCCCCGCGGTGATCCCGAGGGCGAGGGCGGACTCCGCGGTTCCGTAGCCCTTGAAGGCCCGGAGGGCGAGGGCGGGGAGGCCCCGGGCGAAGAACGCGGCGGCGAGGACGAGCCCGGCGGCCGCGAGGGCCGGGGCGGGATCCGCGAGGGAGCGGAGGTCGACGAGGGAGCCCGCATACACGAGGAAGAAAGGAAGAATGAGCGAATTGCCCGCGAAGCGGAGGCGCTTCATGAGGACGGACTTCTCCGGGATGAGGGGGTTGAGGCCGAGGCCGGCGGCGAAGGCGCCCGCGACGGGGCCGAGGCCCGCGGCGATGGCGCCCCAGGCGAGCGCGAAGGGCGCGAGGATGGCGTAGGCGAACTCCGCGTGCCCCTCGGGCTTCACGCGCTTCAGGAAGAAGGCGGAGAAGCGGGGAAGGATGAAGGCGGCGAGGCCCGCGAGGGCGAGCGCCGCCGCGCCGGACACCGCCCAGCCCGCGGCGCTCCTCCCGCCTGAAGCGGCGGAGACGGCGGCGAGGGCCGCGACGGCGGCCACGTTGAGGACGGCGCTGGCGGTGGAGGCCGCCCCCGCCGCCTTGCTCCGTCCGATGCCGAAGCGCTGGACGGCCGCGTATCCGGCGAGGGAATCGCTCGCGATGAAGGCGCCGAGGGCGATGGAGGGGAGCGGCCCGAGGCCGAGGAGGAAGGAACCCGCGGCGAGGGCAGCGCCGAGCGCGATGGCGGCGCCCGCCGCGCCGAGGAAGAGCCCCTGCCCCCTGCCCCGCCTGATGAGGGCGACCTCCGCCTCGAGCCCCGCGAGGAAGGCGGCGTACGCGAGCGCGGCCTTCCCCGCTCCCTCGGCGAGCCCGCCCTGCCCGAGCAGTCCGAGTCCGCCCGGGCCGAGGGCCGCGCCGGCCGCGAGGAGGATGGCCATGGCCGCGGCCTTGAGGCGCCCCTCGAGGGCGGGAGCGACGAGGACGAGGGCGGCGAGGACGGCGCAGAGCGCGACGGGTTCGGAAAGGGAGAACGCGTTCATCCGCTCCAGTGTAGTCGAGGCGGCCCCGGCGCGCAACAAAAACCGATCCGCGGGCGGCATTCGCGCGGCGCGCGGGCGGCCCCGCGACTTCCTCGCGGGCGGCCCCGCGACTTCCTCGCGGGCGGCCCCGCGACTTCCTCGCGGGCCTCGCCGCGGCGCGTCCGGACGGCTATACTCGATCGCGGAGGCGCGATGAGGGAGGTCGGATCAGGAACGGCGAACGCGATCGTCCGCGCGGCGCTTCTCAGCGCGCTCGCGGCGATCCTCGTCCTCGCGGCCTCGATCCGCCTCGGCCCCGTCCTCGCGTCGCCAGAGACGAGGCGGGGGGGCCTGGGCCCCTACGGCGACCCCGACCTCTACCACGCCCTCGGCCTCAGCCTGGCCGAGGGGAAGGGCTTCCAGCGCGGCGGAAAACCCGTCGTCTTCCGCGGCCCCGGATACCCGCTCTTCCTCGCCGCGGCCTACGCCGGCCTGGGCGCGGACCGCGCGGACTCCAACGCGGCGTGGATCAGGACCTGGACGGGCGTCCGCGCCGTCCAATCCCTCATGGACGCGAGCGTCTGCGCCGCGGTCGCCGTCATCGCCTGGGCGGCGCTCGCGGGAGCGAACGCCGCCCTCCGCGCCGCCGGGGCCGTCCTGGCCGCCCTCTTCCAGGCGATCAACCCGTACACGGCGCATTGGGCGCGGACCCTCCTCACGGAGCCAGTCTCGGGATTCCTCCTCGCCTGGTGCGTCGCCTTCCTCGCGCTCGGCGCCGCCCGGCGCAGGCCGGCGGCCTCCGCCGCGGGGGGCATCTTCGCCGGCGCCCTCGCGCTCACGCGTCCCGAGTACCTTCCCTGGGCCGCCGCCGCCTTCGTCCTCCTCCTCGCCGCGGAGCTCCTCCGCCGCCCGCGGGCGCGCCGCCTCGCCGGCCCGATCGGCTTCGCGCTCTGCGCCCTCCTCGTCGTCGCGCCCTGGACCTGGCGCAATCACCTCGTCTTCGGGAAGCCCGTCCCGGTCGCGTCGGGCTCCGCGGGAGAGCTCCTCCACCGCGGCACCTTCGAGGGAAGCCATCCGTGGAAGGGCTGGGCCTGGTGCCCGCCCGGGATCCTGCGCGGCGAGGCCGAGGAGCGCGAGATGACGAGGCTCTACGCGGCCTACATCCGCGCGCAGTCCACCGCGGGGGCGGAGGTTTTCGCCATCGACGACGCCTTCATGGCCAAGGCGACGGCGCGGATCCGCGAGCGCCCCGCTGAGTGCGCGCGGGCCTGGCTCGCGAATATCCCGCGCCTCTGGTACCGGCGCCCGATCAGGATGTTCGCCGATCCCGATCCGGACGGAAGTCTCCTCCTCGCCTGGCTCGTGGCCGCGGCAGCGGGATTGGCGCTCGGCGGCTTCGCTCGCCTTCCCGCCCTCATCGCGGCGAGCGTTCCCGCGTACCTCACGCTCCTCTACCTCCCCATGCACATCGAGTCGAGGTATTCCACCCCCGCGACGCCCCTCGTCGCGGCGCTCGCCGCCTACGCCCTCGCGCGCGCCGCCGAACTCGTCGTCGGCGCCGCGTCCGCCGCGCGGAGGATGGCCGCGAGCGGCGCATCGAAATCGGATCAAAAGGAGAACGCATGAGCGCGGATGAACGGCCCGTCCTTAAGCGGTGGATATCGTCGGTGTGGGAGATAACGCTCGTCACGATCGGGATCGGGCGGCCCGGCCTCGCGCGGCGGCTCCGCGAGGCCTCGCTCCGGCGCGGCCTCAAGCGGCTCCGCGGCGCGGACCTCGCCTCCCCCCGCTTTTCGTGGCAGCCGCTGAGCTGGATCGCGCTCAAGATCGGCCTCCTCGCGCTCGCCGCATCCTGGGCCTACGGGCTCCGCGGCCCCGCGGCCGCCCTCCTCCGCCGCGCCGTCGACTTCCTCAAGCTCGGCGAGGCCCTCGCCGCGAAGCCCGGCGCCATGGAGTCCCTCCCGGACGCGATCGCGGGCTGGACCGTCGCGGGCCTCATCGCCCTCGCCTGCGTCCCCATCGCGCTCGCCGCGCTCCGCGAGGCGTTCACGAGCGTGGCCTCCTGCCCGGAGGAGCGCGTCCTCTACGCGTACCGCGGCTTCCTCCTCTGGCGCCGCGTGGACGCGGTCAGGACCGATTCCATCGCGTCGGTCTCCTTGGAGCAGCACGGACTCCAGCGCGCGCTCGGCCTGGGCACGCTGACCCTGGGCCTCAGGGACGGAAGGACCCTCCGGTTCCGCTCGCTCTGGGGCGCGGCCGCCCTCGTCAGCTCGATCGATAGCGCGGCTCCCGAGCTTTACAGGGAGGCCGGGGGAGCCTAGTATTACAACGTGGGTTCCGGATCGCTTTCCCCGCAGCTCTCCGTCCTCATCCTCGTTATCACGCACGCCGCCGCCGCGGCCATCGCGCTCGCGATCGCCGCGGCCGTGAGGAGCCGCGCCGGTCGCGAGTCCTCCGACGGCGAGGCCCGGAACCTCCGTTCGCGGAATTCCGAGCTCGGGATGGCCCTCGCGGTGAGCGAGCGCGCGCTCGCCGAGAGCCAGCGGGCGCTCGTGGAAAGCGAGGCCCGGGCCTCCTTCGAGATGGAGGGGCGCGTGCGCACCGAGCGCCAGCTCTACCACGACGCCCTCCACGACCCCCTCACGGGCCTCGCGAACCGGAGCCTCCTCCTCTCGCGGCTCGACCAGGCCATCGATCGCGCCGCGTCCGGGGAGGACGGCGCCTTCGGGCTCATCTACGTGAATTTCGACGGCTTCCCCGGCGACCAGGGGGAGTTCGGCCACGAGGTGGAGGACGCCTTCCTCCAGGAGGCCGCCTCCCGCATGCTCCAGTGCGTGCGCGAGATCGACACGGTGGCGCGCATCCGCGGGGACGAATTCGCCATCCTCATGGACGGCGGCGCGGACGCGACCCGCGTGGAGGCCGCGGCGGACATGGTACTCGACGAGCTCTCGGTGCCCTTCGGCTTCGGCGCCGGCTCCGTGGTCCCCTCCGCGAGCATGGGAGTGCTCCACGGCGGCCCCTTCTGCGGCTCCGCTCAGGACGCGCTCCGCGACGCGGACATCGCCATGCACTTCGCCAAGTCCTCCGGCAAGAACAAGCGGGCCGTCTTCATGCCCGACATGCGGCGCATCGCCTTCGAGCGCGGCCGCCTCATGAACGACCTCCGCGCGGCCATCGTGGAGGGAGGGATCGGCATCGCGTTCCAGCCCATCGTCCGCATGGACGGGGCGGTGGCGGGATGGGAGTGCCTCGCTCGCTGGCACCACCCCGAGATGGGGCCGATCAGCCCGGACCGCTTCATCCCCCTCGCGGAGGAGTCCGGCGTCATCGGGCCGCTCGGCACCTACGTCCTCATCGAGGCCCTGAGGACCGCGCGATCCCTCCTCGACGAGGGCCTCGTGCGCATGGAGGGCGGCCCCTTCTTCGCGGTGAACATCTCCGCGCACCAGCTCAGGCAGCCCGATTTCCCCGACCTCGTCCTCTCCGCCATCGAGCGCCTCGGCATCCCGGCCGCCATGCTCCACCTCGAGCTCACCGAGAGCGCCCTCATCGAGGACAGGAACTCGGTCATCGAGGTGATGGGGCGGCTCTCGCAGGCGGGCATCCACTTCAAGCTCGACGACTTCGGCACCGGCTACTCCTCGCTCAACTCCCTCCACCGCATCCCCATCGACAGCGTGAAGATCGACAAGAGCTTCATCTCGCGGCTCTCGCCCCCGCCCGACGGGGACCCGCGCGCCGCGGGGCTCGTGCGGGGCATCCTCTCGCTCGGCCACGAGCTCGGGAAGGAGGTGGTGGCCGAAGGCGTGGAGACCTCGTACCAGGTGGAGACGCTCAGGGGCTTCAACTGCGACTTCGCGCAGGGCTTCTACTTCGGGCGCGCTTCGGACCGCGAGGGGCTCAGGCGATCCCTCGGGGGCCCGGACCGTCCCGAGGAAGGGACCAGGACGGAGGAGCGATCGGCGGCGAGCGAGGCCGAAGCCTTGTAAGCGCCCCCCCGCGGGGGGTAAGATGCCCTTTAATGCCCGATCAAGGCGCGCTCATCATCCAAAGCGACACGGCACTCCTCCTCGACACGCACTCGCCCGACTTCGAGGCGGCGCGCGACGCGATCCTCCCCTTCGCGACCCTCGAGAAATCGCCCGAGCACATGCATACCTGGAGCCTCACGCCCCTCTCCCTCTGGAACGCGGCGCAGGCCGGGCTCTCCGCGGAGGACGTGCGCGCTGCCCTCGAGCGGCACTCGCGCTACGAGGTGCCCTCGGCCGCGCTCAGGCGCATCGAGTCCGTGATGGCGCGCTTCGGGAAGGCGAGCATGCTCCCGGGGAAGGACGGGAAGCTCCTCCTCGTCCCCGAGGACCCGCGCGCCCGCGCCGAGATCCTCTCGAACGGGCGCCTCATGAAGCTCCTCTCCCCGGAGGGCGACGGCTTCTCCCTCGGCCTCGCGGACCGCGGCAACGTCAAGCTCGAGCTCATGAAGGCCGGCTGGCCCTGCCGCGACCTCGCCCCCCTCGCGGAGGGCGAGCGCCTCGAGATCGCGCTCAGGGACAGGACCTCGCGCGGAGCCCCCTTCGCCCTCCGCCGCTACCAGGCGGACGCGGCCCGCGCCTTCTCGGGCGACCTGGGGCCGGGGACGGGATTCGGCACCGTGGTCCTCCCCTGCGGCGCGGGCAAGACCGTGGTGGGCATGGCCGTGCTCGAGCGCCTCAAGACCAACGCCCTCATCCTCACGGCCAACTCCCAGGCCGTCCGCCAGTGGATCGACGAGCTCCTCGACAAGACCGACATCGATCCGTCGCTCGTGGGCGAGTACTCGGGCGAGCGCAAGGAGGTGCGCCCGATCACGGTGGCGACCTACCAGATCCTCGTGTGGAGGCCGGACAAGGAGGGCGAGTACCCGCACTTCTCGCTCTTCCGCTCGCGGGCCTGGGGCCTCATCGTCTACGACGAGGTCCACCTCCTCCCCGCCCCCGTCTTCCGCGTCACCGCCGAGCTCCAGGCCGTGCGCAGGCTCGGGCTCACGGCGACCCTCGTGCGCGAGGACGGCCGCGAGGAGGACGTCTTCGCCCTCGTGGGGCCCAAGCGCTACGACGTGCCGTGGAAGGAGCTCGAGTCCGCGGGCTGGATCGCCTCCGCGTTCTGCAGGGAGGTCCGCGTCCCCATGCCCGACGAGCGCGACATGGCCTACGCGGCGGCCGCCCCGCGGGCCAAGACGAGGCTCGCCGCCGAGAACCCCCTCAAGCTCGCGGTGGCCGAGGAGCTCGTCGCGCACCACGCGGGCGAGGGCATCCTCGTGATCGGAGAGTACCTCGACCAGCTGGGAGAGGCCGCGCGCGCGCTCCGCGCCCCCCTCATCACGGGGAAGACCCCGAGCGCCGAACGCATCTCGCTCTACGAGCGCTTCAGGTCCGGCGTGCTCCGCGTCCTCGTGGTGTCGCGCGTCGCGAACTTCGCCATCGACCTCCCCGACGCCTCGGTGGCGATCCAGCTCTCGGGCACCTTCGGCTCCCGGCAGGAGGAGGCCCAGCGGCTCGGCCGCATCCTGAGGCCCAAGGAGCGCAACTCCTACTTCTACGCGATCGTCTCCGAGAGCACGGTGGACGAGGCCTTCTCCGCGAACCGCCAGAAGTTCCTAGTCGAGCAGGGCTACCGCTACGAGATCGAGCGCGTCGATCCGCGCGCGGACCTCCCCGCGCCTCGGGCGGAGGCCTGATGCGCGACCGCTGGCGCAAGGCCCTCATGGCGATGCCGTCCGAGGCCTTCCTCGACCTCATGCGCGCCTACCTGGGCGGCGTGCGCACGCCCTACCGCAAGGACGAGCTCATCGAGCGGCTCGAGGCCTCGCTCCGGCGCGGAGACGCCGCGGACCGCATCCTCTCCCTCGTGGACGAATCGGACGCGGCGGCCCTGAGCGCCGCGATCCTCCTCGACGGCCCCTCGCGCGAGGAGCTCGCGGACTTCCTCGAGCTCGAGCGCGAGGAAGCCGCCGCGCGCATCGTCAATCTCGAGGAGCGGCTCCTCCTCTTCGAGGACCCCTCGACGCGCGGAGAAGCCCTGCGGCCCGTCCCCGCCCTGGCGGAGGGCCTCCGCCGCGTGGCCTGGGAGCCCGCCCTCCTCTTCCCCGCGCCGCGCGGCCAGGGGAAAGGCGGCGGATCGGACGCGGGCGATCGCCTCGATCCCCTGAGCCTCCTCGCCCTCGCGTCCTTCTTCTCGGCGGAGGAGCGAGCGCCCGCCGTCGGCCCCGACGGCTCGCCCAGGCTCCGCGCCAAGGCGGCGCGCGAATTCGCCGCCGTCTTCCCCGCCTCCTGGGACGCGCGCGAGCGCGCATCCCTCCTCGCCTCGGTCGGAGTCCTCCGCGCCGCGGAGGACTCCTTCGTCCTGGACCGCGCCGCCCTCGAGCGGGCCGCACGCGATCCCGAGTCCTTCGGCTACCGCGCGGCGGCGGCCGCCCTCGGGGAGGAAGCCTCGGAGGAAACGGCGCGCGGACTCGCCGCGGGCGTAGCGCTCATGCCGCCGGGCAGGGCCTTCGACGCCGCGGCCCTGCGCCGATTCCTCAGGCTGGGGCTCAGGCGACACGCGCCCTTCCGCCGCCGCGATGCCTCCCGCCTGGACGCGGCCGCGGCGGCCCTCGAGGGCGCGGGCCTCCTCGCGCGCGCGGGGAACGGCTGTGAACGCGGGGCCGCGGCCTCCGGCAAATCGGGCGGCGCCTCGCTCGGCGCCGACTTCAGCGTCGTCATCGACCGCGGCGCGGCCCTCGACGAGCTCCCCGCCCTCGCTTCCCTCCTCGAGCCCGAGCGCTTCGGGACCGCGGCCGAATTCACGATCACGCGCGTGGGGGCGGCCCGCGCCTTCCAGCACGGCCACGACTCGGTCTCCGTCCTCAGGATCCTCCGCGACCTCACCGGGAAGGAGGTGCCGCAGAACGTCGCGTACAGCATCGAGGCCTGGGAGCGCGAGCACCGCTCCGTCGCCATATCGACGGGAACCGTGGTCTCGGGCGACGAGCGGCTCGCGCGGTTCATGGAGAACTCGCCCGCGGTGCGCGACTCCGTGGTCGCCATCCTCGCGCCCGGCGTCTATCTCACCTCCTTCCGGGACGCGGCCGAGGCGCGCGAGGCCCTCAGGAAAGCCGGCCTCGACACGCCGCCCCGGGTCATCGACGCGCGGCAGAAGCGCCACGCGCCCCCGGTTCCGCTCGCGGAGAGGGCGCCGAGGCGGGCCCAGCGCGAGGACCTCCCCGAGCCGCTCGACCTTTCCGGCCGCCGCGCCCCTCCCCCGATGCCGCCCGAGCGCGTCATAGAGGCGATGCGGGGGAAGGTGGCCTCCCTGGAGGGCGCCCGCGAAATCAAGGAAGCGCTCAACGAGCGCATCGGCCTCAGGATCGCGCTCGCGGACGAGGCGATGTCCGCGGGGGCGGTGAAGCGCGAGCGCGGCGAGGCGGGCGGGCTCGATTACCTCGGCAAGGTGAAGCTCGCCGAGCAGGCCGTCCGCGAACCCGCGTGGCTCCTATCCGTCCTCTACCGCGCGCCCTCAGGCGAGAGCGAGCGTGCGATCCTGCGCCCCCTCCGCGTCAAGAAGGGCCCGGGCGGCGCGATCCTGGAGGGAAAGCGCGAGGGAGGGGCGGGCGACGGGGCCGGGGCGGACGCGGACGCCGCGCTCTCGATCCCGATCGAGCGCATTTCCCTCCTCAGGCGCATCAGGACGAGCCTCTTCGGCTGACGGGCCGCGGCGGAAAACCGATCCGACGAGGCCATGACGAGGAATCCCGTTCCCCGGGGGATGAGTCCGTGGACGAGGGATACGAGGCTCGGGATCGGTTTCAGGTCAACCTCCCCGCGACCCGGAAGGGGCGCGCGTGCGTTATACTGCAGCGCATGGATCGGACAGCCCGCGCGATCGGCGCCGTGGCCGCTTGCGCCCTCCTCCTCGTCTCGTGCGACGATTCGAAGGCCGCCAGCGTATCGACGCGGGGCGGCCATTTCGCGCCGAACCTCGCCGTCCTCGCTTCCCCCGCCCCGCGGCCCGAGACGACGGCCCTCCGCGGCTTCCCGGCCATCGGCCCCTGGATGCTCAAGGCGGACCTCGAGCCGGCGGATTGGCTCGGCGCCTCCTACGAGGGCAAGCGGCTCCGCGAACCGATCAACATCATCGTGCGCGACCGGCGATCAACGAGCCCGGGGGAAGCCGTGAAATCCCTCGTAGCCGCCTGCGAGAAGGCGGGCTTCGAGAGCGTCTACGGGCACAGCTCCGGATACATCGCCTTCCTCGGAGGCGAATACTACTCGCAGCTTCCCGCGGAACGGCACCGGGCGTTCGCGGACGGGCCGCCCGAGCTCGACAACGACCACGGCCGCTTCTTCGGGCCGTACCGGGCGGCCGGCGCCTACTGGTTCATCGGCTCGTTCAGCTACGAGATCATCCACCCCGTCTCCAAGGTTCCCCACGCGTACAGGTCGTTCAACCGCGCGCGGGACCGGTTGGCCGATCGGCTCGAGCACAAGGGAGGGTACCGCGTCGCCGGCTACGCCCCGCTCGGGAACGTCGTCCTGTACTCCACGGGGCTCCCCTTCTTCACAGGAGACCACGACGGGATGGCCGCGATCCTCGAGCCCGGGCCGTAGCGGTCCGCGGCCGCCGGCCGGACGGCCGGAATTCCCTGGCGCGATCGCCCGGCGTAGGCTACAATTACCGGGCCCATGAAGGTCAGGACCGCCCTGTTCAACATCACCTGCCGCGCCCTCTACGAGTCCTTCGCGCCGGACATGATCGTCAGGCTCGCGAAGATCGTCATGCCGGGCTACGACCTCCACGCGCGCACGGGCATCCCAGACAACATCCCCGTCACGGCCCAGGCCGCCGCCCAGCAGGTCCTCCGGGACGTCGCGGAGGCGGGGCTCTACCTCCCCTTCGTCGAGAGCCTCTCCCTCGTGAACGAGCAGGGATACATGGGCCGCGAATGCCGCGTCCACCTCCTCCCGCAGATCCACAAGCAGATAGCGGCCGAGGGCTACGCCTTCGATCCGGGCACGGGGCTCTTCATGGAGGACGCCCGCGAGACCGCCACCCCGACCTGGGGAAGGCTCGTCGAGGGCGAGGACCGGCAGGTCGCCTTCCTCAGGATGGACGTCGTGAAGAACTCGGAGCTCGTCAGGAAGAACCCGCAGGCGGCGGTCTCCGAGGCCTTCAAGGCCTTCCGAAGGACCGTCGAGCGGGCGGTCATCTCGAGGAGCGGGAGGGTCTGGACCTGGGAGGGCGACGGCTGCCTCTGCGCCTTCGTCTTCGGCTCGAAGGAGACGGCGGCCCTCCTCTCGGGCATGGAGATCCTCCACGAGCTCTACTTCTACAACAGACTCGCGAATCCCATGAAGGACCCCCTCGTGGTCAGGATGGCGGCGCACTCAGGCTCCTGCCGCTACTGGGCGACGCCCGCGGCCCTCATGAAGGAGGAGACCGTGCGCGAGACCCTCTCCGTGGAGTCCTCCTTCGCCAAGCCCGGCTTCCTCGCCGCGACGACGAGCGCGTACCTTCCCGTGGACCGCCTGATCCAGGACCGATTCGGCCCCGAGCGGACCTGCGGCTCGTTCAAGCTCCGGAGCTACTCCATCGCCCTGGAGGGCGCATGAGGATCCTCGTCGTCTCCGGGAACCGCGCCTTCGGGCTCCCGCACGCGGGCAAGAAGCCCATCGACTACTTCCTCGCCGACGACGGGGACGTCGAGGCGAGCGGCCGCGACCCGGCGGACCTGGTCTACCTCGACCGCGGCGGCATGGCCGCGGAGGCGTTCGCGAAGTCCCTCGCGCTCCTCAAGCGGGGCCGGGCCGGCAGGCCCTGGGGCGTCATCGATCCCGATGGATCGGTGGACGATCCCGCCGAGCTCATCCGCGCGGGGGCCTCGGACTACATCGGCCCCGGCGTCCTCGACGCGGGCGGCGAGCCCGGCCGCTGGAAGAAGGTGCTCGCGTGGAGCGAGGCTCCGGCGGACGAGGCGCGCGGAGAGGACGCCCGGGCGGGGGCGGGGCATCCCAAGCGCCGCGCCGAGGACTTCCCCGGCTGGGCCGCGCTCAAACCGGGCGAGGTGAGGGAATTCTACTTCTTCTACGCGGCGCCCTCCGAGCCCGCGATGGTCAAGGCCAAGATCGGCGACACGCGGTACCAGGCCTTCCGGGAGCGCTTCCGCGCCTACTTCTCGCAGGCGCTCGCAGAGGCGGGCGGCATCGCCTGGATGCAGAACGACAGCGCCGTCATCTACCTCATCCCGCCCGACCACGCCTTCGCGCGCGCGGCGGTCATCGCCGCCGTCAAAGCCCTCCTCTCCGCGACCCACGTGGCCTACGAGCGCATGGGCCTCACGTTCCCCCTCGCCATGACCCTCGCCCTCCACAAGGGAAGGACGGCCTACCAGCCGCCCGGGAGGACCGGGAAGATCATCTCAGACGACGTCAACTTCATCCACCACCTCGGGATCAAGCGCGCGGAAAAGGACAGGCTCACCGTGACCGCGGACGCCGCCGACGCCCTGCCCCGGGAGCTCTGCGACCTCTTCGTGCCGGCCGGCTCGTTCGAGGAGCGGTCCCTCAGGCACAGCCGGAGGTTCGCGCCGGGAAGGGCTTAACGCCGGACCGATCCTGCCGACAATCGAAGGGAGCGATCCTATGCCGGACGGTGCAACGTGAAAAAGAACGCCTTGATCCCCGTATTCGCCCTCTCCCTCGCCCTCGCCGGGGCGGAGACCGAATTCGCCGGCCTCGACATGTCGGGCCAGGACGGCCTCCTCTTCGAGGCGAGGTCCGACGTCCCGGGCGGGCCGGGCTACCGCAGCCTCTTCCGCGCAAAGCTCCCCGAGGGCCCCGTGGAGCAGCTCACCTTCTACCCCGAGCGGATCCAGTTCGTGGACGACGGGAAGGCGATCCTCGTCCAGAACCGCTTCGGCGTCTTCAAGTCCGACCGCGAGTTCGCCGGGCTCGAGCCGGTCAAGGGCTACCCCTCCTTCGCCAAGGGCTCCCTCGTCCAGAACGGGCGGCTCATCGCCACCCAGGCCTCTCCGGACGGCCGCTACCTCCTCTCCGTGCGGCCCACCCTCCCCGCCCACGGCCGCCTCGTGCTCCAGGACTCGCTCTCCGGCGGCGAGATCACCGTCTCCGACAGGGTCGAGTACTCCTTGAGCGCCTTCCCCGCCGTCTGGGCGCCCCTCTCCAACTTCTTCGTCTACGCGGCGGGCGGCAACCTCAATTACTTCTCCATCGAGCAGTACCTCGGGAAGCGCGTTCCCGACGAGAAGTACCGCTCCCTCGGGCCGGGCTCCATCGGCTCGGTGCGCTGGGGCTCCGACGGCTTCCTCCTCTTCATCAAGGGCAGGAACCTCTACCGCGCCGATCCCCGCGAGTTCTTCACGCGCGTGCTCTACAGCCCCGTGCTCCACGCGGGCGACCCCGTGGGCGAGGTGCCCTTCGCCTTCGATCCCAACTTCGATTCCTTCTGGGCCTCGCCGAGCGCGTCCTACGTCCTCGTGGCCAAGGGCGGGAGGTCGATCTTCGTGCACCGCCTCGGCCGCGACTCCTCCGACGCCGCGGCCATGATGCCCTACCTGAGGCTCCCCGCGAACGCCCGGGTGGACCGCGTCGTATGGCCGGCCCGCGGGCCCATCACCGTCTTCGCGAGCTTCCTCGTCGGCGAGGACAGGTTCCTCCGCGCCTTCAGGATCGACGATCCCGGGATCCCGGGCCCCGCGGCCGCCAGGGCCGCCGCCTCCGACGGCCCCCTCCCCCGCGGCTCGGAGACCCTGAGGCAGTCCGCCCTCTCCCTAGACCTCTCCAAGGCGCGCGACGTGGCCATGTCCCCGGACGGGAGCCTCCTCGCCGTCGTGCTCCCGGATTCCGTCCGCATCCTCGGCTACGCCGACCTCGCGGAGCGGGCATCGATCAGGGCCGTCTCCCCGCGCCTCGCGGTCTTCCGCTCGCAGGACGAGATCGCCATCGCGGGCGACGCCTTCCTCGAGCTCGCGGACCTTCCGAGCGGGAGGCGGAGGATCGTCGCCCTCTCGCAGCCGGAGGCCTACGGATACAGCGTCTCCACGGGGAGGACGATCGCGCGCGCGGGCGGCAGGGCCTTCGCCCTCGGCGACGAGGGGAGGTGGGCCGAGACCTCCTCCTGGGATCCCGCCGAGCCCAAGACCGCGTCCGAGAGCTACCGCGTCTACCTCGACGAGGTCTCGCGCGGCTCCTACCGCAACGCCGTGATGGTCCGGGGCATGAAGTCCCTCCGCACGACCAACCTCATCAAGCCGCCCGAGATCGGGTACGCGCCCTTCCCCGCCAAGGACGAGGAGCGCCGCGGCGACGTCTTCAACCACGGCTCGCGCCTCAGGCGGCGCGAGGTGGCGGTGGTCTTCGACGCCGTCGACGACGACGAGGGGCTCACCCACGCGCTCCACGTCCTCAAGGACTACGGCTACCGCGCGACCTTCTTCCTCAACGGCGAATTCATACGGCGCCATCCGGACTCGGCGGCCCTCCTCGCGGGCTCGGGCCACGAGATCGGATCCATGTTCTTCGCGACCTTCGACCTCACCGACAAGCGCTTCGGCGTGGACTCCGACTTCGTGCAGCGCGGCATCGCCCGGAACGAGGACGACTACTTCGCGGCCACGGGAAAGGAGCTCTCCGCCATCTGGCACGCGCCCTTCTACACCGTGGGCTCGGACATCGCCTCGTGGGCCAAGGTCCTCAACTACGCCTACGTCGGGCGGGACGTGGATCCCCTGGACTGGGTGACGATCATGGACCGCTACCGCTTCCCGGGCACCTACCTCGACTCCGCCGGGATCGTGGAGCGGATCATGGCCAAGAAAAAGCCCGGATCCATCGTCCCGGTCCGGCTCGGCGTCCCCGAGGGCGGCCGCGGCGACTACCTCTACCACCGGCTCGACCTCCTCTTCAACGCCCTCATCGCGGAGGGGTATACTGTCGTGCCGGTATCCACGCTGATGGAACACGCGAAATAGGGAGGGGATCCGATTGACCGAATTCGAGCTTCCCGCCGACGAGCTCTCCTACTCGGTCTCGTCCGAGGACATCCAGGACATGCTCGCCGAGGCCAAGCCCTCGGTGGCGGTGATACAGCCCAGGGCCGTGGAGGCCCTCCGCATGGGGATGGCCATAAGCGCCAAGGGCTACAACGTCTACGTCTCGGGGGCCCCGGGCACGGGCAGGCGCACCGCGGTCCTCTCCCTCATCAAGGAGGCCCCGCCCCGCGCCCGCGAGACCGGCGACTTCGCCTACGCGTGCAACTTCCGCAACCCCCTCTGCCCCAAGCTCCTCGCCTTCCCGCGCGGCGACGCGCGGCGCTTCAAGAAGGAGCTCGCCAAGCTCATCGAGAACGCGCAGTCGATGGCCCGCCTCCAGGCGGAGAGCGACGCGTTCCGCCGGGCCGAGGGCGACCTCCTCAAGGAGGCCGAGGCCGCGGAGGGCAAGCTCCTCTCCGACTTCGAGGCCGAGATCGACCGGAACGGCTTCGCGATCGCGCAATCGGGCTCCGAGGAGGACAAGTCCGCCGAGGTCGCGCCCGTCATCGACGGCAAGCCCGCGGGCTTCGACGACCTCAGGGCCCTCGTGGAATCCGGCGCGATGACCGAGGCCGAGTACGAGGAGAAGCGGACCCGCTACTACGACTACTCCGACCGCCTCCGCAGGGTCTTCGACGACGTCCGCCAGTCCAGGATCGAGCTCGAGGAGAAGGTGCGCAAGGCGAAGGTGGAGCTCTTCAAGCCGCGCCTCCAGTCCGAGATCGACTCCCTCCTCAACAGGCACCCCTCCAACTCGGTGAAGCGCTGGCTCCGCGAGCTCGAGCGCGACGTCCTCGCCCACCTCAGGGAATTCACGGAGTCGGGCGAGGAAACCGAGGGCGCGGGACCCAAGCCCCGCCCCTTCAACGCGCGCTACGGCGTGAACGTCATCGTCGACGCCTCCGATTCCGACGGCAAGCCGCCCGTCGTGTTCGCGGACGTCCCCACGGTCTCCAACCTCTTCGGCTCCATCGACTGGACCCAGGAGGACGCCGACGACCCCTTCCCCTCCTTCCAGCGCATCCGCGCCGGCTCCCTCCTCGAGGCGACGGGCGGCTACATGATCCTCAAGGCCGAGGACGTGACGCGGGAGGAGGAGGCCTGGACCTACCTCAAGCACGTCCTCCAGACGGGCAAGCTCGAGATCCAGCCCCAGGCGGGCCCACTCGGGCCGAGCCCCGCGGGCATGCGGCCCGAACCCGTCCCCGTGGACCTCAAGGTCGTGATGATCGGCAACGAGCTCTCCTACGACATCCTCTTCCAGGGCGACCAGGATTTCCAGAAGCTCTTCAAGATCTACGCGGAGTTCGACTCCTCGATGCCGCGCGACCGCGCCTCCACCGTCAACCAGCTCTCCTTCATGCTCAAAGTCGCCGACGACGAGGGCCTGAGGCCCCTCTCGATCAACGGCATGGCGGCCGCCCTCGAGCAGTCCGTGCGCCTCTCCGAGTACCGTAACCGCTACACCGCGCGGCTCTCCCGCGTCGCGGACCTCCTCCGCGAGGCGGACTACCAGGCCCGCGCCGCCGAGAAGGACTCCATCGGCGCGGAGGAGATCGCGAGGGCGGTCGAGCGCAAGTCCTACCTCTTCTCGCTCCCTGAGGAGAAGCTCGGCGAGATGATCGTCTCCGGCGAGATCGTCCTCTCCGTCTCGGGGCAATCCATCGGGCGCGTCAACGGCCTCGCCGTGCACGACCGCGGCTACTACGCCTTCGGCATGCCGGCGGTCATATCGGCCCAGGTCTCGCCGGGGGCCTCCGGCGTCATCAACATCGAGGGCGAGTCGGGGCTCTCGGGAGAGATCTACGACAAGGCCGTCCTCATCGTCGAGGGCTTCCTCCGGAGCCGCTACGCGCGGGAATTCCCTCTCTCGGTCACCGCGAGCATCTGCTTCGAGCAGTCCTACACGGCGGTCGAGGGGGACTCCGCGTCCTCGACCGCGGTCTACGCCCTCCTCTCCGCGATCGCGCGCGTCCCCCTCAGGCAGGACGTGGCGGTGACGGGATCGGTGAACCAGATGGGGCAGATCCAGCCCGTCGGCGGCGTCACGGAGAAGATCGAGGGCTTCTACGGCATCTGCAAGAAGCTCGGGCTCACGGGAACCCAGGGCGTCATGGTACCCAGACAGAACGTCGTGAATTTGACGCTCTCGAGGGAGGTGCAGGACGCGGTGCGCTCCGGACGCTTCCACGTCTGGGCCGTCGCCTCGATCGACGAGGGGATAGCCGTCCTCACGGGCGAGCATCCGGGCAAGCGGCAGACTGACGGCGGATTCCCCTCGGGTTGCTTCAACGCCCGCGTGAAGGATTCCCTCAAGGCCATGGCCGATCTCATGCGGCTCTACAACGCCTGACGGGAGGCCTGAGAGCGCGGCGGATTCGTTAAGCGAATCGCCGGTCCGTTAAGCGGGGGGGCGCGCGTTCGCG
>CAYNQK010000062.1:11930-17690 GCA_964399285.1 uncultured Spirochaetales bacterium | reverse complement strand
GATGCTGCGGCGCTCGCCCAGGCGCGTTCCGACGTGGCGGCGCTGCTCGGGCGCAGCCCCTCGGCCGTGTCCCGTACCAGCGGGAGGCTCGAGGAGGAGCGGGGGCGGCGGCTCTTCGACCGCGACAAGCGGAGCGTGGAGCTCCGGCCCGAGGGCGAGGCCCTCCTCGCATACGCGCGCGAAACCCTGGGGGCCTGGGAGGACCTCAAGGCCTCGCTCGCCCAGGGAGGCGCGCTCAAGGGGGAGATCCGGATCTACTCATCGGTGGCGGCGTCCTACACCGTGCTCGATCGGCTCTTTCCCGAATTCAGGAGATCCTACCCGGACGTCCACGTGCGCCTCAGGACGGGGGACGCGGCGGAGGCCCTCGAGCGGATCATGGACGGGAGCGCCGACGTGGCGGTGGCGGCCCTGCCCGGATCCCTGCCGCGGAACCTCCTCTTCAAGACGGTGCTCACGACGCCCCTCGTCTTCATCGCCCCGGCCATGGCCTGCGAGGCGGCGACGCTCACGCGGAAGGAGCCCGTCCCCTGGGAACGCGTGCCCATGGTGCTCACCGAGACGGGGCTCTCGAGGAAGCGAGCGGACGCCTGGTTCCGCGAGCGGGGGGCCAAGCAGCGGATCTACGCCGAGGTCTCGGGCCACGAGGCGGTCATCGCCATGGTGAGCCTGGGATGCGGGGTCGGCATCGTCCCCAGGATCGTCCTGGACCGCTTCGCGCGGCCGGGCGAGGTCCGCGCGCTGGAACCGAAGGGGAGGCTCGAGCCGTACGTGATCGGGCTGTGCGCTTATAAGCGACGCCTCTCGTCGCCCGTGGTCCGCGCCTTCTGGGACATGGGCGGGGACGGCCAAACCTAGCGCTTGAGCGCCGAAAGCGGGGCTTCCGCGTAACCCACGAGCCACGACGATCCGTTCGGGCCCATCCCGTTGTACCAGAGCCTCAGCCGGTCGCCGTCCGCGAGGACGTCGGGGGCGATGACCCCTCCTGAGTCGAATCCTGAACGCGAAGCCCTGAGGATCGGTTCGGGACGAGGGGCGTATGGGCCCCCGATGGCGGAAGCCGTCGCTATGCCGATGGAGCGCGTGTCCTTCGCGTCGTCCAAGCCCGTGAAGAAGAGGTAGAAGGCGCCGTCAGGCCCCTGGAGGATATCCGGCTCCGCGGCTCCGGAGCGCATCCACGCGTAGCCGCTCGCCGGGTCCTCGGGGGGGAGGTGCATCCCGGGTCTTAAGAGCGGCTCGCTCAGCCTGGTCCAGGAGAGGCCGTCCGGCGACGTCGCTCCGAGGACGTAGACGCCGGATTCCTTGGCGGGATCGTATCGATGGCCCGCGTACGCCATGAACAGGCCTGACGGAGTCTCGATTATGCTCGGGGAGAACGCCGCGTCTTCGTCGTACCCGCCGGGTTCCCGCGTGATGACGTCGCCCCATACCGTGAAGGAGCGGCCGTCATCGGAGATGGCGAGGCGGATGGACGATCCCATGGTTTCCTTGGGGCCGCTGCCCGGGTAGACCTCGATGCCGCCTCGGGGATACGCGCCGTAGTAGAGGTAGTACTTGTCGCCATAGCGGAGGCAGAAGCAGGTTTCCAAGTCCTCTCCCTCCCCGCCTTCGAGGATGAAGGGCGGAGTCGGGCCGGACTGCCACAGGGTCGTCCAAGAGGAGCCGTCCGCGGATCCCGCGACGCAGATCCCGGACCCGTCGTCTTCTTTTCCCTCGCCGTTCGGATCGTACTCCGTGTAGTACATGAGGTATCCGTCATCCTCCGCTAGCACCGAGGCGTCCGCCGCGAAGGCCTCGTAGAAGCCCTTGAACGCGGGTTCTGATTTGCGAACCCAGGGAGAGGCGGTCTTCGCGTCATCGGCGTTTGGACAGGAGGAGAGTGCCGTTAAAAAGAGGGAGGCCATCGCGAATGAGGCGAGGAGGGCGAGGAATGGGCGGGCGACGGGCGGGGCAGCCTGAGCCGGAGTGACCCTTTTATCCAAGCCTGAAATGTAGATCGATTTAAAAAAAAGAACAGGGAGAAAATCTATTTTGACAAATACCGCAATCTTGACATCATAGGCTATTGATGCTACAAATACCTCCAATTTGTCAGAATCGGGGTAACCCTCATCCTGGCAACAATGAGAAATACACTGAATCGATAGAACCAAGAGAGCCGGCAGAGGGGGTAAGAGTGAGTTTCCAGATCGTCGTTCTAGCCAAACAGGTTCCCGACACGCACAACATCACGGGACAGGCGATGAAGGAGGACGGCACCGTCAACCGGGCCGCGCTTCCCGCCATCTTCAATCCCGAGGACCTGAACGCCCTCGAGGCCGCGCTCAGGATCAAGGAATCCAAGGGCGGCAAGATCACCGTCATCACGATGGGGCCGCCCAACGCCGCCCAGATCCTGCGCGAATCCCTCTTCATGGGCGCGGACGACGTGGTTCTGGTCACCGACCGGATCTTCGCGGGGGCGGACACCCTCGCGACCTCCTACGCCCTCTCTATGGCCATCAAGAAGGTCGGCAAGGTCGATCTCGTGGTCTGCGGGCGCCAGGCGATCGACGGCGATACCGCCCAGGTGGGGCCGCAGACCGCCGAGAAGCTAGGAATCGACCAGATCACCTGCGTCACCGAGGTCATGGAGCTGGACCAATCCTCCATCACGGCGAGGCGCTCGATCGAGGGCGGCTTCGAGGTGGTGAAGGCCGCGCTCCCCGTCCTCCTCACCGTCACCGCCGAGGCCAACGCCCCGCGGCCCTTCGCGGCCAAGCGGGTGCTCGCCTATAAGCGCGCGCTGACCCCGCTCGAGATGGAGAATCCCGGCGAGCAGTACCTCTGCGGCGACGGCGCCTGCGAGTACCGTCCCGTCATCAAGCTCTGGACCGCGGCGGACATAGACGCGAATCCCGCGCAGTGCGGGCTCGCTGGATCGCCCACCAAGGTCAAGGAGATCGAGAGCGTCGTCCTGGGCGCGCGCGACCTCAAGAAGGTGGAGGGCACCAAGGACGGGATCGAGGGCCTCGTCAGGGAACTCGTGGCCGAGCACATCATCGGGTAAAGGCGGAAGCATGAAGACGAACGAAGTCTGGGTTTTCATAGAGCAGGCGGGCGGCAAGCCCGCGGACGTGAGCCTCGAGCTCCTCGGGAAGGCGAGGGACCTCGCCGGCAAGCTCAAGGTCCCCGTGGGGGCGATCCTCCTGGGCGACGGCGTGAAGGGCCTCTGCGACAGGCTCTTCCACCACGGGGCGGACAAGGTCTACCTCTCGGAGTCGGCGGAATTCAAGGATTTCCGCTCGCTCCCCTACGCGCACGCGGTATCGAAGCTCATCAAGGAGAGGGAGCCGCAGATCGTGCTCTTCGGCGCCACCACCACGGGCCGGGACATGGCTCCCCGCGTCGCGAGCGAGCTCAGGGTGGGGCTCACCGCCGACTGCACCAACCTCAAGATCGGCGACTACGAGAAGAAGGACGCCTCCTACAAGGACATCCTCTACCAGATCCGGCCCGCCTTCGGCGGGAACATCATCGCCACCATCGTCTCCCCCGACCACCGGCCGCAGATGGCCACGGTGCGGGAGGGCGTCATGAAGATGATGAGCCCCGACGCCTCGCGCAAGGGCGAGATCGTCGAGGTCAAGGCCGAGCTCCCGAAGGAGGTCCTGGCCGCGCGGGTGCTGAAGCGCATGCAGGAGGAGAAGAGCGTGGACTTGAAGGGCGCCCAGATCATCGTCGCGGGCGGCATGGGCCTCGGGTCCAAGGAGAACTTCAAGCTCGTGAAGGACCTCGCGCACGCGCTGGGCGCCACCGTGGGCGGCTCGCGCGCCGCCGTTGACGCGGGCTTCATCGGCAAGGACCACCAGGTCGGGCAGACGGGAACCACGGTCAGGCCCAAGCTCTACATCGCCGTGGGCATCTCCGGGCAGATCCAGCACCTCGCGGGCATGCACGAGTCCAACCGCATCATCGCCATCAACTCCGACCCCCAGGCGCCCATCTTCAACGCGGCGCACTACGGGATCGTGGGCGACCTCAACGAGGTGGTCCCGCGCTTCATAGAAGCCTACAAGTCCGCGCAGAAATAGGGAGACCGGCATGCCGAACTTTTACAAGGACAACGACGACATACAGTTCCACATGAAGCACCTCGAGCTCGACAGGGCCATAGACCTCGTCGAGGAGGGCTTCAAGGACAAGGGCGTCTACGACTACGCCCCCGCCTCCCACGGCGACGCGCGCGACTCCTACGACCGCGTGCTCGACATCGTGGGCGGGATCTGCGGCGACTTCATCGCCCCGCGGGCCCCCGAGGTGGACAAGGAGAGCGCCCACTACGAGGACGGGAAGGTGACCTACGCCAAGGGCACCGCCGAGGCCATGGAGATGCTCAAGAAGGCCGACCTCATGGGCTTCACCCTCCCCAGGCGCTACGGCGGCCTCAACTTCCCCGTCACCATCTACATGATCGCCGTGGAGATGGTTTCCCGCGCGGACGGCGCCCTCATGAACCTCTTCGGGCTCCAGGACATCGCGGAGACGATCTACCGCTTCGCCGATGAGGACCAGCGGAAGCGCTACCTCCCGCGCTTTTCATCGGGCGAGGTCACGGGCTCCATGGCCCTCACCGAGCCGGACGCCGGATCCGACCTCCAGGCCGTCATGCTCAAGGCCTACCAGGACGACAAGGGCCAGTGGCGTCTCCGGGGCGTGAAGCGCTTCATCACCAACGGCTGCGCCGAGATCTCCCTCGTCCTCGCGAGGACGGAGGAGGGGACCACGGACGCCCGCGGCCTCTCCATGTTCATCTACGAGCGCGAGAAGGGCATGAGGATCCGCCGCATCGAGCACAAGCTCGGCATCCACGGCTCCCCCACCTGCGAGCTCCAGTTCAACGACGCCCCCGCCGAGCTCTGCGGCCAGCGGAGGATGGGCCTCTTCAAGTACGTGATGTCCCTCATGAACGGCGCCCGCCTCGGGATCGCCTCCCAGGGCCTCGGCATCGCCGAGGCCGCCTACGCGGAGGCCGAGAAGTACTCGAGGGAGCGCGTCCAGTTCAAGAAGGCCATCGGCGAGATGGTCCCCGTGGCCGAGATGCTCGTCAACATGCGCGTGAAGATCGAGGCGGGAAGGACCCTCCTCTACGCCACAAGCATCATCGTGGACATCAAGAACAACCTCGAGCACATCTACGACAACGACCCCGACCGCGCTAAGGGCATCCGGGACGAGTACAAGAAGTACTCCGGCCTCGCCGCGCTCCTCACGCCCATCGCCAAGGCCTACAACACCGAGATGTGCAACCAGGTCTGCTACGACGCGATCCAGATCCACGGCGGCACGGGCTTCATGCAGGAGTTCAACGTCGAGCGGCACGCCCGCGACGCCCGCATCACGAACATCTACGAGGGCACCACCCAGCTCCAGGTGGTCGCGGCGATCGGCGGCGTCATCAAGGGCACGGCCGTGGAGTACATGGACGAGCTCGCCTCCGCCATCAATTTCTCCGGCATCGAGCACCTCCAGGGACCGGCCAGGCAGATCCGCGACATGACCGAGGAGTGCGTGAAGTACATGCTCGCCAACCAGGACCTCCGCTACCGCGACTTCCACTCGCGGAGGCTCGTCGAGATCGCCATGTACGGCATCATCGGGCACCTCATGTGCCGGGACGCCACGAGGTCCGAGAGGAAGAAGGACGTGGCCAAGTATTTCTTCGAGTACGCTCTTCCCGAGTGCCGGAAGATGCGCGACATGGCCGTGTCAGGCCAGGCC
>CAYNQK010000062.1:0-11920 GCA_964399285.1 uncultured Spirochaetales bacterium | reverse complement strand
CCCACATGCTCGAGAAGAAGGAAGAGATCCTCCGCGGCAAGAACTGATCTATAGGGATCAGGAACGATGATGGCGGCCCCTCGTGGGGCCGCCATTTTTTTTTACGGCGGCGCGGAACGGAACGCAATGAAAGCCCCTCGCCCAGCGGCGAGGGGCTTTTTTATACGGGAAGGGGAGCGGGGAGCCGCCTCGTCACTTGAAATGGAGGCGCATGACGATATCCGAGTCGTAGTTGCCGAAACCGCGGCCGAAGACGTTCATGCCTCCCATATGGACGGCGTCGTCCTTGACCCCGAGCCTCACGCGGATGGAATGGTGGGCCTTGAGGTCGAGGTCCTCGAGCCGGACGTCGGAAACCCGGACGCCGTCCACGAAGGAGCCCGAGGGCGTGACGCTCCACTGCTTCATGAGCCCGTACTGCGAGCCCTCGAGCTTCCACCAGGCCGGCGTGAGCCTGCCGCGCTTGTCGCCGAAATCGCCCGGGGAGGTCCAGGATCCGATCTCGACGCCGTTGATCCAGAGCGTGATGTCGGAGAGGCAGTTCGGATCGGTCCCGGGGGTCTCGGAGGAGAGCTCCGCGGCCACCTCGAGCTTGGTGGCCGGATTCTCCCGGTACATGGCGTTGTTCGGGAATTTGTATTCGACGAAACCCTTGCCGAACCACAGGAGGCCGGCCTTCATGCGGTTGGGATCGAGGAAGCTGTCGTGCGCGTCCAGGTAGCCGATGATGCTTTCCGTCGAACAGAGCCCGCAGGGGGGCGATGCGTCGAAGGACGCGTAGAGGCCGATCGGCATCTCGACCTGGATGATGTCCGACTTTTTCTGTTTCGAGGGCGGGATGCGGACGACGATCTCCTGGAGGATGCCGCGGCAGATCTTCTGGATTCCCTTCTTCGCGCTCACGAGCTCGGTCCTGATGAGGCCGCACTTCTCGAGGAGGAGGACGTTCGTCGCGACCGTCGACTGCGGTTGTCCCAAGGCGCTGGCGAGATCGTTCACGTTGTAGCTGGCGTCGCGGAGGAGGTGGAGGATGCGGGCGCGTTGCTCGGAGGCGAGGGCTTTGATGATATCCAGGTCCTGAATCGCGTCGACGATCCGTATCTCTTGATTGGGAATGAATAACTCCTCGAACTCGCGACAGTATAGGGTATTGCGGGCATTCGTATCAAGAATACTAATATAAATGATGGCCTGGTAGGTAAAATCACTTATGGGTAAGGAATTAGCACGATCAGTGTAAGGATTTACTCGGATGGTAAATGGTTTCAGCAACTATTTATATATCTGAAAAACAGATACGTATTTGTTTTTCTTGACACTTCACCATAATCGATCCACACTCATCACCCGAAGATGCCCCTCCAGAACGGAGTCCCGGCATCCTGAGAGCACGAAAATGCTGCCTCGAGGCAGCGGAAAGGAACACGAGATGAGAAAAGCGTTTCGCGTCATCAGCGTCCTCGTCCTCATAGCGGGCGTAGCGGCATCGCTCGGCGCGCAGAAGAAGGAGACCATCAACTTCTGGCACATCGGCACCGCGGACACGGACAAGGCCCTCTACCAGGCCGTCGTGGACGAGTACATGAAGGCGCACCCGAACGTCACCATCGAGATCACCATCCTCGAGAACGAGGCGTTCAAGACCAAGCTCACGACCGTCATGCAGTCCGGCACCCCCCCCGACCTCTTCCATAGCTGGGGCGGCGGCGTCCTCGCCGAATACGCGCGGGCCGGCCTTCTCCGCGACATCACGAAGGAAACCAAGGGCACCGCGTGGGGCAATTCGATGGCCCAGGGCGTCTGGGGCGTGTACGCCGCGGACGGCAAGCAGTACGGCGCTCCCCACGACATGGGCGCCATCACCTTCTGGTACAACAAGGACCTCCTCGCGAAGGTCGGCTACAAGAGCTTCCCCACCGATTTCGACGACTTCAAGAACCTCGTGAAGAAGCTCAAGGCCGCGGGGATCACCCCCATCGCCCTGGGCGGCGGCGACAAGTGGCCCGCCATGCACATGTGGTCCTACATCGCCCTCAGGATCGGCGGCCAGCAGGCCTTCGAGAACGTCTTCGCGGGCAAGGGCAAGGGATTCAACGACCCGGTCTTCGTGCAGGCCGCGCAGATCATGGCCGACCTCGCCAAGATGGGCGCCTTCCAGGACGGCTTCCTCGGCGCCACGTATCCTGACGAGGCCGCCCTCGTCGGCAACGGCGTCGCCGCCATGGAGCTCATGGGCCAGTGGGCGCCCAACGTCCAGAAGGACTCCTCCACGACCAAGAAGGGCATCGGCGACAAGCTCGCCGCCGCTCCCTTCCCCGCCATCAAGGGCGGCAAGGGCAAGGTCACCGACGTCATCGGCGGCGGCAACGGCATGGCCGTGGGCAAGAACGCCCCCGACGCCGCGGTCGACTTCCTCAGGTACCTCAATAGCGTGGAAGTGAACGCCCGCTTCGCCACCGCGGTCGGGATCATCCCCACCGTCAAGGGCGCCGAGAAGGGCATCACCGATCCCAACGCCAAGCTCGTGAAGGCGATCGTCGACAAGTGCACCTTCTACCAGCTCTATCTCGATCAGTTCCTCGCTCCCTCCGCGGGCGGCGCCGTGAACGACAATGTCCAGACGATGCTCGCCGGAACGGCCACTCCGGCCCAGGCCTGCGCGGCCATCCAGGCCGCCTACGAGGCGAGCAAGTAAAGAACGGCGGTCGGGCGCCCCGGACGGGGCGTCCGGCTCCGCGCCTTACGGGGATGACCGGGGGATAGGAGACGCGAAACCCGTTTTCGCGTTAAAATCGCCTAGGATCCGTCCGTAGGGCGCGGGACGGCGGTCCGCGAGTGAGCGCGGCCCCGCGAGGCTCGACCAATCCGACATCGAGAGGAATAAAATGGCCAAGGCCGCAACGAGGGGCGCGATGAGGAAGCCGGTAGCGAGCTTCATCTTCCTGCTCGCTCCCGCGCTCATCCTGTTCACCGCGTTCATCGTGGTTCCCGTTTTCCAATCAGGCCTATTCAGCCTCTACAAATGGTCCGGCCTGGGACCCCTGACCGATTTCCGCGGGCTTGGGAATTTCAAGCTCCTTTTCAAGAATCCGATCTTCATAAAGGACATGTACCACACCTTGCTCGTCGTGGTCGTGTCCCTGGCGGCGGAGCTGCCCATAGCGCTCGGCTTCGCCCTCATCGTGGGCGAGAACAAGTTCAAGGGAGCGGTCTTCTTCCGCACGGTGTTCTTCCTGCCCTACGTGATCTCCGAGATCATCACGGGCATCCTCTGGCAATTCATCTACCATCCGCAGTACGGGCTCGTCAAATCGATCGTCGCGGCGTTCAATCCCGAGGCCGCCGCCCCGGCGATCCTCGCGAATCCCGACACCGTGCTCTGGGCGATCATGGGCGTCATCATCTGGAAATACTTCGGGCTCCACATGACCCTTTACATAGCCGGCATCCAGGACATTCCGCTCGAGCTGAAAGAGGCGGCGCGCATCGACGGCGCCAACGCGTGGCAGGTCTTCAAGCACGTGACCTTCCCGCTCCTCAGGCCCATCATCTCCATCTCCGTGCTCTATTCCGTTCTCGGCTCGATCCAAATCTTCGACGTCGTCTGGGCGATGGGCAAGGGCGATCCCGTCAACTCCGCGGAGACGATGGTGACCTTCATGTACAAATTCGGGCTCCAGCGGTTCCAGATAGGGTACGGCGGCGCGGTAGCCGTCGTGATCTTCTTCATCTGCTTGGGATTCACGGCCGTCTACCTGAAATTGGTCGCGAAGGAGGAGAAATAGGATGGCCATCTCCAAGCACGCCGTGAAGCGGTTCCTCTGGTACGCTTTCGCCTATCTCCTCTGCGCCTGCATGGCCCTCATCGTCCTCGTGCCGCTTTACATAGCGGTGATGGGCGGGTTCAAGACGATGGGCCAGCTCATGGTCGAGCCCATGCATCTCCCCAATCCCTGGCTCCCGAGCCAATACGGGGACATGCTCGCGGGGAAGACCGGGGTGCTCTGGCAGCTCATGGGGAATTCCTTCCTCGTGGCGGCGAGCACGGTCGTCCTCACCCTCTTCCTCTGCTGCACGTCGGCCTTCGCCATAGCTCGCATGCGCTTCAAGATCGGCAAGCTCATATACGGCTACTTCCTCATCGGGCTCCTCTTTCCGCTCACGATTGCCATATTGCCCATATACGTGCAGATCAGGAACCTGAAACTGATCGACAGCTTCCTGGGGGTCATCCTGCCCCAGACGGCTTTCCAGATCCCCTCCCAGGTGCTTCTCCTCAGGGGATTCTTCAAGAGCATCCCGCTCGAGATCGAGGACGCGTGCACCATAGACGGCTACGGTCCCCTTGGCTTCCTCTGGTACATCGTCCTCCCGCTCTCCACGCCGATCCTGGCCACCACGGCCATCCTCACCCTCGTGGCGAGCTGGAACAACTTCTTCCTGCCCCTCATAGCGTTCAACAACCAGAACCTCTACACCCTGCCCATGGGCGTCATGTACTTCCAGGGCCAGCACGCCTCGCAGTGGAACCTCATTCTCGCCTACCTGACCCTGGCCATGGTTCCCGCGGTGGCGCTCTTCATACTGGCGCAGAAGTACATCGTGGCGGGCCTGACGGGCGGCGCGCTCAAGGGGTAGGCGGTAGGCCGAGAAACGCCGGTCCGTCCCGTAAGCGGAGGGCCGGCGGGAGACGAGGCGCGGGCGCCCGTCGCATCGCGGCCGGCGCCCGGCGCGAGTTTCATCCGGAAACGCCCCGGGCGGGGAATCACGGCCACATGTATCATTTCGAAATACCCCGGAATATGCTTGCTCCGGGAATATTTCTTTTCGATACACCGCCCGTGGCCTTCCGGCCCGCGGTATGCTCTCTTGCCCTCTATTTTTCCTTACTAGCAATAGATTTTTCCTCACTGCGCGCGTGATGGCCCTGCTGGCATATTTCTTGCTAAAAAGTTTTCGGCCTTGTGGCCGTTAAGCTTTCAGTCAAGGAGGCATGGTATGGATCTCATGAAGCGCCAAAGACCCGTCCCGATGGACCTCTGGGACGCCTTCGACGGCCTGGGCGGCGACCTCTTCGACCCGTTCGACGTATTCAGGACGCCCCTCGCGGCCGGTCTCTTCGATCACTCGGCCGCCCCCGCCCTCGATCTCATCGAAGGCAAGGACGAGTACCTGATCCGCGCCGACCTGCCCGGAATCAAGAAGGAGGACCTCGACCTCAGCGTCACCGGAACCCTCCTCTGCGTAAAGGGCGAGGTGAAGGCGGAGAAGGAAGGAGAGAAGCGGAAGGTCTTCAGGAAGGAGAGCTGGACGGGCTCCTTCAAGCGGACCATCGATCTCCCCGCGATGGCGGAAAGCGGGAGGATCCAGGCGGAACTCAAGGACGGCGTCCTCTCGATACGCGTTCCCAAGCGCGAGGAGGCCAAGCCCAAGCTCATCGACGTCGCCGTGAAGTGAGGAGGAAGGCCATGGACTACGGAAAGGAAGAGATGAAGTCCCGCTACCGGATTCCCGCCACCGCGATTTCCGTGGACGAGGACGTGGCGACGGTGAAGGTGGAGATGCCCGGCGTCCCCAAGGACGGGCTCGAGATCAGGATAGACGGGAACGAGCTCGCCATATCGGGAAGCCGGAAGGAAGAGGAGTTCCCGGGAACCTATCTCCTGCGCGAGCGATCGGGCGAACCCTTCAGGAAGCTCCTCACCCTCGACGACTCCATCGACCGGGATAGGATAGAGGCGGAGCTCAAGGACGGCATCCTGACCCTCAAGCTCCGCGTCAAGGAAGCGGCCAAGCCGCGGAGGATCGAGATCGCTTGATGGGGGCCGCTGGATCGAGCGGCGTAGAGCCGCCCGGAGCGAATCCGGGCGGCTTTTCCATTTCGACGCAGTCCTCAATCCTCGATCTCGAGGATGCAATAGCCGAGGAAATCCGGCTTTTCATCGTTCCAGCGATAGCCCGCGTCGGCTCCGTCGCCGCGAAGCCGTTATATCACGCGTTTCGTGGTTCTGGACGCGAAAGGACGATATACTGCGAGGGCGGCGATAGCCGGGGAGCGGACGGTCCGCGAATGCAAGATGCCATAAAGCAGAAAGGTGAATCGATGGGCCGGAAAATCCTCTATGCAGCACCGCTTATTTTCCTCGCGATCTCCCTAGCGTCCTGCGCTTGGGCGGGAAGTGGCGCGGACGGAGCCGGCCCGAACGACCCGATCGAGGAACGACCCTTCATCCCGACTTCGCCTAAGGCGAACCGGCCCTGTGGCATCAATCTCGCGGGCGTGTTCGACTGGACGACCGAATTCCCCTTCAAGGACTTCGTGAAGATAGCCCGTCCCTGGAACGGCGGCGATTATACGGGGCTCGTCCTGGACGAGAACGGCTGGGTCAGGTCCATCGATCCCGCCGTGGGGCGGGCGGTCCTTCTTTGGGACAACCCGGATTCCTTCGCGGGAGAGGAATTCGTATGCCTCTACGAGGGCAGGGGGCAGGTCAGCGTGAATCCCTGGGTCGGCATGGAAGAGATCCCGGGAACGCGGACGCAGGGGAGATTCGAATTCCGCATGGTGGATGGTAGGTCGCCGGGGATTTGGACCATCGAGGTGTCTGACGTGGATCCCGTCGATTACGTCCGGAACATCCGCGTCGTGAAACGAGGACACGAGGCGACGTATCTCTCCGATCCCTGGAATCCCGAGTTCGTTTCGACGATCGTGGATCAGTTCAGCACTCTCCGCTTCATGGACTGGCAATGCACGAACAATTCGACCACCACCTCATGGAGCCAGCGGAAGACGGCGGATTATTACACGCAATCGGGCACCACGGGGGAAAAGTCGGCGTCGACGGCCCTGGAGTACCTGGTCGACCTCTGCAACCGGACGGAGTCCGACGGCTGGTTCTGCATCCCTCACCTCGCGGACGAGGATTACGTGAGACGTTTCGCGGAATACATCCGCGACAACATGGACGAGGGGCTCAGGGTCTACATCGAGTACTCGAACGAGTGCTGGAACTGGCAATTCGAGCAGTGCAATTATTGCCACGACCAGGGAGTGGCGCTCAACCTGGATGCCGATGAATGGACCGCGTGGCGGGCCTTCTACGCGCTCAAGAGCGTCCAAATGTTCCATATCTTCGAATCCGTTTTCGCGGGCCAACAGGGACGCCTCGTACGGGTGCTCGCCAGCCAAGGCGCCTGGTACGACGTGACGGGACGCATGCTGAACTACGCCGTGGACGGCGAGCGCGCCGCTCTTCACGCCGACGCCCTCGCCATAGCCCCGTACTTCGGGGTGGGGGCGAACGGGCAGGACCTCCCGAACGCCGACGCCCTTCTCGCTCACATGGACCGGGACGTGAACCAGGATTCATGGGAAAACGGGGATCACACGACACACCGCAGCATGGAAGAGAACTACAGCCAATTCATAACGGAGAATCCGAACCTCGTCATGATCGCCTACGAGGGCGGCCAGCACTTGGTGCCGCTCACTCAGACGGCTCCGGACGTCTGGACATACGACCCAGCCAAGGACGCCCTTTACTACGCGGTGCAGACAAATACGCGCATGGGGACGCTCTATACGCAGTACCTGGACCATTGGCGGGCTTCGGGCGGACAGCTCTTCATGCTCTTCGACTCGGTCGGGAATTGGGGGCAGTACGGGTATTGGGGGCTCAGGCTGACCCTAGACGAGTCCTCCCCGAAATACGATGCGGTCATGACCTGGATGGACGCGAATCCGACCTGGTGGTGAGGGGAAACGGAGCTAGCGTTTTTCCATAAACCGTGCGATACTCTCCCGGCACCACCATGCCCGAGCAGCAGGACTTAAGCGTTTTAAAGATCCGCCCCCGGCTCCTCCCCTCCGACCTCGCCGCGCTGGCGATCAACGTCTTTTTCTCGATCGTTTGTTTCCTGAGCGCGGGGAAAACCCCTTGGACGATATTCGGGATGAGGCTCGATCGCGGAACGGCGATGGGCTGCGTTTTCGTCTCGTTCATAGCCCTGCAGTTCATCCTCATCCGCTTCCTGGGGCCCAGGCGGAACATCATCGCGAGGTTCTTCCGCTTCTTCTACCCGCAGGCATTCCTGTTCTCATGGTTCGGGGAGTCCATCATCCTCTCGCAGGCGGTGTCCGGGGGCGCGAGCCACGACGCGGCCTTCGCCGCCCTTGATCAGCTCGTCTTCAGGATGAACCCGGCCGTGGAATTCCACCGCGCACTCTCGGGGCCGGTATGGACCGAGCTCTTCTTCATGGGATACTTCTCTTACTACCCCCTCGTCATCCTGGGCTGGTGGATCCTTTTCTTCCGCGGAAGGGAGGAGGAAGCCGCGCGCGCACTCTTCACGGCCACGGCGTCCTTCGGGCTCCTCCTCGCGTGGTACGTGTTCTTCCCCGTCCAGGGACCCAAGTACTTCTTCCCGGAGCTCCGCGCTTCCTGGTACAGCAACTTCGACGGCTACTTTTTCACCTGGTTCCTCAAGGGGGCCTTTAGCGGCATGAACCTAGGCGGGGCCGCCTTTCCCTCGTCCCACGTGGCGATAGCCGTCGTGGCGATCATCATGAACGCGAAGTACAATCGCTTCCTCCTTCCGGTATTCATTCCGCTCACGATCCTTCTCTGCGCTTCGACCGTCTATCTCTACGCCCATTACGCTGTGGACGTGATCGCAGGAGCGGCGGCGGGACTCCTCCTGTACGCCGTGATGTCCTGCGTCTACGGACGCGTGAACCGTACGACGAGTCGGATTGGCGAGGCCTTAGTCCGCAGGGGCATCCTCCGCGCTGCGCATTAAGCGCCATTCGTGATCCGGGATTGCCCGCCGCCTCGCTCCCGGGATAGGGGGTATGGCTGAGATGCGCCTGGGCGCGGAACGTCTTGGGCGATGATGAGGGGGAAAGGGCGGGAGCTCTTTCCCCCTTTTTATATTTAGATTTACTAATGACAGAACGAGGGAAAAGCGTTATTCACGGGCACGTAATTGACAAAATAGGGCCATATATGTGAAAAACATGTCCAGTCGAATCTGAAGGAGCGTCCATGAACCTGCTTAAGGCCGAAAAACTACGGTTCCCCCTGGTCGAACGCGATGAGCCCGAGCTGTACCGCGATCAATTCCCCTACAGCGCGGTGCCGCGGATCCGCTTTGACGGGATCGACGTTCCGATGGACCTCCCTCAGGATATCTGGATCACGGACACGACCTTCCGGGACGGCCAGCAATCGCGTCCGCCGTACACGCCGGAGCAGATCGCGGACATCTACGAGCTCCTCCACAAGCTGGGCGGAAAGAAGGGCCTCATCAGGCAGACCGAGTTCTTCATCTATAGCGAGAAGGACCGGAAGGCGCTGGAGCTCTGCCAGGCCAAGGGACACCGCTTCCCCGAGATCACGAGCTGGATCCGCGCGGACTCGGGCGACTTCAAGCTGGTGAAGGCGCTGGGGCTCAAGGAGACGGGGATCCTCACCTCGGTGTCGGACTACCACATATTCCTCAAGCTCAAGTCGGACCGGAAGAAGACGATGGACGCGTACGTCGGGATCGTGGCGGAGTGCCTGGCCGAGGGGATCGTGCCGAGATGCCACTTCGAGGACATCACGAGGGCGGACATCGAGGGCTTCTGCCTCCCGCTCGCGGAGAGGCTCCTCGGCATGTCCCGGCAGGCGAAGATCCCGGTGAAGGTCAGGCTCTGCGACACGATGGGCTACGGGGTGACGTACCCCGGCGCGGCCCTCCCGCGCTCGGTGCCGCGCCTCGTGCGCGCCTTCAGGGGCGAGCTGGGCTATCCCGCGGAATGGCTCGAGTGGCACGGGCACAACGACTTCCACAAGGTCCACGTGAACGCGGCCACGGCCTGGCTCTACGGCTGCGCGGCCAACAACGCGAGCCTCCTCGGGTACGGCGAGCGGACGGGGAACCCGCCCCTCGAGGGGGCGGTCATCGAGTACATGTCCCTCACTGGGGACGATTCGGTGGACGCCTCGGTCATCACCGAGATAGCCGAGTACTTCATGAGGGAGGTGGGCGCGGACATCCCGGCCAACTACCCCTTCGTGGGCGCGGAATTCAACACGACGAGGGCGGGCATCCACGCGGACGGCATCCTCAAGAATCCGGAGATCTACAACATCTTCGACACGGAGGCCATCCTCAAGCGGCCGATCCGCACCATGGTGACGGACAAGTCCGGCTTCGCGGGGATCGCGCGCTGGCTCAACGAGAACGTTCCCTCCGTCAGGGAGGGGCGGCACGAGGAGGTCACCAAGCGCCATCCGGGGATCAAGCACATCGCCTCCTGGGTGGAGGAGGAGTACGCGCACGGACGCACCACCGCCATTTCGGCGGATGAGCTCATGGCGCGGGCGCGGCGCTTCCTACCCGGGCTCTTCGAGTCGAGCTTCGACCGGGCGCGCGAGGAGGCCGTGAGGATCGCCCGGGCGATTGCCGAGGACGTAACGGCGGCCGACGAGCTCAAGGATCTCGATCCCGCGAAGATGGACGCCTATCTCCAGGAGATCGTGAAGCGCGAGGGCTCCATACAGCTTCTCGCCATCACGAACACCGAGGGAAAGCGGGTGAGCCAGATCTACGCCCAGCATGGGGAGAAGGCGCTCTTCCGCAATCTCCTCACGAAGGACTTCAGCGAGAAGGAATGGTTCCGCGAAGTCTTGAGGACGGGCGAGCCGTACTTCAGCCATCTCTTCTTCTCCATCTACACCGAGCGCCTCATCCTCACCGCGGGGATGCCCATCAAGGCTCCGAACGGAACGGTGCGCGGCGTCATCGACATCGACTTCCGCTTCGACGAGCTCGTGAAGCTCATCAACGACCTCCCCGAGGGCGTCGCGGGCGAGAAGGCCTGAGAATGTGCGGGGGATAGCCTGGACTCGGAATCGAGGTCGGGCTATCCCCATTGATAGGAAACATATTGAAAAAGATCAGCAGGGATAGGACTTCTATCCAAATAGATATCTCTATATAATATAACGAAATCCATTTAATTTTCCTTCTATTTGCGGTATACTGCGAATCATCGGCGGACTCCGAGGGATGCGCCCCAGGCGATTCCTCCTCCGCGATACCGCTTCCGGGTCCGCGAAAGGTTCCCGGGGAAGGAATGGCTTCACATGAAGAAGGTTTTAGAAAAGATCGGAATCGGGTTCATCCTCACCGTGTTCTCCGCCGTATCCATCGCCCTCGTGGCCGTCTCGCTCTCAGGCTGCGCGCTCATCATCGTGCAGGGGAACGGGAACGTGACCACCGAGTCCCGGACCCTCACGGGCGCGTTCACGAACGTCTCGGCCGACTCGACGGTGGACGTCGTCATCGTGCGCGGCTCGTCCTACTCCGCGACGGTCGAGATCGATTCCAACCTGCAGCGCTACGTCGAGCTCGAGCTGGGCGGGAATACGCTCCACGTGACGAATCCCGAGGCGGTGATGTTCAGCGCGACGCGCGCCGTCGTCCGCATCGTCATGCCGGCCTTGGAAGAAGCGGCCACGGTGGGGACCGGCGATCTCTTGATCCAGGACTTCGACACGGGAGCGGCGATCGAGCTCAGGACGACCGGCACGGGCGACGTCTCCTATTCCGGAACCGCCTTCGAGCTCAGCGCGATCGTCGAGGGGACGGGCGCGGTCCTCCTGGAAGGCGACGCGGTTTTCCTGAACGTCTCGATAGCGGGGACGGGAGACGTCGACGCATACGCCTTCTTCTCGGATTACGCGAACGTTTCCATCGCGGGCACGGGGAACGCCGTCGTGTACGCGAACGAAACGGTGACGGCCGTCCTCTCCGGGACGGGGGACTTGGACGTCTACGGTCCCGCGGACGTCGACTCGACGACGACGGGCCTCGGGCACGTCTATATCCACGATTAATCGGAACTGAGCGGAGGGAAGCGGCGCGGACG
>CAYNQK010000061.1:0-17755 GCA_964399285.1 uncultured Spirochaetales bacterium | reverse complement strand
CAGGGCGGGGGCAGGCTCGAACTCCTCTCCTGCGCGGCGTATCGTTAGGCGAGCTCCATGGAAACCGATCGGAAAAAACGGAACCGCATTCTCGAGGCCCTCGATCCGGGGCTCAGGGCATTCGCCGAGAGGGGCTATGCGGCGCCCATCGGCATCCTCCTCCCTTCCGAGCGCGGATGGGAGTATTTGCGCCCCCTCATGAGGCGAGGCGAGGAGGAAATCCTCTCAGGACACGTCGAGTTCCGCGGATTCACGGGCGTCCTCGCTCCGCCGCGCTCGGCATGGCGCGCGGCTCCGGGGACGATGCGGGCCATCGCCGCTTCGCGCCCCGCGTTCGGCCTCCGGATCGATTCCTGGATCGTGGACGGCGTCTGCTTCGAGCCTGAGCCCTCCGGATGGAAACCGGTTCCGGGCGGCGAGCGCGTGCGCGAGATGCGGCTAGAGGATCTCGCGGGCGACCGCTGGGAGGCGCTCGTGGCCGACGGCGAGCGATCCTACTACTGGGCCGAGGGCTTCGATCCGGATTTCTACGTCGCGCAGGCGAGGGCCGGTTGCATCGCCATCGCGACCGACCGGGGCGATCGCGCCTTCCTCATGCCCGAGCTCCAAGCCGCCTACGCGGTCCTCGACTGGGAGAACCTCCGCGTCGGGAGGAGCGCCGCGCGCCTCATGCGGAAAGATCGGCTCGAATCGCTCGGCGTCGAGCTCAGGATCTCGACCGACGTCGAGAGCGTCCTCGCCGCGCTCGACGAGTCGTGGAAGGACGACTCCTGGCTCCTCCCGCCGTATCGCGACCTCATGCGCTCGCTCGCGAATGGGAGGCGCGACGGCTTCTCGCTCCTCGGGACGGAGCTCAGCGTGAAGAGCGCTGCGGGGCGCGAAATCGTCGCGGGACGCGAAATCGTCGCGGGCGAACTCGGCTACGCGATCGGACGGACCTACACGAGCCTCACGGGATTCTTCAAGCGCGAGCGGAAGGAATGGGACGGGCTCGGGATCGCTCAGCTCCATCTCCTCGCGCGTTCCCTCGAGGGGGCGGGCTACGCGTTCTGGAACCTCGGGCATCCCTACATGAGGTACAAGCTCGACCTGGGAGCGCGCATCCTTCCGCGCCGGGAGTTCCTCGAGCGATGGACCGACGCGGTTCGCGGGGAAGCGCCCCTCCCGCTCACGACAGGGCGAGGCTGACCGCGTTCACCACGAAGTGGCCGATGACGCCGGGCCAGAGCGAACCCGTTTTATCGTAGAGGAAATTGTTGATGAGGCCGTAGCAGAAGGCCATGCCTCCCCAGATGGCGCAGGGCAGCCAGCGCGCGTCCGGGAGGAGGTAGAGGACGGGGAGGACGTGGCGGAAGCCGAAGAAGAAGGCCGACGCGATCGAGGCGACCATGAAGCCTCGCTTCTCCTTGAGGATGCCGAAGGCGTAGCCGCGGTAGAAGAGCTCCTCGCCGAAGGGGGCCCAGGCGAGGGCCACGAGGAAGAACGCGATCTGCGCCGCGGCGAGGGGCAGGCCCGTCCGCTCCGCGACCTTCCCGAGGAGGAGCTCGATGAAGGCGCCCACGGAGAAGGAGGGATTTCCCGCCTTGCCGAGGACTCCCCAGATCCGCTCCGCGATCCGGCCCGTGAACGCTTGATCGATGAGGACGGCGCCGGCCCAGGCCGAGAGGATGAGGGGCCAATGCCCCTTGAAGGCGTCGCGGAATTTCCCGAAGCGGTAGCTCTTGAGCCAGAGGGGGAGGGCGAGGCCCGCGATCATGAGGATGACGAAGTAGGGAGACCAGGGGAGAATCGAGCTCTCGAGGGCCGCGACGCCGAGCAGGGCGAGCGAAACCGCGATGACGCCCGGATCCGACGCGAGCCATGCCTTCGCCTTTCCCGATGCCATGGAGCCTCCTTGACCGCCGCCTCGCTGGCCGGCGCGGCGACAGTATACGCGGAAACAGCGTCGGGCTGGGGAACTATTCGCGGGGCTCGCGCGATGGACGCGGCGGGTAAACTGGTCGCGCCGGCGGGCGCTCCTCCTTCCCTAGCGGCCGCCTCCGTGGTATAGCTGTACCGCATGGCGGACGACCTCACCCTCTCGCTCGCGCCCTTCCAGGGCATCACGGACTTCCGGTATAGGCGGGTCTTCTTTTCGATATTCCCCGGCTACGACAGGGCCTACGCGCCCTTCATCAAGGCGGTCGCCGGTCCCTTCGCCGCTTCCCACCTCAAGGACCTCCTCGCGCCCCCGCCCGAGGGCGTCGAGGTGGTGCCGCAGGTCATCTGCAACGAGGCCGACGCCCTCGTCGATACCGCCTCCCGCCTCGCGGACCTGGGATACCGGGAAATCAACGTGAACATGGGCTGCCCCTTCCCCATGGTCGCGAACAAGAAGCGCGGCTCGGGGATCCTGCCGCATCCTGAGCTCATCGACCGCATGCTCGGCGGGGCCCTCCCGCGCTGTCCGATTCCGGTCTCCGTGAAGCTCAGGCTCGGAAGGAAGAGCGCCGAGGAGATGCATGCCGTCCTCGCGGTACTCAACCGGTATCCCCTCGCGGAACTCGTCCTCCATCCACGCACGGGCGTTCAGATGTACGAGGGCGAGGCGGACCTGGACCGTTTCGGCGAGTTCCTCTCGCTCTCGGCGAATCCCGTCGCGTACAACGGCGACGTCATGACTCAGGCGGACTGGCGC
This sequence comes from uncultured Spirochaetales bacterium, assembly GCA_964399285.1. Lineage (GTDB taxonomy): Bacteria > Spirochaetota > Spirochaetia > Treponematales > JBGSOB01 > CAYNQK01. Next base: position 15,078 of record CAYNQK010000061.1, on the reverse strand, counting down.
GCTCGGAAGGATCGGTTTCCCTCGGTATCGCATTGGTGCCTCGGGCGCGGCGCCCTGAGGAATCCCTGGCTCGCGGCGGAGCTGAGGGGGCGGCCGCCCGAGCGCGAGGAGCGGCTCGCGGCCATCGCGCGCTTCCACGACGACTACTTCAGGCTGCAGGAAGAGAGGCTCGGCCGGAACAAGCAGCTCCTCGACATCATGAAGGCTGTTTGGAGCTACCTGGCCTGGTCATTGCCTGATCCCGAGGCGTTCCTGATCAAGGCGCGGAGGGCGAAGGACGCGGAAAGATGGCTTCAGGCGATGGACGAGGCCTTGGGGCGCTGAGAGTTCGCGGTAGCCCGCGACGGGTTCGCGGCAGCCCGCGACGGGTCACGCCTTCTTGAGCTCGCTCCCGTCGAAGTCCACGGACATGGGGGCGAAGTTGCCGTCGGCGTCGAAGTCGACGTTGACCGCTCCCATGAAGCGCTCGGCGATGGGGACGGCCTTTTCGGATTCGATCCCCTTGGTGCCGAGGAAATCCACGAGTTGCTGGAACGATGCGCAGGTCTGGGCCATCGCCTCTATTCTTACTCATGGCGCCTTCCCGCGCAAGTGCCGGCCGGCCCCGCGTTGCGCGACCGGCCCCGCGTCGCGCGACCGGCCCAGCGCGGCGCGGTCGGCGAAGCGCCCGCTAGCGTTCGCCGAAGACGGGCCTGAGCCGCTCGACTGCCGCCGCGAGGTCGTCTGATCGAGCTCCCGACGCGGACCGGGCGGCCGCCTTCCAGAGCGCGGCGATGTCCTCCCTCCTGGAGAAGAGGAGGACGCCGAGGTCCTGCCTCGCCCTGTTCCTCGCGGGCATCCGCGGATCGCGCTCGACGCGTTCGAGGAGCTCGTCGTATAGGCTGATCATCGCTCGCCTCCACGCGGCCCCGCCGCTCCGCCCTCAGGCGATTGGCCGGGCCGGGAAAAGGACACGCCCGCCGCGCGTCGGCCCGCGGCGTCGAGCGGGACGACGCGGAGGCCGTAATTGTGGATCGCGAAGGAACTCGGGTTGTCCGGTTCGGCCGCGCCTGGGCGGTAATGGATCATGATGTCGCGCTCCTTTCCGTCGAGCCTGAAGGAGGCGGGATCGGCCCTCTTTCCGTCGATGAAGAGGGCGACGACGGCTCGGGAGGCCTGGAGGGCGTACGCGCCCGGTTTTTCCGCGCGTACCCTGGCCCAAAGGAGCCAGCGGAGGTCCTTGCCGCGGGAGTAATAGAGAGCGGGATCCCACGGGGCGGCGTCCGGGGCGACGCTCTTCCCGGTGGTGAAGGCGATGTCGGGATCGAGGCTTTCCGCGAGGCGCGGTTCCGGCGCCTTCCACGCGAGCTCCTGCTTCCACGAGCCGAGGAGGTAGCGCGCGCCGGTTCTCGCTTCTTTCACGGCCATCGCGATGTTTTTTTCCTCGTTCACGCCCGCGGCGTCAGCGGGTACGGGGCCCAGGGAGAGGAAGGCGTTGATCGGAAACGCGTTGAGGACCGCGGCGGGGAGGGGCTCCTCGTATTCGAGGACGGCGTGGAGCCGGAAGCGTCGCTCCGATACTCCATCGATCTGGACGATGGCGCACGCGCGGCCGTAGGCGTAGCGGGGATCCTCCGTCGCGGATTCGAGCTCGATCCTCAGGACGCGCTCCTCGCCCGCGTCGATGCGGGGAAGGGCGACGGGCGCATCCACCGCCTTCCACCGGAGGGGGAGCATGAGCCGTAGGGCGAGAGCCTGGATCGGCGTATCGAAGGCGGAGGCGTTCCGGAGGCGTAACGCGAGGACGGCGCCGTTCGGGAGGGAATCGGCCGGCGCGACCTCGCGCCGGAATTCGATGTTCCATGAGACCTCGAGCTCCCCGATTCGCGGATCCGCGGCGCTCTGGCCCCCGCGCTCAGGGCGGACGATCCCGTAGGCGGAGGGCATGGAACGCGCGGGGTCCTGTCGAACGTCGACGGCCGCCGCTCCGTTCGCGTCGTAGGCCACGGTCTCCGCCGTTCGGCATTCCGCCGAGCGGACGTCCTCGGCCCGCGCGCCCCCGAGGGCGATGGAGATCGGAACGGCCTCGCCGCACGCGATCGCGTCCGGCCTCCTGAGGACGATGACGAGCCGCTCGCCGTCGCGACGAGAGGTCATCGAGGCGCGTTCTCGCTGGAAGCGGTACGCCGCGAATTCCTGGTGGTTGCATCGCCATACCGAGGGATCGCCGCCCCATCGTTCGTAATAGGAACGAAGGACGGGATATCCGGGGCCGCCCCAGACTCGCGCCCAGGGATGCATCGAGATCACGAAGAGCGGAACGTCGTCGGATCCGCGTCGCCGCGCGAACGCGTCGGGCGGGGCCGTGTACCAGCCCGAGTCCCTGCCGTCGATCGCGAGGAAGGTCCCGTTCAGGAAATCGCGCTCCCCTTCCGTAACGTACTCGTGCTCCGAGAGGATGGCGAATCCGCTCCGCGCGAGCATTTCCTCGAGGTCCCTCTTGCAGGACGGATCGCCCGGAACGGGATTCCGCCAATCGGCGCACACGAAGGGGTAGGTGAAGGCGTTCACGGGCGACGCGGAGGCCGCTTCGAGTTCCGCCCTCGAGAGGGCGATTTCCCTGAAGGCGGCGTTCCTGCTCAGGGCCGGGAGGAAGGGGTGGGAGAGGGTGTGCCCGCCCACGCTGTTGCCGCCCGGGAGGAGGCTCGCGGGGTAGCCCTCGAGCGAACGGCTCCGGTCCGCGACGGCGACTCCCTCGCTCATGGCTTGCGGCGGATCCGCGGTGAGGAAGAAGCCGCCCTTCATGCCCGACTCCTCCATGATCTCCGCGACCTTGAGGCCGTCGGCGTGGGAGTCGTCCATGCGCGTCGTGATGCCCGCGCGGTATCCGCGGTAGAGCGGGAGGATGGCGGGACGGGCGCGAGCGGCGATCTCCGCGCTCGCGAAGGTAACGACGATTTCCTGTTCGTAATCCATGGGGTTCTCCGATGGGGAGCCTGCGCCGGGCCGGGAATCGGCCGCGTCCTGGGCGGACGCGATCGCCGCGGCGAGGATGATGGCCGAGGCCGTCCAAACGGCCGCTCTCAGGATTCCCTGCCCATGTTTTTGGCTTTTTCCCTGATGGCCGGGATCGCTTCGTCCATCATGAACTTGACGTCCTCGTAGCGGTAGGTGCGCTCCTCGAAGCTCCGCGTCCTGAGGGCGTTCAGGAACCGCGAGGAGAATTCATCGAGGCAGGAGCCATATACGTGGTAGCTGTCCGCTTGATGGACGTAGCGCCCGAGCTTCACGGGGCGGCCCGCCGCCTCCGCCACGAGCGAGGCGATCTTCTCCTGGAGCCGGACGAGGGCGTACATGTTCATGAAGGCCGCCTTGTACGCGTCGTTCGAGCGGAAGCGGATGTTCGCGTTGAGGCGCCACTCGTCGCCGTCCGGGAGGATGCGGCACCAGACGCTCTGGAGGCAGGCGGGATCGTAGCAGGCGTTGTCCTCCCAGACCTTCCACGTCACCGCTTGCGCCCTGCGCGAGTGGGGCGCCTTGGCGAGCTTCTCCGCCATTATCCGGATCTGATCGAAGCTCCCCGCGATCCCCGGCACCGCGTAACCGAAAAGCCGTTGGTGGTATGTGTACTCCCAGCGCGTGTCGCGCTCTCCGGACGCGGGGTCGCGCACGAGGTGGTCCTTTATCCCCTCGGTGACCTCGAGGACGTATTCCTGGAGGTCCTCGAGCCCGCCCGGCATGTCCTTGTGGATCATCGGCTCGGACAGCGGCTCATGCACGACGATGGTCATGGAGCAGTCCTTGCTCGGAGGATCGCCCGCCCTGTCGTACTCCGTCTTGAGGTCGCAGCCCTCATCGTTCAGGGCCACGAGGGATTTCTCCCAGGCTTCCGCGATCGAACCGCCCTCGACGAACAGCACCGGTATGTTCCCGTTCATGCCTACCGATTCTAAACCCGCGGCCCCCCTTGTCAAGCGAAGTCCGCGGGGCCCGGTTCTCGAGAGGGCGGCGACGACGGGAACGGGGCGGACAGCGCTCCCTTCACCGCGCGAGCGGAACCGATGTATAACTCCATCATGGGGATACGTACTCGCGGGATCGGCGCCGCCGCATCGATCATCGTCGCCATTTCGGCATCGGCGTCGTTCCCGGGTTGTTCCGCCGCCGCCCGGGCTCCCGTCATGAAGCCTTCCAAGGATTCGCGCTCCTTCGTCCTCAGGGCGTCGGGATCGAGGCGGACGGGCGCGCTCTTCGTCCCGCCCTCCTACGACGGAACCAAGCCCTTCTCCCTCGTTATCGGCCTTCACGGCGCCAATGGATCGGGCGAGGCCTTCCGCGGCGTGGGCCTCGACGCCGCGGCCGCCAAGTACGATTGGATCGTGGCCTATCCCGACGGCGCCCAGGGACGATGGGAGGGGCCCGAGGAAGCGCCCTTCATCGCGAACCTCATCGAGGCCGCGAGGGCTTCGTACAAGATCGATTCGGATCGCGTCTATCTCGTCGGGCACTCCGCCGGCGCCATCTTCGCGTACGAGGCCGCCGCGGCGTTGGGGCCGCGGGTCCGCGCCATCGCCTTCGTCGCGGGCCTCGCCAGGATCGGGACGACCGCCGCCGGTCCCGTGTCCATCCTCCATATCCACGCCCGCGACGACGTATCAGTGCCCTACGGCGGCGATGAGACGTACGGCTTCCTTTCCGCTGAGGACTCCGTCGCGCTCTGGCGCGGGATCGACGCGGCTTCACCCGAAGCGACGCCATACGGCGTCCGGGAGGGCATCGAGGGAAGGACGTGGAAGGGGGCGGAGGCCGACGTCGCCCTCCTCTCGTACGATTCCGGAGGCCACGTCTGGCTTCCGATGGCGACCGACTACATCGCCGAATTCTTCTACAGCCACCCGCCGCGCGGGACGAGCCTCCGCTTGAGCCGCGAGAGCCTCCCGTCCATGATCATGGAATATTCGCCCCTCCTGCTCCGCGTCGAACTCTCCGCGCCGAGGATCGTGAAGACGGTGCAGTACTTTTCCAACGGCGCCTCGATAGGCGCGGCGGAATCCTTTCCCTTCTCGTTCGAGTGGGATAATCCTCAGCGGGGCAGGCACGAGCTGAGCGCGATAGCGACGCTGGAGAGCGGCGAACGCGTCGCCTCCGTTTTCGATCCCTCGGTGCTCGCGGCGAAGCCCGTGATCGGGCCCGACGGAAAGCCTAAGGCCCTACCCCGGCCGCTGCGCGCCGTCTCCGCGTTCGCCTCGTCGATCGAGGAAGACCAGTACGAGGCGAGGTACGCCATCGACGGAAGCGTCTTCACGCGATGGTCCAGCCTCTTCAAGGACGGCCAGAGCATCACCATCGACCTGGGCTTCGAGCGGACGGTGAGCGGCGCGAGCCTCTTCTGGGAAAAGGCCTACGCCGTCGAGTACTCCATCGACCTCTCGACGGACGGGAAGTCCTGGATCGGGGCCGTCGCGGTCGCCGACGGGCCCGGCGGCGAGGAGTACCGGGACTTCGCCCCGCGGAAAGCTCGCTTCGTCCGCATGTCCGGAAAGGTCCGCAGGACCGAATGGGGCTTTTCCCTCTGGGAATTCACGGCTCATGGAGAATAAGCGGCCCGCTCGCGAAGGACCGCGAGGGTATCGGGGTGTCGCGGGGCCTGTCAGGAGAATCGCGCCTTCGGGAAGAGCAGGAAGAATCGAGCGGAAAATGAAGGAGGGAACATGAAAGCTTCTGGGCGAATCGTCGTCGGCATGCTCGCGTTCGCGCTCATGGCGGGGAACGGAACGGCGCAGGTCGGCAAGGGGCCGGAAGGGCTCCCCGCCGAGGTAAAGGCGCGGTACCAGGCGAGCGAGGTCGATGACGGCGTTTGGCGGATCGACGAGCACGGGTCGGTGAACATGTATCTCGTCGTCGGGAAGAAAAAGGCGCTCATGATCGACACCGGGCTGGGAGAGGCGGGCCTCGACGCGGTGGTCGCGTCGATCACGGATCTCCCCGTCATCGCGGTCAACACGCACGGCCACGAGGACCATTCCGGAGGCAACCGCTTCTTCAAGACGATTTACGCGCACAAGGCGGACATGAGCGTCGTGAAGCGATACGCGCCCGGGAAGAAGTTCGCGGAGATCGGCGATGGATACGTTTTCGATCTAGGCGGAAGGAAGCTCTCGGTCATCCTCACCCCGGGGCACACGGCGGGGAGCCTCTGCCTCGTCGACGACAAGAAGAAGATCCTGTTCTCGGGAGACAACAACAATACGCACGTATGGCTGTTCCTCTACGAGTCCCTCTCGGTCGAGGAGTACCTCGCGTCGCTCGAGCGGCTCATCGCACGGTCGGCGGAATTCGAGACGATCCTCCCGGGGCACGGGGGGCTCTTCTATCCCTCGTTCCTGGACGGCGTAGCCGAGTGCGCGCGCGCCGTGGTCGCGGGCGGGATCGAGACCCAGCCGTATCAGCATTTCTCGAACGCGCGGGGCTACCAGGAAGGGGGCGTCCTCATCGCCTTCGATCCCAAGAAGGTGAAGAAGCCCTGACGGAGCCGTTAACGCGCGGTCCGCGTCAGGCGCCCTTCGCGCCGCTCGACGGAGACGATAATCCGCGCGCGAGGCGGGCGAGCTCGACGAGGCATTCGTCGACGCGCGGGCTCATCGATCCCGCGTTGATGCGGAAGCTGGACGAGTAGCGGTCCTTGAGGGAGAAGAGGCAGCCGGGAGCGATGAGGATTCGGCGCTCGAGCGCGCGGTAGTAGAGCTCGAGCGCGTCGAAGCCCTCCGGAAGGGTCACCCAGAGCACGAAGCCGCCCCGCGGATCGGAGACCGCCGTGCCCTCGGGGAAGAGCCCGGCGATGCGGGAGCGTACCGCGGCCACGCTCTCGCTGAGGCCCTTCCGCGCGCCGCGGAGGTAGCGCTCGTAGCCCCCGTCAGCCAGGAAGCGCGCCATCGCCATCTCGGTGACGGAGGAGACGCCCAGGTTCATGAGGGTCTTCAGGCGGAGGATCTCGTCCATGTACCTGCCTGGCGCGATCCATCCGAGCCTGAGGCCCGGCCCCACCGTCTTGGAGAACGACGAGCAGTGGATCACGTTGCCCGGATCGTCGTAGCCCTTGCAGGTCCCCGGCCTCGGGCCGAAGGAGAGGTCGCCGTACACGTCGTCCTCGATGAGGGGCACGCCCTTGGACGCGAGGAGCTCCGCGAGGCGCCGCTTGTCCCCCTCTGGCATGAGCGATCCCGTCGGATTCGAGAAGTTGGGTATGGAGAAGACGGCCTTGATTTCCTGGTTCCCGAGCACGTACTCGAGGATGTCGAGGTTCATGCCGCGCGCGGGATCGGCGGGGATCTCCACCGCCCTGAGGCCGAGGCGCTCGAGGAGGCCGAGGAAGTTGAAGTACATCGGGCTCTCCACCGCCACCGCGTCGCCCTTCGAGCAGACGGCCATGAGGGCGAGGAAGGCCGACTCGTGGCAGCCGTTCGTGATCACGACGTCGCGCGGCCCGATGTCCGCCTTCGCGGAGAGCGAGTGCCGCGCGATGAGCTCCCTGAGGCGGAGGTTCCCGGGCGGGAGCGAGTAGTCGAAGGCCTTGACGGGTTCCTCGCGGAGCGCGTCGCGGAAGTGGCGGGCGAGCCTCTCCGCGGACCAGGGGCCGAGGGGCGAGGAGGCGATGCCGAGCCCGATACCCTCGTCGTTTCCGGATTGCTCGGCCATGAACGTCGAATAGATCTTGCAGAGGCTGACGTTCGTGGGATCGAGGTCCACGGGCGCGCCCGGCGCCTCGGGCTTCCGCGGGGGTCGGCCGCGCACGTAGAAGCCCGACTGGGGAACGGCCTCCACGTAATGGCGGTCCTCGAGCCGCCAGTAGGCCTCCTTCACCGTGTTGACGCTCACGTCGAGCTCCTGGCTCAGCTCCCTGAGCGACGGCAGCTTATCGCCCGGCTTGAGGGCGCCCGAGGAGATGAGGGAGATGATCCTGTCGGCCACCGCGCCGTATGCGGTCATGGGTTCATCCTACCATGTCCGCGCGCGGGGCGTGATAGGCACAGTTGCGCCGGGCGGGGCGGACACAGCCTCCCGCGCGGGAGCGGCTGGTTCCCTCGTTTCGCCCGTCGCTGGCGCTGGAAGGCGCCGACGCGGCGGGGCATGATGCCCCTCGGATCGCCCGCGACCGGGTTCGCGAGGGCGGTTCGGGGAGGCTGCATGCCGATGAACGGGATATGGACGTCGATCGCGGAGGGCCGAGCCCTTCGGTACCGCCGCTTCACGGGCAGGCTGTCCTGCGGATCGGGGCGGCTGTGGCTCACCTGGCCCGGGTCGGGCGATCTCTTACTCGGGCGGGGAGAGGAGTACAGCTCTGATCGTTCGAAGGACATCGTGATCCAGGCCTTGGGCGGCCCAGCGTCGTTCTCGCTGTCTTCGTCCGCGCGAGCGCCCGGTGAAGAAAAAAGGCCGGAAGCCCTCGAGAGGCTCCCGGCCCGCGTCATGCCGTGACGAGGCGCGTCCGGCCCGGGCGCGTCATCGGCCCTTGCCCTCCCCGGGCTTGGCCGCGCCGTCCTCCGGGACCATGAAGAAGAACGGCCCGATCTCCTCGTCGGGGTAGGTCATCTCGGTCTCCCACGCCGGGTTCCGCACGATGAGCCAATAATCGATCCGCGCGCCCGGTTTCAGCGCGGCCGGATCCATGAGCCCGATCCAATTGACTCCGCGCGCGGCCATGGACGCGATCTTGAATTCCTTGTCGCCCGAGACCCGGTACGCGAGGTCGATCTTGAGGCCCGCGGGCGCGTCCTTGACGCGGACGCTCACCTCGAAGGGCTTGCCCGGCTTCGGGTCGCTCACGCGATCGATCGCGATCCCCTCGCCGAAGGCTTTTTTCTTATCCTTGTCCTTGTCGTCCTTCCTGCCGGGGCCTTTGCCGATCGGAGATCCCGGCTTGTCCTCGGGCGGCCGCGAAGCCGCGGGGCCGTCGGGCTTGTCCCTCGGCGGCCGCGAAGCCGCGGGGCCGTCGGGCTTGTCCCGCGGCGGCCGAGACGCCTCAGGTCCGTCCGGCTTGTCCTTAGGGGGCGGCGAGGCGGCGGGGGGTGCGGCCGGACCGGTGGGCGACGCGGCCGGCGCCTCGCCCCGCTTCCTGACGAGGAGGCGGTAGGGGTTCGCTCTTCCGTCGAGCGGGACGATGGCCGATACGCTCCCGAAGCGGGCGTCCGGCTCGACCACCTCGATGTAATACGAGTCGAGCCTCGCCTTGAGGTCGGTGGGGCTCAGGTCGGTCACGAGGTCGCCGCCGCTATTCACCATGGGGCGGGGCGCGTAGGCCGCGTCGCGCGATCGCTTGACGTAGAGGACCGCCTTCGTGCCGGGTTTCATGTCGCGCACGCTCAGGGTTAGCGTCACGCCGCTCTCCTCGATGGCCTCGGGCGGCTGGAGGTGCGTCGAGCGGCGGAAGAGGTCGTCCCTCAGCGCGCGCCGCGCGATCTCCGGGTCCTCCACGTCCAGGGAGAGGGGCTTCATCTGGCCCTCCGGCGGGAAGGTGAGGGCGACCTCGCCGACGTCCGGGAAGAAGAGGCTCGCCGTGAAGTAGTAGACCATCTGCCCCGCCCCCAGGTCCTCCCGCGCGATGACCGCGGAGAGGCCCTCGGCAGTCGCCCGCATGGGCGCGACGCGGAAGGTCTTCTCGCTGGCTTTCTTGAAATACACCGATCCCTTCATGGCCTCGGGAGCGTCCTTCACCGTCAGCGCGAGCCGGAGCGGCCGATCGATCGAAGCGTCCGTCGGCGCGACGTGGGCCAGCCTCGGAGCGTAATCCGCGGCGCGCCGCATCCTGAGCTCCGAGAGCGAGACGATCCGGTAGGAGAAGTACGAGCCCTCGGCCTCGGGGAGGGCGGCCTCGAGCTCGCCTACGGCGCGGGCCTGCGCGCGGATCACGAAGTAATAACTATCGGTTCCGTCGGCGATCGATCGGCGATCGATGACCGCCGCGTAGTCGCCCTTCGGACCGCGTTCCATGGGGAGGCTCCTGAAGGGAGCGCGCGAATCCTTCCGGCCGAAGCGGAGGGAGACGCTCGGCTCGCCCTGGATGAGGTCCTCGAGCATCGAGCCTCGCGGCGAGGAGAGCGATAGCGTCACGCGCAGGTCCTCCGTGACGGGCGCCTCCCTGGGCGGGACGTGCGATGTGCCTCGGACCAAATCCGACTCCATGCGCTCCGCCATCTCTCCGAGGCCCAGGACCTTCACGACGAGGGGGCGGTCCGCGCCGTCCTGGGGATACGTCACGCCGATGAGGCCGAAGTCCGGATGGCGCTCCTCGAGCGTGAAGTAGTAGCTGAACGCGCCCTGCTCGAGGTCCCCGGCCGGGATCTTGAAGCGGTACTCGCCCGCGACCGGCGTGAGGGCGGCTTTCGCATAGCCGGATTCGGACGCGTGGCGGACCATGGCCGCGACCGTCGTACCGTCGAGCGGGGAGAGGACGCGCACCGAGACCTCGAGGTCGTCGATGATGGCGATCTCCGCGGGAGCGGCGACCTTTACGCGCCGCATGAGATCCCGCTCCGCCTGGGCCTTGCCCTCCGCGCGCGAGAGGATGATCACGGAGACCTCGCCGTCGCGATGCTCCTTGCCCTTGTCGTCGACGATGACGAGGTAGTAGTCGAGCCTGCCCGGAGCGAGCTGGGAGGCCGGGATGAGGTGCTCCCTGAGCGACCCCTTCAGCGCCGGCTCCACCACCTGGATGGGGCCGTTATTGACGCGATAATAGAGCGTGATCTTCGTCGCCTTCTCCGCCTTTGCCATGGAGAACTGCACGACGTAGTCCTTGCCCTCCAGCCACTCCCGCGGCGAGGCCACCCTCACCTTGAAGAAGGTGCCGCAGCCCGAGAGCAGGGTGGCGGCCAGGATGAGCGCGCCTGCGGCGCCGATTCCGCGTTTCGTCCGTTCCATAAAACACTCCTCCGTGGAAAAAAGCCCCGGATTGGCACTGTTACACGAAAGTGTAGCGCATCCCGACGGGGCGCGCCCGGATATTCGGCGCCGAATAAGGCGGGAATTTTCCCATTTGCATCGGCCGCGGGGAAGGCCTAGAATCGAAAGCGTACGGAAAAAGGAGCCAGGAGCGCTTATGTCCAAGTGGAAAGGGCCGTACCTCGCGTTCTCGGCGGCGATCCTCGCCGCGAACGTCGTCGTCTACGTATTCAAGCCGGGCGGGGACGCCGTTCTGGCCTGGGCGAGCGATCTCCTGCCGGTGGCGTGTTCGCTCGTGGCCGCGGCCTGCCTCGGACTCGCGGCGGCGAGCTTCAAGACCCCGGACGCGGTCAAGGCCGCGTGGTCCCTCATCTTCGCGGGGATCGCGCTGGATTTCATCGCCGAATGCATCTACGCCTTCATCGAACTCGTCCTGGGAAGGGAACCCTCCTTCCCCGGCCCCGCGGACGTCGCCTGGCTCGCCGCGTACCCCTTCATCATCGCCTTCATCGCGATCATCCTCGCGGGGTACGTCCGGTCCGGGCTCCCCCTCGGAAGCTGGAAACGCTACGCCGCCCTCGCCGCCGCCGTCGTCGCCGTCGGGGCCGCGGTCACGGCCTGGGCCCTCGTCCCCATCCTCTCGGACGGCGAGACGGGCGCGCTCGAGAAATTCGTCTCGGCCTTCTATCCGATCGCCGATTTCATCGTCCTCATCCCGGCCGCGGCCCTCATCCTCATCACGCTCCAATTCGGCTCGGGCTCCGTGGTGGCGCCCTGGCTCCTCATCACGCTGGGGTTCATCGGCTGGTGCGTCTCGGACCTCCTCTACTCGGTCCTCTCGTACCAGGGGCTCTACGATTCCGGGAATTTCATCGACCTCGGATGGAACGCGAGCTACCTCCTCTTCGGGGCGGCGGGCCTCGCCCAGCGTTCCCTCGTGAAGTCGATCTAGGAGGCGGCGATGGACGACGCGGGCCTCACAGGCAAGATCATGGAAATCCTCACTCCCCTCCTCGGGGAGATCATGGCCAAGGCGACGCTCAAGATCCAGTGCGAGAAGGCGGGCGTGACGCTCGATGCCATCGGGCGTCCGAACCTCGAGGCCGTTTCCAAGGGCATCGAGAAGAGCATGGTAGTCTTCGTGGGATCGGAAAAGGCCAAGGAGGTAACGAGGAAGATCCAGGCGCTGGCGGGCTGAGCCTCCCCGAGAAGGAACTCCTCGGCGTCGATGCCGAGGAGCGCTCAGCCGCGCTTCTTGGGCGGGGTGCGGCCCTCGCCGAAGTACTTCTCGCTCCGGTAGCGGAGCCATACCCTCAGGACCTGAGGGATTTCCTCCTTCTGTTCTTTCGTCAGGGTATCGTAAAGGGCGAGGGCGCGCTCGCGCTCCGTGCGGCAGGCGAGGTTGTTGTGCGCGTCCCAATAGGAACGCGCGAGGCGGATGCGCCTGCAAGTCTCCTTGACGAGGGCGGGGCCTGAGAGGGGAGCGGTATTCGTTTCCAAGAAGGGCGCCTCCGGCTTTTTCTAGATCATCGTATCACGGAGCATTTTCAGCCGCAAGAAGAACGGGACGATGGACCGCGCGCGCGAGGAGAGATGCGACGCGACGCATCCCCTCCGATCTGTTAAGATGCTGATCGGGCGGCGCGCGGACGCATGAGGAGTATGAAGTGAAGATGCTGGCGATGACGGTTCTCTGCATAGACAAGTATCCCGAGCTCGGTCTCGAGCTTCCGGGCGGGAATTCCATCAACATAGCCGCGCGCTGGAAGAAGCTGGGGGAGCGCGACGTCGCCGTCCTGGGAGCCGTGGGCGACGACGCGATGGGAGAGAAGGTGATGGCCTTCCTGAAGGCCTCGGGGATCGATCACGAGCGGGCGCGGGCGGTTCCGGGCGTCACGGCCCACAATCACTTCTACGCTTCGAATGACGGGCATCTCTTCCGCGAGAACGGCTGGGTCGGGGGCGTCTTCGAGACCTTCGCGCTCTCCGAGGAAGACTGGGATTACGCGAGCGGCTTCGACCTCATCGCCATGCCGTATTATAGCCCCTGCTATCGAGAGGCCTCGCGCAGGCTGGGGGAGGCCAAGATCATCGTCGCCGATTTCCTGGACAAAGCCGACCCTGAGCCGATCATAGACGAGCTCCCGCGCATCGATCTGGCCTTCGCGAGCGGTACGCGCGCCCTCGCCGACGCGCTCGAGGAACGGGCCGAGGAGACAGGCGTGCCCGTGATCATCACCCTCGGCGCGGAGGGAAGCATGGCGCTCGTCCGCGGGGAGCGGTTCTTCCAGGAGGCCCTTCCCGTCGAGCGGAAGGTCGACTCCATCGGCTGCGGCGATTCCTTCCAGGCCGCCTTCGTCTCCTCGTGGTACCGGGAGGGGGATCCGCGGAAGGCCCTGCGCGCCGGCGCCGAGTCGGCGGCCGATATCCTGGGAAGGCACGGGGGGATATAGAAGCGCGCATGAACCCCGCACGCGGATGAGCGGAGGCGTCCCTCGTAACGGCGCAGGGCCTGGATAGAAAAAGCGCGCAGGTCGGAAGAGTGCAGGGTACTGCAATTCCTCCCTGCGCGTTTTTTCTATCCACCCGCGCCATTCCATATGTCATCCGCTCATCCGCTCATCCGCGAAAAGGGTTGACGCGCTCCATGGTGACGGGTACTCCGCGGTTCATATCGGGATATGCGTTCCGGAGATGGTGGAAAGCTTGGGGCTGAAGGGTTGGGGGATTTTTTCGGTGAATATTGACTAGTCTGACTAGAAGGCCTATATTTCCATGTATGGACGCTCTTTCACGGTTACCCGCGAATTTTTGGCCGCTTCAGGACGCAAAGGCGCGTTTCAGCGAACTCGTCAATCGAGCGCTCGCGACGGGGACGCAGATCGTGACTCGCCATGGCGAGCCCGCGGTCGCCATCGTCCCCATGGCCGAGTACGCACGTCTCACGGCCCGCACGACGAGCCTGGGAGCCTTCTTCGCTTCCGCTCCCCGAGCGGTCCTCGAGGTGGAGCGTTCACGAGACGAGGGCAGGAGCATCGAGATATGACCATCCTGGATACCTGCGTGCTCTCGGAAAGCCTGAAACCCGATCCTGATCCGCGGCTCTTATCTTGGATCGACGGTCTCGATGAGTCGTCCGTCTATCTTGCGGCGTTCACTATCGGTGAGCTTGAGAAGGGTATCGAGCGACTCGAACCCGGAAAGAAGCGTGATGCCCTGAGGGTATGGTTCGAGCAATTGCGCGTTCGTTTCCGCGGACGCATTCTCTCCTTCGACGAGGAAGCGGCGATCGTCTGGGGCGACATGAGCGCGCGCCTCGCCGCCGAGGGACGGATAGCGCCCGCCGTCGATGGCCTCATCGCCGCGGTCGCCATCAGGAACGAGGCCGTCCTGGCTACCCGCAACGAGGGCGATTTCAACGCGACCGGCGCTCGGATCGTGAATCCATGGGGGTGAGGCGCGCATGAACCCCGCACGCGGATGAGCGGATGCGTCCCTCGTAACGGCGCAGGGCCTGGATAGAACAAACGCGCAGGTCGGAAGAGTGCAGGGTACTGCAATTCCTCCCTGCGCGTTTTTTCTATCCACCCGCGCCATTCCATAAGGCATCCGTTCATCCGCGAAAAGGGTTGACGCGCTCCATGGTGACGGGTACTCCGGGGCTAGAGTCATCTTTGCGTTCTGACATGAAAAAAGCCCGCCAGCGTTACCGCCGACGGGCCTCATTTTCCCCCGAAGGGATGGAAGGGGGCGGGAGGGAAACCGTCGGTTTCTCTCCCGCATTTTCTTACTTCTTCAGGTTGCTCTCGAGGGTATCGAGGAGGGCGTTGAGCTCCTTGGGGAGCTTGTCGCCGAACTTGGGATAGTGCTCCTTGCGGATGTCGTCGATCTCCTTGAGCCAGCCGTCCTTGTCCACTGAGAGGATCTCGGCGAGGGTCTCCTTGGTCACGCCCGCGGGGGCGTCGATGGCGTCAGGGGTGGGCATGAAGCCGATGGCGGTCTCCTGCTTCTTGGCGCTGCCGTCGCAGGCCTCGAAGATCCAAGAAGGGGGAGCGCGTTGACTTCATCGCGGATGAGCGGATGAACCTTTTGGTAAGCGGGGCCTGGCGGAGAAAAACGCCCCCTCGGTCGGGCGAAGGGTACTTCGATTCCCTCGGGCGC
>CAYNQK010000060.1:0-18319 GCA_964399285.1 uncultured Spirochaetales bacterium | reverse complement strand
TTGTATTCATTCAATCGCTTGGATTCAGCCTGACCAGCGGTGTACTCAAAGGAGCCGGAATACTCCCCTCCTTGGGGTAGCCTGACCAAATATCCACCCGATGGCGTCACTGCAACGCTTTCTCCGGAAAAGGATAAGCGTTCCCCAGCCCGTTCCTCGGCCCCTGATCGGTTCGCCGTGAGCACGTAAACCCGGTTCTCGATGGCGCGGGTGAAATCCGCTTGTTGGCAATATGGAAGGACCAGATTTGCCGGATGAGCGATGACGCTCGCGCCCTTGAGGGCGAGCGTCCTGAACGACTCGGGAAAGAACCAGTCGAAGCAGATTGCAATACCGATGTTAATTCCGCGCCAGGGGAAGACCCGGAATCCGGTATCCCCGGGATAGAACACCGTTTTTTCCTTATAGAAGAGATGCGTCTTCCTATATAAACCCAACGGGCCGTCCGGTCCCAGGAGGAGGGCGGAGTTAAAGATACCCTCGGCGCGGAGCTCGTCTCCCGCCTCAACGGGTCTGCCTCGCTCAGGGAAGCCGATGACGACGGCCGCGTCGAGCCGCCTCGCGGCGGCCGCTATGATATCCAGGGAGGGCCCGCCCTCCGCTGATTCTGCGAGGGAGAAGGCTTCCTCCCTGGACTTAAATTGATATCCCGTGCAGCAAAGCTCGGGGAGGACGTAAAGGCCGGGGGGATCGTCGGGATGGCGGGCCGCCTCGGCCTCCATGAGGGAAACGAGGCGACGCGCGTTCCGCTCCCGTTCGCCGAAAACGGGATCATTCTGGACGATGGCCATCCGCATGGGAGGGTCATACGCGAAAAGCCGGCCTTGCGCAAGGCCGCTCCCGCGGGCTAGGATCGCCGGCGATGATCCACCGATGCTCCCTCGCCGTGCGCGGCTACGAGATCGACGGCTACGGGCACGTCAACAACGCCGTCTACCTCAATTACCTGGAGCACGCGCGCGGCGAGTACCTCAAGGACATCGGATTCGACTACCCCGGCTGCGTACGCGCCGGATACGGAATCTGGATCGCGCGCATCGAGATCGACTACCGGGCGCCGGCGCTCCCGGGCGACGTCCTCTCGATCGACACCGTCCCGGTCGAGCGCCGGAGCGCGAGCGGAATCCTGGAGCAGCGCATATCGAAAGGCGAGGTCCTCTGCGCGGCCGCCCGCGTGAAATGGGCCTTCGTCGAGACGGCATCGGGCCGCCCGGCCCGCATCCCGGATGAATACGACGTCCCGGGCCTGAGCCCGGATACTGCGTCCCGGGCGTAGCCCGGATACGACGTCCCGGGCGTAGCCCGGATACGACGTCCCGGGCGTAGCCCGGGCGCGAGAGAGGAGCACCCATGACGCCCACACTGATCCTTCCCAGCGGCTACCGCCCCATCCTGGACCTCCGCGAGACCGAGAAGGCCATTAAGCTCATAAAGGACTTTTTCGAGGCGAACCTCTCGGCCGAGCTCCGCTTGAGCAGGGTGACCGCTCCCCTCTTCGTGCTGAAAGGCACGGGCGTCAACGACGACCTCAACGGTATCGAGAAGCCGGTCGGCTTCCCCGTCCCCGCGCTCGGCGGCGACGACGTCGAGGTGGTGCAGTCGCTGGCCAAATGGAAGCGGATGGCCCTCGCGGATTACGGATTCAAGCCCGGCTACGGCCTCTATACGGACATGAACGCCATCCGTCCCAGCGAGGACCTGGACAACCTGCACTCGCTCTACGTGGACCAATGGGATTGGGAGCTCGTCATCGGCGAGGGGCAGCGCGCGGCCTCCTTCCTCAGGCAGATCGTCGCGCGCATCTACGCGGCCATGAAGCGCACGGAGTTCCTCGTCTACGACCATTATCCGGAGATCAAGCCCGTCCTCCCTGAATCCATAGCCTTCCTGCACTCCGCGGACCTCCAGGCGCGCTGGCCCGGGATGACCCCGCGCGAGCGCGAGGACGCGGCGGCGAAGGAGCACGGGGCGATCTTCGTGCAGGGAATCGGCGGCGTCCTCCCCGACGGGAAGATCCACGACGGCCGCGCCCCGGATTACGACGACTGGAGCACGAAGGACGAGGACGGGAAGATCGGCCTCAATGGCGACATCGTCGTCTGGAACGAGACGCTGGGCCGCTCCTTCGAGCTGTCCTCGATGGGCATCCGCGTGGACCCCGCCGCCCTCGAGCGGCAGCTCGCGATCCGCGGCATGGAAGCGCGGGCCGGTCTCTATTGGCACAAGCGCCTCCTCGCCGGGGAATTCCCCCAAACGATCGGCGGCGGGATCGGCCAATCCAGGCTCTGCATGTTCATGCTGCGGAAGGCGCACATCGGGGAGATACAGGCGTCCCTCTGGCCGGCGGATCAGGCCGAGGCCTGCAGGAAGGCCGGCATCGCCCTGCTCTAAGCCGGAAGGTGCGCGCGGCGCCCGGCCTAGCCGGGACGCGCGCGGCCCCCGATCGAACGGGATAGAGAATGAAGCCGATCAGAGCGCGCCGCGCCCCTTGAGATCCAGGTAGCGTTCCGCGAGGGCGCCCGTCAATTCCCCGGGCAGGAGATCGAGTACCATGATCCCGGAGGCGCGAAGGTACGAGAGCGCCTTCTCCCTGTCCGCGAGGATCTGCCTCGCGGCGACCCTCGTGAATTCCCTCATCCCCTCTTCGCCCCGGGCCGGAACCTCCTCGGCGCGCTCCTGGACCACCTTGTCCCTGAGGAACACGACTAGAGGAAGGTGCCTTCTCCGGATGAGCCCCAGGGCCCTCTTGAAGAGGGCGGCGTAGGACGCGTCCGACACGTCCGTGATGAGGACGACGAGCGACCGCTTGCGGTGGCCGCGGACGAGGCGCTCCAGCGCCGCTTCGTAGTTGGATTCGGATTCCTTCGCCTCGAGGCCCGAGAGGAAGGCCGCGACGCGGCTGATCGACTTTCTCCCGGCAACGGAGGGAAGCTCCGAGACGGGGCCGTCGGCGAAGGCGAAGGCGGACAGCGAATCGCCCGCCTCGAAGGCCGCCTGGGCGAGCGCCATCAGGGCGGAGGCGGCGTAGTCGAGGGAGCTCACGCCGTCCTGCTCGGCGAGCATCGAGCGCCCGCAATCGAGCGCGACGACGACGTGCCGGGAGGTCTCGCTCCTCAGGACCTTGGTAACGGGACGGCCGAGCCTGACGCTCGCCTTCCAGTCGATGCGGCGAGAATCGTCGTCCTGCCGGTACTCCCGGAGGTAATCGAGCTCGGCTTCGCCGGCGCGGTGCGCGCAGACCCTGTTGCCGGCCGCCTGGATCGCGAGCCCGCGCGCGAGCCGCGCACGCCGCCTCAGGCCGTCGAGCCGCGGCAGGACCGCGCATTCCATGGTGACGGGCGCCTCGGACTGCATCCAGAAGAAACCGAGCGGGGACCTGACGCGGAGGCGGATCGCCGTCCACGAGACGCGGCAGCGCCGCATCGGACGGAAGGAAAAGGCGAGCGCGGCGCTCGCGCGGGGACCGAGCGCAATAAGCGATTCATCGACCCGATCCTGGAAATCGTCCGAGAGGTCCAGGCGCGCGCGGACCGAGATCGGATTCCTCCCCGGATTGTCGATCCGGCCCTCCAAGCGGACGGGCGTTCCCACGGAAGCGGATACCTGCGCGGGCATCGAGACCGCGGGCTGTCTCCTCGCGAGGCCGATGACGGCGTCGACCGCGAACGCGACGAGCATGGCCGCGTCCGCGAGGGCCGCGACGGGCTTGAGGGCGGGGAAGACGATCGCCGCCCCGAAGAGAGCGGCGGGAAGAAGGAGGATCGCGGCGGTTCCCCAGCGCGGGGCCGGCACGGGCAGCTTCCTCAACGCGGCGTTTCCACGGATTCGAGGATCTCGTCCAGGACGCCGTCGGAATCGCGGCCCTCCATGACGGCCTCCGGTTTCATGATGATCCTGTGGCGGAACACGGGATGGACGAGGGAGCGCACGTCGTCGGGAATGACGAAATCGCGTTCGGCGAGCGCCGCTGCGAGGCGAGCCGCCTTGAAAAGGGAGACGCATCCGCGCGGCGAGGCCCCGATCTCCGCGTCGCGGTGCTCGCGGGTCGCGCGGGCGAGGCGGACGATGTAGTCGAGGACCTCGTCCTCCGCGCGCACGCGCCTGAGCGCGGCCTGGGCGGCGAGGACGTCGCGGACGTCGGCGACCTTCTCGATCCCCGACTCGTCGAGGCGCTGGGCGTCGAATCCCCCGCGGTAGGCCCTGAGCACGTCGAGCTCCTCGCCGCTCTCGGGATACCCGACGAGGGCCTTGAGGAGGAAGCGGTCGATCTGGGCCTCGGGCAGGGGGTAGGTGCCCTCGAGCTCGATGGGGTTCTGCGTCGCGAGGACGATGAAGACGCCCTCGAGCGGGTAATCGGTCCCGTCGATCGTGACCTTGCGCTCCTGCATCGCCTCGAGGAGGGCGGACTGGGTCTTGGCCGGCGCGCGGTTGATCTCGTCCGCGAGGACGACGTTCGCGAAGACCGGCCCCCGCTTCACGCGGAATTCGCCCTTCTCGGCGTCCCACACGCTCGTCCCGATGATGTCCGACGGCATGAGATCCGGCGTGAACTGGATCCGCTTGAAGGAAGCGTCCAGGGCGCGGCCGAGGGCCATGGCGGCGAGGCTCTTCCCGAGCCCCGGATAGCCCTCGAGGAGGACGTGCCCCTCGGCGAAGAGCGCCGAGAGCAGGGCGTCCACCATGCCCTCCTGGCCGCGCACCGCCTTGCCCATCTCCGCCTTCAGCCGCCCGTACAGCGCGAGCACGCCGTTCAAATCCATTCCGCTCACTTCGTCCTCCTATCGGCAACCAACTTCTCGATGATCCTGAACCGCTCGGCCGACCTGATCGCGGCCTCCCCGCGCTTAAGCCCGCGGCCGGGGACCAGGAGGCGCAGCACGGCCTCCGCCCCCAGCCCCGAGGCCCTCGCCGCCTTCGCCGCGACGATCTCGGCACCCGCCTGGGGCGACAGGGAGAGGCGACGCCTGAGCAGGGCGAGGAAATGCTCGGCGTTCGACTCGTCCGCCATGTCCTCGCTCCTCCCCCGGGCGTAGAAGGCTCCGACCGCGTCGAGGTGCGCCGCGCTCGACCTCCTGCCCCGCGGGTCGAAGCGCTGGGGCTCGCCGAAGCGGACGGCCGACCCCGCCGCGAACACGGCGAAAGCGCCGAGGAGCTGGAGGGTCACCGGCAGCATCGGCCCCGTGAAGAGGCTCCGCACCGGGTCCGTCTCGCCCTTAGCCCATCTACGCTCGCGGTAAAGGGCCACCGTGCCTCCGCGCGAAGGAAGGAACAGCCGGTGGAGGAAGACCGCGTACTCCTCCCCGCCTGACTTCAAGGCAGCGTTCGTCAGGGCGCTCCCGTCGGCCATGAGGACGATCTCGCCGTCGACGGCGGGAACGCGTCCGAAGGCGGGCTTCCCGTCCACCGACGCCACGACCTCCATGGAGGCGGGAGCCTGAGAGAACGCGAGTCCGTCGTAGGGGACGGGGAACCGGGCTCCGCCCGACCAGCGATCCGGAGCCGAGAGCCCGCCATCCGCGGCGACGGTCTCCGTTCCGGACCACTCGCCCGCGTTCGCCGTCCCGGGATGGAGGAAGAGCCTCCCGCCCTTCCTCGTCCACCGCGAGACCTCGTCCCAATCCTCTCCCAGGTCGTCGCAGAGCACCACGAGGGCGTCGTTCGCGCCCAGCATCCCGCCGTCCAGGTCCGGAAGATCGTAGAAGACCCGGACGCGGTAGCCGAGCTTCCTGAGGATCCTGATCGCGTACGAGTGCCCGCTCGCGCCGCCGACCGTCACGGATTCGCCCTCGCGTCCGATCCTGAAGCCCGAGATCGCGAGGAATCCCAGGAGCCCCACCAGGATGAAGCCCGCGACGGCGAGGACGACGCGGGGCGCGCCGCGGCGCTTCATCTGACGGCCTCCATGAGGGCGTGGGCGGCGCGGCGCGCGCCGCTCCATTCAGGCTCGGAGAGAGCGCGCTTCCCGAACGCGGCGCGCTCGGCCTCGCGTGCGGCGAGCGAGAACTCGGCCCGTCCCGCGCCGCGCTTTCCGAGGATGGCCGATATCTCGGCGTTCCCGTAGCTGCGCCCTCTCGCGATGATCCCCCGTTCCTCGAGGTGGCGGACCGTCGCTCGATGCGCGAAGATCACGGCGCCCGAATAATCGCCCGTGGCGGCGGCCGCCTCCGCGGCGGAGAGAATGCCGTCGAGCGATGCCTCGGCCTCCGCGATCGGCTCCGGGCCGCCGCTTCCCTTCCCGGCGCGGCCGGGTACGCCCCTTCGCCGCCCGCGACCCCGGCGGCGCCTCACGAGCGCCACGACGACGATGCACAGCGCCGCGGCGCCGAGCGCGATGAACACGGCGATCTTGTTATGACTGATCCATTCGGCCATCCTCTGGAAGAATTCGACCAAGGACTTGAGCAACTTCTGAAGGGGGTCGTCGGTCTGTGCTTTCCTGGGGGCGGCCCTCTCCCGCAGGACCGAGCGGTACGCGGCCCGCGCTTCCTCGGCGCCGGGTATCCCCTTATCCGCCCGCCCGCCGGGGAGGCAGGACGCGGCTGAAAGCGCGGCGATGAAGGCCGCGAGGATGAGCGGCGAGCGTCCGCGGGTCCTCATCGATCCGTCCCACGGAATCGCGATACGAGGGGAACGGCGACGAAATACCAGACGAGGACCGCTCCCGACGCGATCGCGACGGCCGCCTTAGCCCAGAACGGGAAGGGATGCGGAGAGAAGAAGCCTTCGATGAACGCGGCCGCGGCGACGCAGAGCGAGAAGGCGACGATGAGGGGGAAGATGCGCTTCCTGAGCAGGATGAGGGCGTCGGCCCTCCCGTAGCGGCCGCCCCTGAGGACGGCGTAGCCCAGGCTGAGGCCCGCGGCGCCCGCGAGCACGAGCCCCGTGAGCTCGAAGACCGAGTGCGCGGTCGTGAAGGATTGGAGGTTCGCCCCGTAGCCCGCGTGCTCGAGGAAGCCCTCGACGGCGCCGAGGAAGACGCCGTTGGACACGAGGAAATAGACCGAACCGAGGCAGGCGAGGATCCCCGCGGCGAAGCTCAGGAACGCGATGGAGACGTTGTTGCGGATATAGAACGCCGTCATGAGGCTCGACGATCCCGCGCTGCTCCCCTCGACCTCCGTCTCGTACGCCTTGGAGAACTCCTCGAGGGCGGTTTCGGGGACGAAGAGCGCGGCCCTGTCACCGTCCGCGGAGACGAAGGCCATGGCGCCGTAGTACGGGGCGAAGAAGAGCAGGGCCGAGACCGCGACCGCGAGCCAGTTGTCCAGCACGGCCCGGGGCAGGTCCCGCGCGAAGAAACGCCAGAGTGCCGAGCGGTCGACCGGCGGCCGCCCGTAGATGACCGCGTGCGCCCGCGCGACCGATTCGTTGAGGAAGTCGACCACGTCCTGCCCGAGCCTGAGAGCGCGCGCCTGCGCGAGGTCGGAACAGGCCCTGCGGTAAAGCGAGGGATAATCGCGGAGCTCGTTCTCCCTGAGCGACGAAGCGCGCTTCTCCGCCCGCTCGGTCAGTTCGGCGAACGCGAGCCACCGCTCGCGCCGCTCGCGCATGAAGCGTTCGCTCCTCGTGAGAGGGCGCTTGCCGGGATCGGACGCCATTCAGGCCTTCCCTTCGGCGCCGCCCGGCTCGGCCGAGGCGGTTCCGTGCGCGAGGTAGATCGATTCTATGTATTCGACGGGGTCGCGCCCCTCGACGGGGACCCCCGTCCGCTCCGCCGCCTGGGCCGCGAGCCTCGCCGACATCGAGCGGACGGCGGCCTCCGGTAGGCGCGCCTTCTCGGCGAGGAACCGCCTCAGCACGCCGAGCTCGCGCTCGGTGAGCGCGGTCCCGCCCCGCGCGAGCATCGGGATGGCGACCGAGGACGCGTCGATCGGCGCTTCTTCGGGCAGGGCGGGCCGCTTCCTGCCGCGCGCGATCACGACGACCGTGCCCGCCGCGATATCTCCCAGGCGTTGCGACCGCTTGGTCGAGATCGACACGAGGAAGCCCAGGAGGGGGATTCCGGGAAAATCGTCGACGACGCGCACGAGGTTGCGGACGACCACGGACTCGAAATCGATGGGCTCGCCGTCGATCCGCACGGCCCTGATGCCCATCGCGCGCTTGCCGGGGCTACCGCCGCGGGTCAAGGTCTCGAAGAAGACGTAGTAGCCCCATTTGAGGAGGAAGAGGAGGATCAGGTAGAAGGCGACCGAGAGCCCGGAGCCGAGCGTCACGTTCGCGCGTTCGCCGAAGAGGTCATCGCCCGCGCCGTACGCGAGTATGGCGAATCCGGCGATGGTCGCGATGAACTGGATGAGGGAATCCAGTATCCACGCGGCGGCCCTCGCCCCGGGAGAGGCGAGGGCGTGGCGGATGACTATCTTCTCGGGCGTCTCTACGACGAGCTCTCTGGGATGCACGGGTGCGGTTCCGCTCGCCTCGGGCTCACTTGGGCTCGATGGCCCCGCCCCAGATCCAGCCCTCGACGGGCGCCGAGATCTTGCACCAGTTCGCGCTCTCGTCCCCGATGACGTAGGTCTCCGCCGTCCTCTCGGCGACCTGGACTTCCTCCCCCTTCTTGAGGCGCTTGAGTTCGTAGCCGAAGGCGGAGGGGATGTCGCGGACGATGCCGGCGCTCTTCACCGCGTAGGATGCCCCCACCGATTCGGTCCCGATCTGGTCCGGATTCAGCGCGACGAGGTATTCCTGCACGGTCGAGGTGAACGACGACGACGGATACTTGGAGGTGATGGTCGAGGCGAGCTTCTGCCGCTGCTCCTTGCCCTTCATGCCGCGCGCGGCGTTGAGAAGAAGCGCGGTATTGACGTCCTCGGAGGAGACGGATACGTCGCTCGCGAGGAGATAACGCGTCGTGAAGCGCTCGTACGACTCGGAATTGATCCCCTCGAACTTGTAGTAATCGGGATTCGCCTCGTCCTTGGTCACGACGACGACGTTCATCTTAGGGAGGATCGTGGACATGACGGCGGTGTCCTTGGGCTGCTTGTAGAGCGTCGCGAGGTCCGTGACGACCACGCCGAGGCTTTCTCCCGTCCCGAGGTGCTGCTCGATGACGAAACCGTCCTTGCCCGAGTCGAGCTTGACCGGGAGGACCGAGTACTCGTTCTTGTCGTAATTGGCTTTCCGGGAGGGGCCGGTGACCATGACCTCGGTGCCGAGCTGGAGGCTCTCCGCCCATTTGAGCTCGTCGCCCTCGATGGTCCAGAAGGAGGATTCAGGCCTGATCACGTAGGCTGCGGTTCCGCTCACCGCGGCTTCGACTCCCTCCGCGATGGCGTCGATGACCCCCTGGGCTCCGCCCTCGGGCGCCTTGCCCTTCTTGCAGGAAAACACGGCGAGGACGGCGATGAGGAGAAGTGCGGCCTTGCGGGCGAAATTCGATCCGGACGATTTCATGGTCTGGTTCCTCCGTTTTCAGGATAGTTCTTTCCCAGTATACCCGGACCTCGACGTTTTTGCACGCCCCCCTCCCCGTCCTCGCTTTACAGCCCCGGGAGCCCGCACTATAGTCTCTCCATGGAAAAGAGACGCGGAAAAGCGAAAAGAGCGTTGATCGCCGCGATGATCCTGATCGTCGCGCTCGCGATCGGGCTCGGGCTCTGGTATCTCCTGGACCGGAGGGATCCCTTCACCTACCTTCCCGGGTCCTTCGCCGCATACGTCCAGCTTCCTTCCCTCAGATCGGCCTACGAGGACTGGATCGGGCAGGAATCCGTGGAGCGGGCCATCGCGGCCGCGGGCCTGGGCCAGGTGCGCAAGGGGATCATCGACCTGCGCGGCATGGAGGCGTCCAAGTCCGCCCTCCTCCGCTCCCTCGTGGACGTGCGGGCGGACCTGATGGTGCTCAAGGGAGGAGCGATGCTCGGGACCCTCTCGCTCGGGCCGCGGTCCCTCCTCACGCGGATCGCGCCGGCCTTCGGCCCCCTCGTCTCGCTCAAGGGCTTGTCGTTCATAAAGGAAAGCGGCTTCTCCTATTTCGAGTACGGCGCGGGGTCGATGACCTTCTACGCCGCGCCCGCGGGCGACCTCCTCGTGATATCGACGGACAGGAAGACCCTCCAGGCGGCCTTCGCCTCGCGCGGCGCCGAGGACCGCCTCTCCGCGCGCAAGGACGTCCGCACACTGTCCGCCCTCGCGGGCGCGACGCGCGGAATGCGCTTCCTCGTGGACTCCGGATCCATCCTTTCAACCGGCCTCTCCCAGGCGCCAGCGGGCAAGCGGCTCCTCGAATCCATGGAATTCGCCTCGGAGAGCGTCGCCGACCTGCAGGCGGGGGACGAGGGCATCAGGCTCGACCTCGAGATCCCCGTTTCATCGAAGCTGTCCGAGATCGACGATATCATCGCGTCGTCCGGCGGTAGATCGAAACTCCTCCCGCTCCTCCCGCCGAGCGCCTCGTTCTGCGCGGGCCTCAACGTGCGGGAGCTCGTGCTCCTGTTCAAGGCCCTCGGAGCCGTGGAGCCCAAGATCGCGGAATCGCTCGAGAAGGCCGACGGCGCCGCCAAAGCCGTGCTCGGCTACGGCTTCGACGAGTTCCTGTTCTCCTGGGCGGGCGGCGAGGCCGCCGTCGTGCAGGCGAAGGGCTCGGCGAGCCCGATCCTCTGCCTCGCGGTGAAGGACGAGGCGGCGCGCAAGGACCGCCTGGGCAAGGCCCTCGCGCTCCCGATATTCGCGCCGCGCGAACAGGACTTCGGCGGGGCCCGCATGACCCGCGTCTCCTTCCCCTGGTGGGTCAAGGCCATCCTCCAGGCCGCCAAGGTCGAGATCGAGGATCCCTACATCGCGGAGGAGAGCGGATTCTTCTTCGCGTCCCAGGATCCCGACGCCCTCGCGTCCATCCTCAACGGCATCCGCTCGGGCGAGCGCCTCCGCGAGCAGGATTCCTGGAAGCCCGCCTTCGCCGACGCGGCGGGATCGCCCCTCGCGTACTGCTTCTACGACGCGGGCACGCGCCCCTTCTTCCTCGGGAGCGGCGCGGCCGCCGCCTCCATCCTCGACGAATTCGGACGCGGCCTCCTCGAGGTATCGCCCTCGCGCGAGGGCCTCTTCGCCTCGCTGAGGGCGATACCGGCCCCCGAGGGCGAAGGCGGCTCGCGCTACGCCGTCGGCTTCCCCGTGAAGCTGGGCGACAGGATCGAATCACTCGCGCTCCTCAGGATCGGCGGATCGTCGATCCGCATCGCCGCCTTCGGCCGGGACGTCCTCACGATCGTCGATCCCGCCTTCCCGGCCCAGCCCGTCTCGGCGGAGGCGCCGAAGGGATCCGTCGCCGTTCCCGGCGACGCGCGGCTCCTCTGGTCCGTCGCGGAGGACGGGATCGTCGGGCTGTGGAACGCCAAGGCGGAAGCGGAGCCCACCTTCCCGCGCCCCGGCGAGTCCTCGAAGATGCCCCCGCTCGCGATCCAATCAGGCCTCGTCTCGTACTCGACGGTCCGCAAGGGCCTCGTCCTCACGGGCGTGCTCGGCGAGGCGTCGGACTTTGGTCCCGCGCTCGCCGATCCCGTGCTCTCGAGGCCCGCGGCCTCCGGCGACCTCGTCGCCTTCGTGACGAAGGGATTCGATTCGCTCGTCTACCTCGTCGACTCGTCGGGGAAGGTCCTGCCGGGCTGGCCCGTCGAGGGCGGCGGCATCTCGTACGGATCCCCGGCCCTCTCCTCGGGCGAGGAGGGCGTCATGATCGCCTTCCTGAGCCAGGGCGGGAAGCTCTCGCTCTGGACGCAGGACGGCGCGCCCCGCGACGAATTCCCCATCGATCTCGAGGGCGTATTCTACGCGACGCCCGCCGTCTGCGTGAACGGGCATCAGCGGCTCGTCGTCTGCGCGAACCAGGACGGCGCGATCTACGTCGTTTCCGAGTACGGGTCCATCCTCTCGACCTCCGTCGTGCCGGACGCCGCGGGCAAGAGAGCGCGCCTCACAGCCTTCGACGCGGACCGGAACGGTACGGACGAACTCTACGTCTCGGGCGAGTCCAACATGACGCTCGGCTTCTCGCTCCCGGACCTGAGCCCGCTTCCCGGATTCCCGCTCCCCGGAGGCCTCGGCCCGCTCTTCGCCGACATCGACGCGGACGGCGACGCCGAGATCGTGACCGCGTCCGCAGACGGCGCGATATACGCGCGATGAGGAGGAATACGATGCCTAACGCGATCAAGGCCCGACCGGCGATAGCCGGAGCCCGACCGGCGATAGCCGGAGCTCGACCGGCGATAGCCGGAGCTCGACCGGCGATAGCCGGCGCGCTCTCGACGAAAGCCGCGGCGACGGCGGCGACCCTCGCCGCGCTCATGACCTTCGCGTCCTGTCTTTCCTCCGGCAAAGTCGAAACCGTCCAGACCGTCGGCAAGGCCGAAACGGATCGACTCGACCTCGTGGAGGCCGCCATCGTTTCCGCCCGGATATCCAAGCGGCCCTCGGCGGCGAAGGCCGCGAACGCGGGAGACGCCGAGATCGTCCTTCCCGACGCGGACTCGGCGTCAAAGGAGCTCTCGGCCGCGCGCAAGGCCAAGGCCACCGACAAGGCCTACATCGCGCGTATCCACGCGATCTCGGGCGAGCTTTTCCTCCAAGGAGGCGATTCCGCTTCCGCGATGGCGATGCTCAAGAGGGCCGACGAGGCCGTGAATTTCGGCCAGGCCATAGGCGCGAAGGATCCGGCGCCCGTCCTCAGGGCCATGCTCATGCCCGATCCCGCGAAGCGTCTCGAGCTTCTCGAGAGCTCGGTGAGCCCGCTGCTCTGGGGCTCCGCGGCGGGAGGAACGCCTCCCCGCGTCCTCGTCGAGCTCGCCATCGCCTACCTGGACGCGCGCCGCTACCAGGACGCGGTGAAGGCCTTCGACGACGGCTACCCGCGCCTCAATGCGCCCTTACGGCATGCCTACGCCCCCGTCCGCGACGAGATCCGCTCCGCTCGCGACCTCGGATCGGGACTCCGGGAGGGGACGGCCCTCATCGCGGAGACGAACCCGCTCACTCTGGGCCTCCTCGCGCGCGCCGTCTGGCTCCAGGACGCGGGCATCGTCAAAGGGGGCCCGGAGCTCCTCGCGGACGATGAGGCGCTCCTCAGGGCCTTCCAGGCCGCCGGCCTCGTCTCCGCCAAGGAAGCTCCGGCCGCGACCCCCGTCTCCCGCCGCGACGCGGTCCGCCCCCTCTTCGCACTCTACGTGCTCAGGACCGGCGAGGCCGGCCTCGAGGCGAAGTATCGGGACAAGTACGCGCCGCGCGCCGGCGAGTCCAAGGGGAGGAGCCCCGTCCCCGACATCGCGTACTCGTGGGCGGATTTCGGCGCGGCCCTCGCCCTCGTGGAGAAGGAGATCATGGAGC
The DNA here is from genome assembly GCA_964399285.1 of uncultured Spirochaetales bacterium. Taxonomy (GTDB): domain Bacteria; phylum Spirochaetota; class Spirochaetia; order Treponematales; family JBGSOB01; genus CAYNQK01. The sequence continues at coordinate 4,993 of CAYNQK010000060.1, read as the reverse complement.
TTCCCGACGGCGAGTTCTTCCTCCCCGACGAGCCGCTCTCGGGCCTCGGCTTCCTCGAGATGCTCGGGAGGATCCCGGCCGCCAAGCGCTGAGGAAGGCGATCGAGGAGAGGGCGGAGAGCGCCCCGCAGATCGCGACCGTCCACCTGAGGCCGCCGATCTCCCCGGCGAGCCCGAGGAGGGGCATGATCCCGATCAGTCCGATCCGCTCAGGCGCGGTCAGAGTCAATGGCCGGAGTACGCCAGGATCCTGTCCATGGCTCCAGTATATGGGATCCGTCCGAGCGGGACAAAAAAAACGGCCGCCCCGATGGGCGGCCGCGATTCTCCCGAGTTCGCCGGTTCAGGCCTGAGCGGCCTTGGCCTTGCGGCGCCTGTCCGCGATGTCCTGCCAGAGGTTCACGAAGGCGGTCGCGATGTAGATGGTGGAGTAGGTACCGGAAACCATGCCCACGATGAGCGCGAGCGCGAAATCCTTCATCGTCCCCGAAGTGAAGATGAAGAGGATCGTCACGCAGATCAGGGTGGTCATGGTCGTGATGATGGTGCGGCCGAGGGTCTCCGTGAGCGCGTTGTCCAGGAGCTCCTTGAAGGGAAGGTCCGGCTTCAGCTGGCGGTCCTCCCTGATGCGGTCGAAGATGACGATGGTGTCGTTGATGGAGAAGCCCAGGATCGTGAGGATGGCGGCGATGGTGCTCGTGTTGAACTCCATGCCCGTCCAGATCACGAAGGCGACCATGACGAGGGCGTCGTGCATGATGGCGAGGACGGCGCCGATGGCGTACTGCGGCTTGAAGCGGAAGGCCGCGTAGACGAGGATGGCCGCGATGGCGAAGATGATGACGAAGACGGTCTGGTTTCCCAGGTCCTTGGAGTAGCGCGCGCCGACGAAGTCGGTCTGCATCTCCACGAAGCCTTCAGGTCCGATCTTGGCCGCGAGGACCGCCTGAATCTTGCCTTTGATGTTCTTGGCGAAATCCGGATCCTTGCCGTCGTCCTCCACGCGGAGCCTGAAGGAGTAATCCTCCTTGGCGCCCACGGTCTGGACGGCCGATTCCCCGACCTCGGCCACGGCCGCGCGGATATCCTCGATGCCTGCCTTAGCGTCGCCGATGATCCGGCGCTTCACGACCGCGGGCTCCGAACCGAGCGCGGTATCGCCCTCGGCGGTCGCGATAATGTCAGAGGCGGCAATTCCGCCGTCCCCGACCACCTCGGCCTTGAGGCCGGTAAGTGCCTTCTCGAGCGCGGAGGCGACTCCGGACACGGTCTTGGCGTCCGCGTAGGGCACCGGCCAGGTCCCGTCCGAGGCGCGGGTTCCGGACAACACGAGCTCGGCGCCCGTTTCCGTGAACCGGAGCTTGGCGTTGCCCTCTCCGGCGTAGGTCACCCTGAGGGCGGGCTCGGCGAGGCGGATCGTCTCGTTGATGCCGGCGCGGAAGTCCACGCCGAGGTTGACGCCGTTGACGAAAAGCGCGACCAGCCCGCTCGCGATCAGCGCGATCGAGAAGATCGTCGCGGGCAGGAAGAGCTTGGAAAATCTTATGGTCTTTTTCACTGCTTGATCCTCCAGGAGATTGAGACCTTCTTCGACCGGAACGCGTCGGTGCCGACGTCGAACATGAGGCGCGACACGAAGAGGGACGTGAACAGCGAGGTCACGTTGCCGATCGCGAGGCTCACCGCGAATCCCTGGATGGGTCCGGAGCCGAGGATGGCGAGAAAGAGGGCCGCTATGATGGTCGTGAGGTTTCCGTCGAAAATGGCCCAGAAGGCCTTGTTGAAGCCGGCTTCGATGGACGCTTTCCGGCCCTTGCCGAGCTTGAGCTCTTCCTTGATGCGCTCGAACACGATGACATTCGCGTCGACCGCCATGCCGATCGTGAGCACGAAGCCCGCGATCGACGGGAGGGTCAGGGTCAGGTTGAAGGCGGAGAGGATGCCCAGCATGATGAACATGTTGAGGACCTGCGCCACCATGGCGTTGATGCCCGCGCCCCGGTAATAAAGGAACATGAAGAGGAGGACCGCCAGGATGCCGTAGCCCAGGGCCTTGGCGCCCTGCCGGATGGCGTCGTCGCCGAGGGAGGCGCCGATGGCCTGGTAGGACTTGCTCTCGAGCATGACGGGGAGCGCGGCGGTCTTGAGGATGTTGGAGACGTACTGCGCCTCCTCGTAGTCGAGGCCGGAGATCTGCCCGCGCTCGCTGATGGCGCTCTGGATGTTCGCCACGCTCTTCACCTTGTCGTCGAGCACGATGCACATCGGCTTGTTGATGTTGGTGCTCGTGAGCTGGGAGAAGAGGTCGCCGCCCTCCTTGCTGAGCTCGAAGGAGACGGCCGGCGCGCCGGTTATGGGGTCCGAGGTCACGGTGGCGTCGACGATGTAGTTGCCGTCGAGCGTCGAACTGGGATCGTTCTTGAGGACGAAGTACCGTCCGGTGTCCACGTCGATGCCGTAGGCGTCTTTCTGCGATTCCTTCCTGAGGACCTTCCCCTCCGGGAGGAGCCCCGCGTCCATCCGGGCGCCCGTCGCGTCGACGATGGAGCCGTCCTCCTCGACGATGTAGCCGGGATTGGCGGCGAGGAAGGACTGGACGACTGACGTGGCCTCCTGGTCTACGAGGAAGAAAGCGAGCTGGCCCTTGCCCATGATGATGCCGTTAATGCGCTCGGGATCGGCCGTGCCGGGGATCTCGACGTAGATCTGGTCGTCGCCCATCCGCCTGATGACGGGCTCGGTGAGGCCGAACTTGTCGATCCTGCTCTTCAGGACGTCCAGGCCGCGGTTCATCGCGTCGTCGCGTTCGGCCGCCGTGGGCTCGGCCCCGCCCTTCTTGGCGAGAGTGGCCTGGATGTTGAAGCTGATGCCTCCGGAGAGGTCCAGGCCGAGCTGGATGGCGTCGTTATGGACGTTCTTGATCCCGAGGATCTTCTTCCGGTAATGCTCCTCGACGGCCGCCAGGGCCGCGCGCTCGTTGCCGAACGCGCCGAGGACCGCGCCCGCGTCCCACGCGGCGGGGATCTTGGCGCCCTTGGCCTTGTAGGCCTTGCGGGCGACGTCCTTCGCGAAGGCGAGCTTCTCGGGCAGCTCCGCGGAACCGCCGCCCGTCGCCAGGGACTTGAGCTCCCCGACGTCGGAGACGGCCATTCGCTGGGCGTAGCGCTGGATCTGCACGCGCGATCCCTGGGCGAGCGCTCGCTGATCCTGCGGTATGAGGAAATACCAGCGGACGGTCGGCCAGAGGAAGAGGGACACCGTGGCGAGCACGGCGATCACGATGAGGAAACGCTTGAATTTACCCATGCCGCAACTCCAGGAAAATCGTTATTTCTTCTCGGTCTCGGACGCGGCCTTCTCGGCGCCCTCGTCCTCGCGGGAGACGACCGTCGAGATGGCGGAGCGGAGGAATTCCAACTTGCAGGTATCGTCGACTTTCACGATGACCGTGTTGTCCTTGACGGAAGTCACCTGTCCGTGGATGCCGCCGATGGTGACGATGCGATCGCCCTTCCTGAGGCCCTCGAGCATCTTCTTCGTTTCCTTCTGCTTCTTGTTCTGGGGCCTGATGATGAAGAAGTAGAAGACGACGAAGAGGAGGACGAAAGGACCGATCGACCAGAGCATCGACATGGTCGAGCTCATGGCGGACGCGGGCGCCTTATCGGCCGCGGCGGCAGCGCCGGCGCCGGCCTGGAGGATAGGAAGCAAAGAAGCGAACTGGGGCATAGTGGAACGTCCTTCCGGGAAAAGTTGCAGGAAAGCTACCATACAAGGCGACAGGGAGTCAAGTTTAGCGCCCCCCGGCGGGCGCGCCGGAGCCCGCGCGGCCGTCCAGGGCCCCCTCCTCCCCGAGGGCCGTCAAGGGCTGGCAAAACCTTCAAAACGTGTATAATGTGCGGCATCCAAGCCTCGAGAGGTATGCAATGTCTTCCGAGATCCTGAGTTTCTTCGTCGACGGCGTCATGGCCCTGACATGGAAGCAGCCCGTCATGTACTTGATCGGTTTCATCCTCATCTGGCTCGCGGTCAAGAAAGACTACGAGCCCATGCTTCTCATGCCCATCGGGTTCGGAGCCATCCTCGTGAACCTTCCCCTCGAGACCGTGTGGGAGCACGCCGGGAACGTCGGCGCCCTCAAGGTCCTCTTCGACGGAGGCATCGCGAACGAGCTCTTCCCCCTCCTCATCTTCGTCGGCGTCGGCGCGATGATCGCCTTCGGCCCGCTCTTCCAACGCCCCTGGGTGGTGCTCTTCGGCGCGGCGGCCCAGTTCGGCATCTTCGCCACCGCCATCGGCGCCCTCCTCGTCGGCGCACTCTTCAAGAAAATGGGAGCGGACTTCAACCTGGGCTGGCTCGACCCCGTCTTCCAGAACGGCTTCAACCTCAAGGAGGCGGCCGCCATCGGAATAATCGGCGCGGCCGACGGGCCCACGACGATATTCGTCGCCAACACCTTCAAGCTCACCAAGCTCATCGGGCCCCTCTCCGTCGCCGCGTACTCCTACATGTCGCTCGTGCCGGTCATCCAGCCGCCCGTCATCCGCCTCCTCACCACCAAGCACGAGCGCATGATCCGGATGGAGTCCCACGACAGGGTCGTTCCCAAAGCCGTGAAGATCATCTTCCCCATCGCCGTGACCGTCCTCGCGGGCATACTCGTCCCCGTATCGGCGGCCCTCATCGGCTTCCTGATGTTCGGCAACCTCCTCCGCGAGTGCGGCGTCGTCGACCGCCTCTCCCACGCCGCGCAGAACGAGCTCGCAAACATCGTGACCCTCCTCCTCGGCATCACCATCGGCGGCACCATGAAGGCCGACGCATTCCTGAGCTTCGGGACCATCCTCATCATGGTGATGGGCCTCTTCGCCTTCGTGTTCGACACCGCGGGCGGCGTCCTCTTCGCCAAGTTCATCAACCTCTTCCTCAAGAAGAAGATCAATCCCATGATCGGCGCCTGCGGCATCTCGGCCTTCCCCATGTCCAGCCGCGTC
>CAYNQK010000059.1:0-18367 GCA_964399285.1 uncultured Spirochaetales bacterium | reverse complement strand
GTGCGACCTGCTGCTTAGGAGGCAGCCGCTCTATCCAACTGAGCTACCGGATCGTGCCCTGCATTGTAGGGGAAAGGCGGCGGGGCTGTCAACGCCGCGACGCCGGACACGCGGCGGCGAGGGCGTAGACGAGGGCGGCGTCCCAGTTGATGGCCGTCTCGTTCGTGCGCGCGTCCTCGGTCACGTCGTGCCAATCGAGCTCCGTCGGGTGCGGGCCGCCGATGAGGTGCCCCGGCCAGGGCTCGTCGATCCCGTCGGCCACCGAGGGGCGATGGTGGGGGAAGGCTGGGGGCCTGTGGCCGTCGCCGGTGACGAAGGACCTGCCGTAGGGGTTGTTGCCGTAGAGGTAGGAGAGCTGGTCTTCCAGCGCGGCGAGGTACTCGTCCTTGCCCGTGAGGTCGTGGGCGGCCTGCAGGTTGAGGGCCGTCCGCGCGATGCCGCCGTTGCAGCCCCAGTAGCTTCGCTTGAGCCCGCGCCCGAAGGGATGCGCCTTCGCGTTCGCGACGATCCTGTCCGCCGCGGCGACGAGATCGGTCTCGAGCTCCTCGACGAGGGCGGGGTCGCGGTCGCGCTTCGACGCGAGGTAGGCGTAGACGCCGAGGTTCTTGCCCTGGCTCCAGTCCCAATCCACGTCCACGAGATAATTCTCCATCGAGAACATCCATCCGATCTCGCGCGCGGCCGTCTCGTCCCCCGTCGCTTCCCAGTACTCGAACGCTGCCCATTCACGATCGCTGTCGCGCGGGCGAAGGTACATCCCCGTCTTGAAGGCGCCGAGATCGGGAAATTCGGGGGCCTCGCGCGACCTCAGGAAGGCCATTGCCCGATGCGCCGCTTCGAGGCAGCGATCGGCGTACGCGGGGTCGAAGGGCCTGAAGACGCGCGATGCCTGCGAGGCGACCGCGCAGAGGCAATTGGTCGCGTCCGTGCCCCAGGGCGCGTAGTATCGCTGGGCGGTATCGTCCTGGGGCATGCACATGGGCTCGAACTCCGTCCGCGTCAGCTTGTGCGATACCCTGCCGTCGGGGAACTGCATCCTGAGGATCCAATCGAGGTTGAACTTGATTTCCGCGAGATAGTCCGGGAGCGCTCCGCCCGATTCGGGGATGGGGAGGCTCAGGCGGCCGAGGGGGGCGGGAAAGCGTTCCCAGGCGCGGAGCATGATGCCCGTGGCGAAGGCCGCGTTGACAGCGTATTTCCCGTAGTCGCCGGCGTCGTGCCAGCCGCCCGCGCCGTCGCGCGATTCGCCGAGCCTCGCCGGATCGAAATAGTCGAGGAGCCCGTCTCCGAGGTGGCATGGCGGTTTCGCGTAGCGTTTCCCCTCGTGCTCGAATTCGACCGCGACGCCGCAACGCTGTCCGTAAAAGCCGATCATCGCGAGTTCGAGGGAACGCTCGTAGACGTCCTCCGCGACGCGGAAGGAGGGCGATTCGAGGCGGTTTCCGTCGACCCTGACGGAGTACGTTCCGCTCTTCGCGAGGGGGCTGAAATCCGCATGACGGACGGGCGCGTCCAGCCCGGGAAGGCCGGGAGCCTCATCGAGTCTCCCTTTGAAGGCGATGGCTCCGCCCTCGTCGACCACGGAAAAGCCCGAGGCTCCGGAGAAACCCCCGACGACCGTCGCGCGCTTCCGCGCGCCCGGCGCGAATCCTATCCCGTTCACGTGGATCGCTTCCCTCGGGATCGCCTGCCTCTCGTAGTCCATTGATCACTCCTCGCGGCTCCGCAGAGCGCCCGTCGATTGTCGATCGCGGGGAAATCCCTGTCAATGGACGCTCCGCGCGCGCTATCCTTCTTTGACACGCTGTAACGCGCGCGTTATGATTCCGTCATGGTATCCGTCGAGGGATGCGCCGTGCGCTACGGCGAGCGGATCGTTTTCTCCGGCCTCGGCCTCAGGGTGGACAGGGGAGAGAAGGCCGTGATCATCGGCCGATCGGGCGCGGGCAAGACGAGCCTCCTCGCGTTGATATCGGGGGCGCTCGCGCCGGCCGAGGGGAGGGTCCTCGTGGGCGGGAAGCCTCCCGTCAACGGTTCGCCGCGGGTCTCGGTGATGCCGCAGGGGGCCGACCTCTTCCCCTGGATGGACGCGGAAGCGAACGTGGGCATAGGGCTCGGGGCCTCGACGCGCGAGAGGAAAGAACGGCGCGAGCGGGCGATGGACGCGCTCTCCAAAGTGGGACTGGGCGGACGCGGCGCGGCGTATCCGCGCGAGCTCTCGGGCGGCGAGCGGCAGCGCGTCGCGCTCGCCCGCACCTTCGCGCGCGATCCCGACCTCGTGCTGATGGACGAGCCCTTCTCGGCACTCGACGCGATCACGCGCGAGGAGATGCAGGAGCTCTTCCTCGCTCTCGCCCTCAAGCGCGGCGCGACCGCCGTCATCGTGACGCATTCCATCGAGGAAGCGGCCTTTCTCGGCGATTCGGTATACGTGCTGTCGGGCCGGGGGGAGCTGGCCCCCGCGAAGACGGCGCCGCGCGCGGGGACGGCCCGCGAGGGCCTCGGGGGGATCCCGTTCAGGGAGACCGCGGAATACTCGGAGTCCGTTCGCGCGCTGAGGGTCGAATTCGATGCCCGCGGCCGTTGATTCGGGAAGGCGCGAACCGTCGCGAACTCGCGAGCCATCGCGAACTCGCGCGTTCTTACGCGTCCTCGCGCCGATCGGCCGAGCGGCCTTCGCCGCGTTCGCGCTGATCGCCTGCTGGAAGGCCCTCTCCGCGGCCGCGCCGCGCATCCTCCCCCCGCCCGAGCGCGTGATCCCGCTCTTCGCGGCGCTCTTCCCGAGAACCCTAGGTCCCCACCTCGCGGCTTCCGCCTACCGCTCCGCGCTCGCGATAGCGATCTCCTCTCTCCTCGCCTTTCCGCTCGGGCTCGCGTCCGGTCGCGTCCGCGTCCTTGACGGCTTCCTCTCGCCCGTCGCTTATGTCCTTTATCCGCTCCCCAAGATCGCCTTTCTCCCCCTCCTCTTCCTCGCCTTCGGTTTGGGGGACGGGGCCAAGATCGTCCTCGTCTCGCTCATCGTCTTCTTTCAGGTCCTCGTCGGGTCTCGCGACGCGGCGAAATCCATCGACCCTGGCTACGCCGCGTTGGCCCGGTCCCTGGGCATCGGGAAAATCGGGCGATTCGCGCGCGTCGTCGTCCCCGCCTGCCTCCCCGCGCTTTTCTCCTCGCTCAGGACGGCGGCGGGCACGGCCGTGAGCGCGCTCTTCTTCGCGGAGTCGGTATCCGCGACGCGTGGCCTGGGATTCTACGTGATGGACGCGTGGATGCGCGTGGCCTACGCGGAGATGGCCGCGGGGATACTCGCTCTCGGGCTGCTAGGGCTCACGTACTTCGTCGTCATCGACATCGCGGAACGCGTCGCGTGCCCGTGGGCGAAACGCGCTCGCGCTTGAACGGCCGGGAACGAGCACTCGAAGAGCGGTTCGTATCGCGCGGCGACGGCGCGATGCGATTCACTGTTTTAAGATGTCTTCCGCTTTCCATGCCCGCTTCACGAGGCCCTTCCTGAAGAGCCAGGCGGATACGGCCTCTGCCTCCGATCTCGCCGGCGAGCGCGCGGGGGAGTAGGAGGGCAGGACGATCGCGTCGCGAACCGATGGCGGAAGGCCCGCTTCCTTGATGAGCGCGTCGATCCATTCGGACCGCGGGGCGGCTTCGAGGTAGGCGACCGCCCTATCGTAGGCGCTTTCGAAGGCCATGATCGCGCCGGCCTTGGAGCCGAGGGCTTTTTCGGACGCGATGACGACGCCGAGATTCACGCCGAGCCGCGCCGAATCGTCGAGGAGCGAAGCTCCGTCGATCATCGCCTGGGTGGCGAGGGGCTCGGGTAGGATGGCGGCATCGACCTTGCCCTCGCTCAGCATCTGGAGCCTGACGGGCATCTGGGGGATGATGACGCGCTCGACGTCCGTCGCGGCCATGCCTTCCGCCTCGAGCATGCGGTCGAGGCAGTACTCGATGATGGTGTTCTTTGAGATCGCGACGGTCTTCCCCTCGAGGGACTTGAGGCCGGCGGCCTTCGAGCCCGGAGCCGCGACCAGGCGATAGAGGCCGTCGGTCGCCATGACGGCCCGCGCCTTGAAGCCGCCCTCCGCGAAGAAGCACGCGGCGAGGAGGTCCGACACCGCGAGGTCGATGGCGCCCGCCTGCAGGGCGGCGTCGCGCGCCTGCGCGCTCGTGAAGCGTTCGATCCTCGCGTCGATTCCCTCTGCGTCGAAGAAGCCTTTCATGGATGCGATGACGATGGGGATGGAATCGAGGTCGGGGAGGACGCCGATGACGAGGGCGGGCCCGGGTTTTCCTTGCGCCGCGAGCCCCGCGGCGGAAAAAATCGACGCGAGGATCGCCGCTAATGCCGTCGAGCGGATGAACGGGCGCCTATTCATGGTTCCCCCATTCGCGCGCGTCGGAAGGCAGGCCGAGGCGCGCGATGATCCTGTCCGCGATGAAGGCGTAGCAGTCGTCGATGGATTCCGGATTATGGTAGAAGCCCGGCGACGCGGGGAGGATCACTGCCCCCGCTTCCGCGAGCGCGGTCATGTTCCGGAGGTGGACGAGGCTGAGCGGCGTCTCCCTCGGGACGAGGACGAGCTTCCGGCCCTCTTTGAGGCTCACGTCCGCCGCGCGCGCGACGAGGTTCCGCGAGGAGCCCGATGCGATGCCCGCGAGGGTCCCCATGGAGCAGGGAACGACGATCATCGCTTCCCAGGCGAAGGAACCCGAGGCGGGCGGCGCCGAGAAGTCGTTCACCGCGTCGATGGACGCGTCGGCGCCCCGCGAGCCGAGGCGTTTTGTCAGATCGGAAGGCGCGAGGCCCGCTTCATCGGCGAGGACGCGCTCCCCGTTCGCGGACACGATGAGCCGGTACTCCGCGTCGCCCGCGCCTCCGAGGGCCGCCGCGAGCTTATCGGCGAAGGCGACCGCGTACCCCGCCCCCGAGGCCCCGGTCACGGCGATGATGAAGCGCCGCTTCATAGGAGCCTCCCGAGGTATATGTCGGCGCAGGCGACCGCGAGGAACGCGGGCCCGATGATCTGGTTCATCGCGTAGGACGAGAAGATCGTCCGCTCGCGGGAGGGCTTCGCGGCGACGAGGTGCTCGAGGCCCATGAGCGCCGCGAGGAGAGCGAGGCCGATCCAGTAGAGGATGGATGCGCCGAAGGCGAAGGCGAAGGCGGCGAGGAAGAGAAGGGCCCAGAGGTGCGAGGCGATCGCGAGGACGCCCGCTTCCTGGACGCCGAGGTCCGCGGGGACGGAGTGGAGCCCGCGCGAGCGGTCCCATTCGGCGTCGATGCGCTGGTAGATCATGTCGAAGCCCATGACCCATGAGCCGTTGGCCGCGGCGAGGAGGAGGCCGTAGAGGTCGAGCCGGCCCCGCGCGGCGATCCAGCCTCCGGCGGCGGCGGCTCCCGAGGTCACGCCGAGGACGAGGTGGCAGAGCGGCGTGAAGCGCTTGAGGAAGGAGTACGCGATCATGAGGGCCGCGGGGATCGGGACGAGGAGGAGGAGCTTCGGGTCGATGAGGAATGCCGCGGCGCAGAGGAGGAGGAAGCAGGCTCCCGCGACGGCGAGGGCCTCCGTCTTGCTCACGCGGCCCGAAGGGATGTGCCTTCCCGCGGTCCGCGGATTCTCCGCGTCGATCCTCGCGTCGATGACGCGGTTGAGCGCGTTCGCGGCGTTCCTGGCCCCGAGGAAGGCGAGGACGACGAGGACGAGGAGCCGCCAGCCCGGCCTGCCGCCCGTCGCGTACAGGAGGGCGGAGAGCGCGAAGGGGAGGGAGAAGAGCGAGTGGCCGATCATGAGGAGCCCCGCGTAGGCCTTGGCGCGGTCCAGGACGAGGGCGGCCGCTCCAGCGAGCGGCGGGCCGGCCTCGGAGGATCGCCGGGCCGGCTTACGGGTCCGCTCAGCCGATTCCATATTCCTTCCAGCGGCGCTCGACGAGCGCGGCGGTCGCGGGATCGACCCTCATGTCCTCGGGCCAGGGGCGGTCGTGCCCCTCCTCGGGCAGCTTGCGCGTGGCGTCCACGCCCAGGCGGCCGCCGTAGAGGGCTCGCGGCGAGGCGTGGTCGAGCGCGTCGAGGGGGCCCTCGTCGATCACGAGGTCACGGCGCGCGTCGATGTTGTTGAAGACCCTCCACGCGACGTGGGAGTAGTCGTGCGGGCTCACGTCCTCGTCCACCACGACGATCATCTTCTGGTAGGTCATCTGGCCCAGCCCCCAGAGCGCGTGCATGACCTTGCGCGCGTGCCCGGGGAAGCGCTTGCGGATGGAGACGATGGCGCAATTGTGGAAGACGCCCTCGAGCGGGAGGTCGAGATCGACGAGCTCGGGGAGCTGGAGCCTGAGTACGGGGAGGAAGAGCCGCTCGGTGACCTTCGCGAGGTAGCAGTCCTCCTTGGGCGGACGGCCCACGACGGTGGCGGGGTAGATCGGCTTGCGCCGCCGCGTGATCCGCTCCAGATGGAAGACGGGATAGGGGCCTACGGCCGAATAATAGCCGGTGTGGTCGCCGAAGGGGCCCTCGTCGCGGAGGGGCTCTTCGGGATCGATATAGCCCTCGAGCACGAACTCCGCGTTGGCGGGGACGAGGATGCCTCCGGCCCCGCTCTTCACGACGGGGACGCCCTCTTTCCGGATGAAACCCGCGAGGAGAAGCTCGTCGAAGCCCTCGGGGACGGGCGCGGTCGCCGCGTAGACGGTGGCGGGGTCGGCGCCCAGGGCCACCGCGACGGGCATCCGCTCTCCGCGCGCGCGGTACGCGTCGAGGATTCCCTTCCCGTCCTTGTGCGCGTGGATGTGCATGCCGGTGGTCCGGGCGTCGTAGACCTGCATCCGGTACATGCCCATGTTCTGGACGCCCGTCTCGGGGTGGCGCGTGATGACGAGGGGGAGGGTGATGAAGGGGCCGCCGTCGCCTGGCCAGCAGGTGAGGACGGGGAGCTTCCCGAGGTCGGGCTCGGTTTCGATGACCTCTCGGCAAGGGGCCGTCGCGACGCGGCGCGGGAAGATGAAGGCGTAGGGCGCGAGCCTGGGGAGGGCCTTGATGCGGTCAGGCCAGGACCCGTAGGACGACATGTCCAGGAGGGAGGATATCCGCGCCGCGATCTCATCGACGTCCTTGACGCCGAAGCCGATCGCGCAGCGTTCCATGGAGCCGAAAGCGTTGACGAGGAGGGGATAGGGCGAACCGGCGCAGCGTTCGAAGAGGAGGGCCTCGCCGCGCTCGCGCATCACCCGGTCGGCGATGGCGCCGATCTCGAGCCGCGGATCGACCTCCGTTTTGACGCGGGTCAAATTCCCGCGCTTTTCGAGGGCCCGTATGAATCCGCGGAGGTCGGCGATGGGCATCGCGTCGATCCTATACGGGAGCATTGCTTTCGTCTATACTTTATCTATATTTTAATCCGCGATTCCCTTTACTCCCCAGGAGGTGCGTTTTGTCCGAGAAGACTCGCGTCGTCATCGTGGGCGGCGGCTACGGCGGCGTGAAGGCCGCGCAGGTCCTCGCGAAGCTGCTCCGCTCCCCCAAGGACGCGGACATCGTTCTTATCGATAGGAATCCCTTCCACACGCTCATGACCGAGCTCCACGAGGTCGCGGGATGGAGGTCGGGCCCCGAGTCCGTCATGGTGAGCTTCGAGCGCATCTTCCCCGGCGACAAGGTCCGCGTGGTCGTCGACGAGGTGAAGACGATCGACTTCGACGCCAAGGCGGTCAAGGCCGGGACGGGCGATTTCCCCTACGATTACCTCGTGCTGGGATCCGGATCGGAGACCGAGGACTTCGGCGTGCCCGGCGTCAAGGAGCGCGCGCTCAAGCTCTGGTCCCTGGACGACGCCCTCGCCGTGCGCGAGCGCGTGGATCGCGCCTTCCTCGAGGCGTCGCGCGAGACGGACGCCGAGCGGAGGAAGGAGCTCCTCACCTTCGCGGTCGCGGGCGCGGGCTTCACCGGCATCGAGCTCGCCGGCGAGCTCGCCGAGCACCGCGACGCGATGTGCGAGCGCTACCACCTCGACCGGGCCGAGACGCGGGTCGTCGTCATCGAGGCCCTGCCCAAGATCCTCACCATCCTCGACGACGGCCTCCGCGCCAAGGCCGAGCGCCTCCTCGCCAAGCTCGGCGTGGAGCTCATGCTGAACGCCGCCATCGTCGGAGTGGAGGAGTCCCTCGTCAAGATCAAGGACGGGCGCGCCGTCAGGGCCGGGACCTTCGTGTGGACCTGCGGCGTCGCGGGCACGGCCTTCGCCGGGAACCTCGACCTCACCAAGGGCAAGTGCATGAACCGCGCCTGCCCCCACTCGCGCGGCGGCAGCTGCAGCAAGAAGATCTGCGAGTTCAAGACCGAGCGGGGCGGGGTCTTCGTGGAGGGCAAGCGCGGACGGATCCTCGTCGACCAGTACCTGCGCTCCGTGGATTACCCCGACGTGTACGTGGTGGGCGACGCTCCCTGGTTCATCGAGGGGGGCAAGCCCCTCCCGCAGATCGTCGAGACCGCCGTCCAGACCGCCGAGCGCGCGGCGCGCAACATCGCCGCCGAGGCGACGGGCCGCGGGAAGGCCGAGCCCTTCAAATCGAACTACCACGGTTTCATGGTCTCCATCGGCTCTCGCTACGCCGTGCAGAACCTCAAGCTCCCCGGGCTCCTCTGGCTCTGGATGGGCGTCCTCGCGCTCGCGGTCCTGGTTCCCGTCACCGCGGCCATCGCTGGGGCGGTCACGAAGGCCGGCTTCGTCGCGAGCCTCCTCTCGCCCTGGCAGCTCATCCCCGTCGGCGCCTCGATCGCCGTCGCCGCGGCGGTCGCCATCGTCATGAGGCTCTCCGTGTTCGCCATGGGCATGAAGCACCTCGTGAACCTGCACTACCTCTGGGGCGTCGCGGGCTTCAACGGCGTGTTCAATTACCTGAGGCACGCCTTCTTCCGCCGGGACGACGGGCGGACCTTCTGGCCGGGGCGGCTCGTGGGCCACCGCGTGCAGGGGCTCTGGGTCGTCATCCTCAGGATGTTCACGGGGGCGATGTGGTTCATCGAGGGCGTCGGGAAGCTCTCCTGGATCGATCCCAAGAATTCCGGCTGGGTGAACAAGTTCCTCTTCGGGATCGATCCGCCCGTGAAACCGGAGGACGTGCAAGCCGCCGCCGACGCCGTCGCCGCGGCGAGCGCGGTCTGGGAGGGCGAGGTCCAGGGCGCCGCGAACGCGGGCGCCGCCGCCGTCGACGCCGCGAGCGCGGCGAGCGTCGCCGCGGATACCGCGGTCGCCTCGGTTGATGCTGCCACGGCCACGGCGAAAGCGGCCGCGTCGGCCGCGGGCGGCATCTTCCTTCCGCCGCTCGTGAAAGAGCCCACGGCCCTCTACAGATGGGTCCTCGCCCTCTTCATCGGCGATGGATCGAAACCCTGGCAGCTCGCCTTCGCCTACCTCTTCCGATTCCTCATCGTGATCGGGGAAGTCGGCGTGGGGCTCGCGCTCTTCGGCGGGGCCTTCACCTTCCTCGCGTCGGGCGTCTCCATCGTCCTCTGCATCCTCTTCCTCCTCTCGGGGATGGCGACGCGGGAGATCTTCTGGTACCTCTGCGCCGGCCTCACCCTCCTCGGGGCCGCCGGCAAGTCCGCCGGGCTGGACAACTGGATCATCCCCTTCGTCGACCGTTTCTGGAGGGGATCGCGGCTCGGCAGGGCGACGAAGCTGTATCCGGACGAGCCCGTCTCGCGCAGGAAGCGCTGAGCCGGGGGCCGCGTGATATCGCTGGGCTCCGTACCGGGCCTCGGCGGGGAGCTCGGACGCGTAGGGGAAACGATGCGCTCCGCCCTCGCCGAGGCTTCCTCGCTCTTCTCGGCCATGGCCGACGCGCTCGCGCCGGAGGCGGGCAAGATGGTCCGTCCCGCCCTCCTCCTCCTCGCTGCCCGCTCGGGTCCGCTCTGGCCCGAGCGCCGCGAGGACGCGATCCGGGCCGCAGCCGCCGTCGAGCTGCTCCACCTCGCCACGCTCGCGCATGACGACGTCATCGATGCCTCCGACGTGAGGAGGGGGCGCCCCACGCCGCGGGCCCGCTACGGAGACCGCGAGGCGGTGCTCCTCGGCGACTACGTGTTCGCCTCGTCCTACCGCGCGGGAGCGGGGGCGATCCCCGACGAGGGCGTCGCCGTACTCGCGCGCGCCGTGGGCAGGATCTGCGAGGGAGAGATCCTCCAGGGACGCGCGCGCTGGAACGCCGGGCTCGGCGAGCGACGATACCTGCGGGGAATACACGCCAAGACCGCGGCGCTCTTCTCGGCGTCCGCCCGCGTCGGAGCCGCCGTCGCGCGCGCGGACGCCGCCCTCTCCTCGCGCCTCGGCCGCGTCGGTTCGGCGCTCGGCATGGCCTTCCAGATATCCGACGACCTCCTCGACCTCGCGGGCGAAGCGGAACGCCTGGGGAAGCCCGCGGGATCGGATCTCGCGGAAGGGGTCTTCACGCTGCCGGTGATCATCGCGCTCCGCGAGGAAGAAGCGGCGAGCGATGGAAAGACGGGGCCCCTCCGAAGGCTCCTCGCGCGCCGCCCCTATAGCGCGCGGAGCAAGCGGCGGATCGCGGACCTCGTCGGAGGATACGGCGGGGTCGAGCTCGCGCGCGCGACCGCGGCGGCCTACGCCGCGAGGGCGCGCGCGGCCATCGCCGCCCTGCCGCACGGCGAGGCGCGCGAGGGGCTCACGGAACTCGAGGCTTCCCTGTCCCGGCGGGAGAGCTGAGGACCGTCCCGGGACGCGCCGAGAGCCAGCCCCTCGAAGCGGCCATCGCGGCGCTGGCCGCCGCGAGGACCATCGACATGAACGCGAATCCCGCGCCGAGCCTCCGCCCGCGGACCTTCTCCGTACCCGCGCGTGCCGGAGGGCCGACGCCGTCGTCCTTCGCGGGGTCGTAAACCGCGAAGAGGATGCGGTCCACCGAGCCCATGACGTCCTTCCGGTCGATCCTCCCTCGCAAGTCCATGAACGCGTGGAAGCGCGCGAGGACCCCCGAGAGCAGGGCGCCGAAGGAACCGGGGAGCCTCAAGTCCGGACTCACCGAGCAACCCGACACCTGCACCAGGCAGAGGATCATGAGGCCGCGCTCGAGGCCGTCGAGGAGGGCGTCGAGCGTGACGAGCGGGAAGGCGCCGATCGAGAGGAGGACCTCCCCCCGCGGGCGGAGGAGGGAGAATGCCGCCATGGCCGCGAGGAAGAGCGCGTTGGCGAGCGGGCGGAAGCGCTTCCCCGAGAGGAGCGCGAGCGCGAGGGCGACCGCCGTCTCCGCGGCGAGGAAGGCCCATCCCTCCGTGAAGGCGACCGGGATGAAGAGGGCGAGGCCCCATGCGAGGCGGAGAGCGGGAGGCATGATCGGCGCGAGGAGGTCTTTCCGCTCCTTCACGCGCCGCCGTCCTTCCAGGCCGCCTTGACGGCGAGGAGCCAGGCGGAGCGTCCCGCGAAGACGGACGCGAAGGCCCCCATCGTTATGCCCGTGACCGTCCCTACCCCCATGATGAAGGGCGCGACGATGAAGGCCTCCGATCCGAACACGAGGGGCGTGGCCGCGATGGCCGCCTGCGCCGCGTTGGACGCGAGGGCGCCCGCCGTTCCCAGGCCGAGGAGGCTGATCCGCTCGCCGAGGGCGCGCTTGAGCGACCACATGGAGAGGAGGCTCGCGGCGGTGCCCCCCGCGGAGAGGACGGCCACGTAAGAGACGAGGGTGCCGGAGAGGAGCCCCTGGCCCGCGACCTTGAGGCCCGCGAGGAGGGCCAGGGCGCCGAAGGGCATGAAGTCCAGGGCCAGGAGAAGGGGGATGTTGGAGAGCCCGACGCGGAAGAAGGGGACGGGCCTCGGAATGAATTGCTCCACCACGGAGAAAAAGAGGGAGAGGGCGCCGAATACCGCGACGATGGAGGCGCGCCGCGGGGGGAGGAGGGGTCGTCGCGCCCGGGGCTCAGTAGGTCGCCGCATCGGTCTCCGAGGCCCCGCCCGTGACGCGGACCATGACCTTGTTGGGGAGGCAGGCCGTCCACTGCCCCGCGCGCGACATGGCTCCCGACGCGACGCAGGACTGCTCCTCGCAGGGGCTCGACGCGACGCGGACCTCGCCCTCGCGCACCGAGACCACGGTCTCGCCGATGGGTCCGCTGAAGGAGAGCGTCGCGTCCTCGTCGAGGCGGTACGCGAACGTCTTGCCGCCGGCCGAGACGATGAAGCCCGGCTCGGATCCGCCCGCGCGCGACATCGCGGCCCACGCGGTCCCCGCGGTGGCGAGGAGGGACAGGGCGATGGCGATCAGGTCCGCGGCCTTAGGCCGGGGGAAGCGCGGCATGGCGGGGATTATAGCGCCTCGGGGCCTCGCGTGCTATACTCGCGGCCATGGTGAAAGTGCTCTCGCTCGGCGGTTCCGTCGTCGCGCCCGATAAGCCGGACGCGCCCTTCGTCGCGTCCATGGCATCGCTCCTCGTGAAGCGGATGGAAGCGGATCCCGCGCTCAAGCTGATCGTCGTGGTGGGCGGGGGCGGCCCCGCGCGCTCCTACCAGGAGGCCTGCCGCGCAGCGCGGCCGGACGCCGCGCCCGCGGACCTCGACTGGATCGGCATCATGGCCACGCGCCTCAACGCGCAGTTCGTGAAGGCCGTCTTCGGCGCGCTCTGCCCCTCGGAGGTCGTGACCGATCCCGAGGCCGTGGAGCTCTTCCCGGGGAGGGTCATGGTCGCGGCCGGCTGGAAGCCCGGCTTCTCCACCGACTACGACGCCGTCGTCCTCGCGGAGCGCTTCGGCGCGGACTGCGTCCTCAACCTCTCGAACATCGCGAAGGTCTACACGGCGGATCCGAAGGTCGATCCCTCCGCGCGTCCCGTCGACGCGATCGGCTGGAAGGATTTCAGGGCCATGGTCGGGGACGAATGGGTGCCGGGGAAGAACCTCCCCTTCGACCCGATAGCCGCCAAGCGCGCCCAGGCGGCGGGGCTCCGCGTGGTCTGCGCCTCCGGGCGGGACCTGCCGAACCTCGAGCGCATCCTCGACGGGGCGGATTTCACCGGCACGGCCATAGGCCCCTGAGCCGCGGGCCGTACGCGGGAAGCGCGGCGCCGCCGCGCCCTCCTCTCATTTTTCCGAGAGCTTCCTGATCTTCTCGCGCATGAATTCCCAGTCCTTCGCGTCCTTCTCCCGGCCGAGCCTCCGCGCGAGCGGAACGAGCTCGTCGATGGCGCGGAGGGCCTCGGGGACGAGGTCCTTCACGAGGGCGACGTCGAGGGACTTCTTGAGGTGGAAGAGGGCCTCCTCGTCCTCGCCCGCCTTGAGGGCGATTTTCCCGAGCGCGTAGTAGTCCGAGGCGATGCCCACGGAATTCTCGATCTCCTTGTCCGCCGCCAGGGCTTCCATCGCCCACTTCCGGGCCTCGTCGAGCCTTCCCTCGCGGCTGTGGAGCGAGGAGATGAGGTAGCAGTTGGAGCCGTACTCCCCGAGGAGGAGCTTGGCCTTGTTGATGGACGCCGCGTCGGACGCGTCGGAGAGGGCGCCTTCCGTATCGCCCTTGAGCCGCCTCGCCCTGCCGCGGGCGTGGAGCGCGAGGGCCCGCGTGGGGCTTCCCGGAGCGGCGAGGGAGAGGGCGCGCTCGAGCTTCGCGAGCGCCGCGTCGGCGTCGCCCGAGTCGATGTCCGCCTCGGCGATGAGGACGAGGCACTGGGCGATGAGGTCCGCGTTCTTGATGCGCTCCGCGAGATCGATCGACTCGGCGTATTCCCGCGAGGCGCTCGCCATGTCGCCGGCCGCGGCGTAGGTCTTCCCGATCGCGTTGCGCGAGAGGACGACCCCTTCGTCGTAATCGATGGAAATATCGATCTCGAGGGCCTCTTTGTAGAACGAGAGCGCGTCCGGCCAGTCGCCCGCGCGGAATCGCGCGTCCCCCTGCTTGGCGATCGAGGCCGCGCGGTTCCGCTCCGCGTAGACGGGACCGCCCGACTTGGGCGCCGTCGAGCACGAGGCCATGGCGGCGCCCGCCGACGCCAGGGCCGCCGCGAGCGCCGCCGCGAGCGCCGCCCGAGCCGTCCGAGCCCGCCCCGTGATTCCCGCGTCCGCGCGGGCCGCGCTTCTATCCGTTATCATCAGAACTCCTCGTCTCTGAGGCTCCGGTAGAGGCCTCCCTGTTCCTTGCGCTCGGGCACGCCGCCCTTGAGGAGGGGGTTGTTCTTGAGCCCTTCGAGGACGTCCTGCGCCTTCACGAGGGTCGCCTTGCCCTCGTCCAGGAGGACGGATATCCCCGGCATCTCGCGTTCGAGCCTCCCCGCGATGGCCTCCACGCTTTTGAGCGTGGAATCCACCTCGTCCATGAGCCGCGTGAAGCGGTCGTACAGCTCGTTATCGTCGTCGAGGAATTTCTTGATCGATCCCTTCGGGTCGAAGAGCCTCGTCACGAGGCCGGTGGGATCGGCGATCGCCTCGGTGAAGGACTTCACGTCCGCGCTCACCGCGTCGATCTTGGCCATGACCGCGCGTATGTCCCCGACGGCCGCATCGACGTTCCCGATGACGCCCGGAAGCTCGCTGTCGAGGGTCGCCACGACGCCCTTGAGCGACCCGACCGTATCCGCGGCGTCCGAGAGGATGTCGGCCACCGGCCCCGATCCCCGCCCCTTCACCGCGTCGTCGATGTCCCGCACGGTCCTATTGATGGTCGTGATGGCCTCCCTCGCGTCGGCCATGAGGGGGCCGGCCTCCGCGAGGATGCGGGTTATCGTGTCGTCCTTGGCGGGGATGTCCACGAGCCCGCCCTGGATGATGGTCCTTCCGGCGGGAGAGTCCGCCCGCGGGATGTACGTTCCCTCGGGCTTCACCGAAGCGCTCTTGCCCGGATGGAAGAGGAGGGCGTTGCCGAGGCCGATGGGGCTGATCGAGAGCTCGAGGATGGAGAATTCCCTCACGCGATCGTGGTACTCGCCGTACACGAAGAAGGTGACGTCGACCGCGTTGTCCGGGGTGAGCTCGATCTCCTCGATCTTCCCGATCTCGAAGCCGCGGAACATGATCGCCGTTCCCGGCGCGATGCCCGCGCCTGAAAGGAACTCGCTCTTGTAGCGGTAGGTCTTCTCGAACCACCGCTGGTTGAGCCCGACGAGTATGAGGGCGACGGCGAGGATGAGGAGGGCGACGAGGATGAACGCGCCCACCACCTGATCGGCGTACTTGATCCTGAGTTTCATGGGGCGGCCTGCCCTCCTTCTGGAACGGTTCGCTCCTCGCTCTCCCCGGGCGCGCTATCGGCGTCCGCGGCGTCGGTCCCGATCCCCGCGTCGTCCGCCGCGGAGACGGTTTCCCCGGAGGCGGCGGTATCGTCGTGCGGGTCGGGCTCCTCGCGGGCGAAGCGCTCGCGCTGCGCGGAACGGTGGACGACTCGCCGGACGATCGGATCCTCGGACCCGATGATGGCTTCGTATTCCCCCGCGGCCGTGACGAGGCCGCGGTGCATGATGACGAGGTCGTCCGCCGCGACACGGGCGAAGTAGGTCGAGTGCGAGACGATGACGATGGTCTTCCTCCTCGCCTTGTAGTCGAGCACGAGGTCCATGACCTTCTGGCAGGACGCGGCGTTGAGGAAGGCCATGGGCTCGTCGAGGAAGAGGATCTCCGGATCGGTGACCACGGCCCGCGCTATCGAGACGAGCTTCTGCTCCCCCGAGGAGAGCTGATGGGGCCGTTCCGTGAGGCTCTCGTCGTAGCCGAGGGCCTCGAGGGCCTTCGCGATCCTGCGGTCGAGCAGCTCCCTCTTGATGCGGGGCTCCATAACGCGGACGGGGAGGGCGAGGTTTTCCTTGATGGATTGATTGGCCCAGAGCGCGGAGTCCTGGAAGCCGAAGCCCGTCCTGAAATAGAAGGCCTGGAGCTCCTTCCTCCCCATCGCGTGGAGCGGCCTCCCCGAGACGAGCACCTCGCCGGAATCCGGGATGACGAGGCCGGCGGCGGCCTTGACGAGGGTGCTCTTCCCCGATCCGGGCGTGCCCATGATGAACGCGACCCTGCCCTCGCCGAAGGAGCAGGAGGCCCCGCGGAGGATCTCGTAGCCCTGGGAGCCGGTCGCGAGGTCCCGGAGCTCGATGAGGGGCGCGCCGTCCGGTCCGCTCATAGCGCGTAGTGGAGGACGGTGATGAGGACGTCCGCGAGGATGCAGAACACGAAGCTCTGGCTGACCGCGTGGATGCCGGCTACCGGGATCTCGGTCGTGGCGCGGTTGACTGAGAAGCCGTGGTACGTGGAGACGACCGAGACGATGATCCCGAAGGCGAGGCTCTTCATGAGCCCCGTGAAGATGTCCGCGCCCGTGAGCGCCCGGAAGAGGGGCTGGAAATACTCCAGGGGCCCGACCGTCTTCACGAACTGCACCACGATGTAGGACCCGAGGAGGCCGAAGAAGTTGAAGTAGAGGTTGAGGACGAGCATGGCCACCGTGACGCCCACGATGCGCGGCACCACGAGGTAGGAGATGGGGTTCACGCCCGAGGATACGTATGCCTCGATCTCGTGGGAGACCACCATGTTCCCGAGCTCGGTGGCTATGGCCGTGCCGGAGCGGGCGATGATGATGAAGGCGGTGAGGAGGGGGCCCAGCTCCCGCGTTATGACCGCTATGAGGATGGGGTACATGAGGGCGGAGCGGCCGAATGTGGGGAGGATCGAGGAGCCGATGATGTTGATGGCGGCGCCGATGCCCACCGCGAGGATGGCGGAAACGCCCAGGGCCTCCACGCCGGTGAAGAGGATCTGCATCACGAGGACGCGGAAGCCGCCCTGCTTCCTGCGGAAGAAGAGGAGGAATTCCTTGAGGACGTTGAAGAAGAAGCCCATCCCGTAGAGGAAGCTGCGCCCCTTCGACCTCGCGCCCGCGCCCAGGCCGGATAGGATTCCGTCCATGCCCCTTCTAGACCTCCGTCCACAGTATGGTCGCGGACGCTCGCCGCATCAAGGGCCCGGACGCTTTTCGAGGGTTTACAGCTTATCGATGAGCATAGAACATTTGCCGGAGGGGATGGGCAGGGTCTTCTTCTTCTTGCCGAGGATGTTGATCGTGAAGTAGTAGAGCTTCTCGCTCTCCATGTGGATCTCCCAGCCCCGGATGAGCTTGTTGGAGAGGATCGTGATCATGTTCCGCTTGAGGGAGAGGTTCTCGATGCCCATGATCTCCAGGCTGGGGATGATCCAGTCCACGGTCTTCCTGGGCAGGGAGATGTCCAGGCCCACGATGTTCTCGATCATGAGGGCGATGGTGGAGAGCCCCGCGTAGGCCAGGACCTGGGCCCGGGGCTTGGAGGAGCGCCCGATCCACTTGGCCGGCCCCTCGCCCTGGGGCTTGTAGGCCTCCCAGACGGTGGCGGTCTTGGCCCCCTCGGGCTGGAGGGAGTCGAGCACGTAGTAGAGGTGGCGGATCGCGCATTCGCGGGCGAGCTCGTGGCGGCCGTACTTCTCGAGGCCCTTGATGACCATGTAGGTGAAGGGCGGGAGCACCGAGCCGCGGAAGCCGTTGCCGTCCGGGCTGAAGTCCTTCTCGCTCGCGCCGAGGGTCGGGAAGGGATGCTCCACGCCGAAGTCGGAGGGATCGGTGAGGCGGCTGATGAGGGCGTTCCCCCGGTCCTCGTTCGGGATTTCCGCGAGGAGGGGCCAGAAGGTCGCGATGGTCCGGGCCTTGAGCTGCTTCTCGTCGCCGTCCAGGTCGAAGTACATGCCCGCGTCCTGGTTCCACATCATCGAGTTGATGCGGGTCTTGAGCGAGAAGTAGGCGCGCTTGAACTGGAAGCTCACTTCCTTGTCGTTCATGATGTCGCCGAGGGCGGAGATGTAGAGGGCGTTGATGGCCGCGGCCGAGTTGAAGTCGACGAGGTACTTGGCCTTCTCCCGCGGGGAGTTGGTCATGGTGGTGGCGGAGAGGGGCACTGAGTAGAGTCCGTTCTTCTGCTTGAAGGTCGACTCCAGCCAGCCCATGTGCTTGATGAGGACGGGCAGGACCTCCTTCACGCGCTTCTTGTTCGCGGTCTTGTGGTAGAGGTTGTACTCCGCCCAGGCGAAGAGGGGCATGGAGACGCCTTCGGGGTTGTCGCGGGTCGTGACGGACTTTCCGCTCGAGAGGTCGTAGTGGCCCCGGATCGCGCCGTTCTCCTCCTGCTTCCCGTAGAAGACGTCCAGCTGGGAGTGGGCGTGGAAGATGCGGTTCGAGTAGACGAGGAAGAAGGACGCGAAGCTGGCTTCCCACTGGCTGATGGTGGAGTCGCCGGGGTGGCAGAAGAATTTTTCCTTGCCGAGCCCGCTTTCCTTGTTGGGCTGCTGCCAGTAGTCCTGGATCCAAGTCCAGGTGCGGTCGTAGATGTCGACGAAGTCCTGGTCGTAGA
>CAYNQK010000058.1:2970-18635 GCA_964399285.1 uncultured Spirochaetales bacterium | reverse complement strand
GCTGGAAGCGCGCCTCCCTCCCTCCCGCCCGCGCGGAGGCGGACCGGGCCCCGCTCTATTATCGCGACTACTCGACGACGGATTTCTGGGGGAACGTGAGCCTCGCGCCCCTCGCCGTCGGCCCCGGAGAGCCCGGGCGCCGGGATCCCGCGCTCTCGCAGGGCCCCTATCCCGTCTCGGACTCGACGTATGAATCCGCGGCCGTCGCGGAATTCGAGCTCGGCGTCCCCCAGTGGACGGGGATGCAGCTCTCCCTCGGCCAGGCCTACGCCGACGCCTCCTACGGCGTCTCGGCCATCGTCGTGCCCCTCCGCTTCGTGGACGAGGGGGGAGGGGGGAGCCCGGCGGTGACGGTGGAAGTGGGCGCCGTCGCATCCGGCCCGGACGACGACGGGACCGACTTGGAATATCCATCATTGATCGCGAGCGTCGCGGCTCCCGCCCTGGGGTCCTCCTGGACCGAGGTCTCCGTCCCCTTAGGCTCCACGCCCTCGCTCTACCTCGGCTCCAAGGCCAGGGTCAGGATCGTGATCGCGTCCGCCGGGACCGTGGCGGGAAGGGTCCTCGTCGGGACGGTACGGGCCGCGGGCAGTCCATGGGAGCTGAGCGCACCCCTCTCGCCCCCCTCGATCTCGAGCGTGGACGACGAGCTCCAGGGCCCCTCGTCCTCCTTCGGCTCCGACTTCACGGGCGAAGCCGGCCATCGCTTCCTCCGCGCGAGCTTCCCGAATCTCCCGGGCGGCCGCGACGCCCTCTTCAAGCGCTCCTTCGAGGCCGTCGACATGAGCCAGTACGGGAAGTTCTCCCTGTACCTCAGGCGCTCGGCGTCCTGGAGCCAGGCGACCGGATCGCGCATCGTCGTTTCCCTGCGATCGGGCGGGAGCGAGGTTCGCCGCTACGAGATCGATCCCGCGCTCCTCGGCTCGGGCTGGACGCGCCTCTCCATCGGATCGGATACGGGCGCCCTCGCGCGCCTCGAGGACGCGTCGGGCTCGGGTTCGGACCTGGGAGCGGCGCACAGCGCTGGCGCTCTCGGCCTCGTCACGGCCGCGGCCGTGGAAACCGAGGGCGTCATCGAGGGCGACATCGACGTCGCGGGCTTTTTCCTCTCCGAGAGCGTCGCGAGGGTGTCCCTCTCCTCGAAGGGAACGCTCTCCTGGGAACGGAAGGAGGCCCTCCTCAGCGCGGGGAGCCTCCCCGTCATCCACAACGTCCGCCTGAGCCTCGCCGAGGAGCTCGCCCTCGGGTCGTACTTCCGCGCCGGATTGGACGCGAGCGGGGGATTCGGGCTCTTCCCCTTCCTGGACCTCCGCGGCTCCGTCGGCCTCCGCGCCCTCGCGGATTCGAGCGATTCCTCCATCGAGGCCGCGCGGGCCTCCCACGGAGCGGGCTTCCTCCTGGGACCGGGCTCGCTCTCCGCGGACTATTTCCAGGACGAGACGGGAGCCGCGAGCCTCTCCGCCGCGGGAGGACTGGACTTCAAGGAGCCCTTCGCCCTCGCCGCGGGAGCGAGCGCCCTCCGCTCCCAGGCCTCCCTCTCCCGCGCATGGAACGCGCTCGCTCGTACCGGCTTCCTCTCGGAGACGCTTTCCGTCAGCGCCGCCTTCCAATCGAACGAGACCGACGGGGAGGCCTTCCTCATGGAGGAGTACTTCCGCCGCTGGCTCGAGTCCTTCTCGGAGCTCGTCCCCCTCCCGGGAACGGAGGCCTCGTTCCGGTCCATCGCCTTACAGGCGAACCTGGACGGGAAGCGGAAAGACGGGAGCGCCTCGAAGGACGCATGGCTCTCCTTCTCCGCGACGCATCAGGGCGGCCCCGAGCCCCGCGCGACGGGCGGCGCGGACCTCGCCATCGCCCCCGCCATCCCCCTCGGCCCCGCCGGGACCTGGAGGATCCTCCCCCTCTACGAGCGCTCCATGCGCCTCTCCGCCCCCGGCGAGGGCGCGTGGTTCGACGCCGAGTTCGCGAGCCTGGGAAGGGCCCTGGGATCCCTTCCGGCCTTCTACGCGGGCATCCCCCTCGCGGAATTCTGGGATGACGAATTCACCGACGAGCTCCTCGCGCTCCCCGAGGAGCCCTTCGAGGCCTCGCTCAGCTCGAAGATCGGCGCGGGCATGTCGCGCGAGCGCCTCCTCGGGCCCCTCGATCTCCTCGTCCCCTCCGCCTGCCGCTACTCGTTCAAGCGCAAGGCGCTCCGCGAGGGAGCGACCCTGAGCGACGTATACAGCCATGAGATCGGGCTCACCTTCGCTGCGACCGACGCGCTCGGGAACAGGGGAAGCGCGCGCCTCCTCGAATTCATCGATTCCGATAACGTCTTCTTCGACCATCTCCTCAGCCTGAGCGAGAAGGGCGGCGTCGTGGAGGATTACCTCTACGCGGCGACCCTCGACCTCTACCTCGCCAAGAACGAATTGGACACGATTAGAGTTCTAAATATCCTCAGCCTCTCGAGCGGCGAGACGCCCGTGAGCGAATCCGTGACGCTGAAGATCACCTGGGGAAAGGCCGCCTCCGAGCGGCTCGAGCGGGCGAGAAGCCGTTTCTACGAGCGCCAACGGGAGAAACCGCGGGAAAAACGCGTCGATGCCTTTATACCGAGCCTCGCGGCCCTCGAGACGGAACCGCTCAAGAGCCTGAACGAAATCAAGGCCGGTTTCACGTACGGATACGCGGAGAACGGGCTCGAGAGCTACGCGATCCCGCTCTCCTACGATTTCGGCTTCATGGCCGGGGCCTTCCTCAAGGCGACCGCCGGCCTGGGGGCGGACCTTTCCTTCACGCGGAACGGGGACGATTCGAGCTACGCCGTCAGGCCCGTCCTCGGCCTCAAGCTCGAGCTCATGTTCTGACGAAGCGGAGGTCGTAGACCGCTCGCCCGTCCTTGAGCGCGCGAGATTCGAACTTGGTCATGGGCCGCCATGCGGGACGGGGGAAGAATCCCGGGGCCGCGTTCCGGAGGAGGGGCTCGGCGCTGAGCACGGCGAGCGCATCCTCGGCGTACTCGGCCCAATCGGTGGCCATGTGGAAGCAGCCCTCGCCGGGGAGGAGCCGGGACGCGGCGAGCCGCGCGAAGGGCGGCTGGACGATGCGCCGCTTGTGATGCCGTTTCTTCGGCCAGGGATCGGGGAAGAAGAGATGGATGCCCGAGAGCGAGTCGGGCGGCACGCGCGAAGCGAGGAGCTCGATCGCGTCGCCCTCGAGGACGCGGACGTTGCCGAGGCCGCGTCGCTCGCACTCCATGAGGAGCTTCCCGATGCCGGGGCGGTGCACCTCTATGCAGAGGTAATCGACGCCGGGATTCGCCTCCGCGATCTCCACGGTGGCGTCCCCCATCCCGAAGCCGATCTCCGCGACGCGGGGCGCCTTGCGCCCGAATACCTCGTCCAAGTCGAGGAAGCCCGCCCCCGGAGCGACTCTCCTCCCGCCCGGGTCGCCCTCGTAGGCCGCGCGCTGCGCATCGGTCATGCGGCCCGATCGGATCACGAAGGACCGGAGCTGGGACGCCGCTCCCGTTCGCTCCTCGCTCATGGCAGCTTGACGACGGGCGTTTCGATGGCGAGGTTCCGCGGCTCATCGAGCGACATGAGCGCGAGGCCCTTCGCGAGTCCCGGGGCCGTCGACGAGAGCACGCTCGCGAGGTCCGACCTGCCGCGCGAGGCGGGGACGCTCGCGAGGGTCGCGCCCGAGGCGTCGAGGACGATGAACTGCGAGACGGCCCAGGGCGCCTGGACGATGACCGAGGAGCCGTCCAGGCGGAGGCTCGCTTGCGGGCGGGATCCCGGGTCCGAGAGCGAGAAGGAGGCTTCGTCTGTCTCTCCTGCGGCGTCGCGGAGGATCATCCTGAAGCGGCCGCGGGGCAGGGCTCCGCCCTCCGCCGTCGCGATGGCGTTCGAACCGAGCCAGCGAGCGCCGCCTTCATCGCGGTCCACCCAGGATGAGGAATCGAATTTCCAGGCGAGGCGCGCCTCGTCGTGGACGACGGTGAGGTCCTCGATGTCGTCCTTCCCGTCGGCGTCGCTCGCGGACACGAAGACCGAGAGGCGTTCGAGGGGAGGCGGTCCCGCGGGATCGCGGAGGACGAGGGTCCAGCGGACGGAAACGATGGAGGGCGGCTCGCCCGAGCAGGAGAGGAGGCCCCCCCCCGCCAGCGCCGCCGCGACGAGGGCGGCGCACGCGGCCGCGCGCCGGAAGCGGAGCGCGCTCACGGCGCCCCGAGGAAGGAGGCGATGGCCTTCGCTTCCATGGGGTCGGCGTTCTCCCGCTTTACCATGTCCCTGAGCGCGTATGCGCCGGATTTCACCTCGTTCTCTCCCAGGATGAGGGCCCAGGGGATCCCCTTTTTCTCCGCGTACGCGAAGACCTGCGGGATCTTCTTCCGTTCCGTGAAGACCTCGACGGGGATGCCCTTCGCGCGGAGCCCGTCGGCGAGGGCGAAGGCTTTGCCCAGGTATTCCTGCCCCGCGGGCGCGACGAGGAGCTTGACGGAGGCGTTCTCCGTTCCTCCGCCCCCGAGTTCCTCGAGGGCCGCGAGGAGGCGGTCCATGCCGATGGAGGCCCCGACGCCGGGGAAGCGCTCCTTGGTGTAGAGGGAGGCGAGGTCGTCGTAGCGCCCGCCCGAGCAGACCGAGCCGATGGCGGGAAGGGCGCCGAGGAAGGTCTCGAAGACGATGCCGGTGTAGTAGTCGAGCCCGCGGGTGATGGAGGCGTCGAGGACGAGGCGTTTCTCGAGCCCGGTCTCCGCGGAGAGGGCGGCGATCTCCTTGAGGCGCGCCGTGGCCGGGCATTCTCCGCCCAGGACGGCCTCCATGCGCGCTATCCCGTCCGCGAGGGGGCCCTTGATCCCGATGAAGTCCATCACGGAGACCGCCGCCTCGGCGCCGATTTCCGCGGAAACGAGGGCCTTGGTCTCCTCGGGCCCGATCTTGGCGAGCTTGTCCGCGATCCTGAGCACGGCGACCGATTTTTCCCTCGCCCCGAGCTTCTCGAGGAGCAGGTTGAAGGCGCCCCGGTGCGAGAAGTGGATGGCGAAGTCCTCGAGGCCGAGGGAAGCGAGCGAGGAGCCCATCACGGAGAGGATCTCGAAGTCCGACCCGGCGCTGTCCGCGCCCACCACGTCGAAGTCGCACTGGTAGAATTCCCGGTAGCGGCCGCGCTGGGTGTTCTCCCCGCGCCAGACCTTGGCGATGTGGTAGCGGCGGAAGGGGAGGTAGAGCTCGTGGCTGTGCGCGGCCATGAAGCGGGCGAAGGGGACGGTGAGGTCGAAGCGGAGGGCGACGTCCCGCCCGCCGTGATCGTTGAAGCGGTACATCTGCTTCTCCGTCTCGCCGCCGCCCTTGCCGAGGAGGATCTCGGCGTACTCCATGACGGGGGTGTCGATGGGGACGAAGCCCCGGGAGAGGAAGACGTCCTCGACGCGGCGCATGAAGTCCTTGCGCTTCATCTCCTGCGAGGGGAGGAAATCGCGGAATCCCTTGAGGACCCTGGGCTCGATGATGGATTCGGGCATGCGGACACTATGGCGCAAGGGCCGCGGGAGGCGCAAGTGCTCGGGTGAAAAGCGGGGCGGGGGAGGTATCCGCGCGGTCAGTTCCCGCCCTGGTCGCGGAGGAGCTCGTCGAGCTCGTCCTTGGACACGACGTCCTCCTGCGGCGCCTCCTCCTCGCCCTTGAGGGAGAGCCGATCGCGCATGGAGGCGAGCTCCGCCCGGTGCTCGTCTAGGGCGGTTTCGAGCGAGCGGCGCGACGCGAGGAGCTCTCCGGCCCATGAGGCGTCGGGATCGAGGGCGGCGGCGAGGAGGTCGACGTACTGGCGTTCCGCGAGGTAGAGGGAGCGGAGGTACTCCATCCAGTCGATGAGGCGCTTGTTGTCCTCGAGCGAGGCCATGAGCTCGCCGAGGCAGGACCCGTAGAAGGCGAGGTTCGACGCCACGTTTTCCATGAAGAGGGGGCCGTCGATCTCGAGGGCGAGGCCCTCCTTGAGCGCCTGCATCGATTTCGTGAGGAAAAAGAGGTCGTCGTTGAAATGGATGCGCTGGGACATCGACCCTCCAGACCGCGCGGCTATATCCCCATTATCGGCAGGGCTCGGGCGATCCTGAGAGGCCGTCCTGAGGTGCGGGAAACGGAGAGGAAGGCATGTCGGAAGGGGTTCTGGAGACTCCATGAGGAGGCCCTGAAGGCTGATTTTCGGCGCTGCGAGGCGCGGCCGAGGGGTCGAATTTCACCATAAATGGAATATTCAAGTCGAATTTCGGCATCCTTGACAGTATTTCCGCCCCCGTGGTACCGTGACGGGCCCTCTTTATCCGCGCCGGAATAGCGCGGATCGCCGCGCGAAAGCGCGGAATGGCGCGAACAGCCCGTATGGGCGGAATCGCGTCCCGCGGGTAGGCGCCCGCGGCAGTCCATGGGGAGGAACCATGCGTCAATACGAACTTGTCTCCATCTTCCATCCGGAAGAGGAAGCATTCAGGCAGGGCTGGCAGGCGGCCCGCGCCACCTTGACCGCCCACGGGGCGGAGATCGTCAAAGAAGACGACATGGGCGACCGCGAGCTCGCCTATGAGATCAAGAAGAAGAAGCGCGGCCACTACGTGCTCTTCACCATGAACATCGACCAAGCGAGGATCCCCGAGGTCGAGAAGGTCTTCAAGCTCGACACCACGATCATGAAGTACCTTTTCGTGCGCAAAGAGGCCTGACGGCCTGAGAGGGGTAGCTATCCATGAGCGACGTCAATCACGTAGTGCTGATAGGCAGGCTCACGAGGGACGCCGAGCTGAAGTACAGCTCCGGCGGGGCCGCGATCTGCCGCTTCTCGCTCGCCATCAACAGGCGAAAGAAGCAGGGGGACGAATGGGTCGAGGAAGCCAACTTCTTCGACGTCGTCCTCTTCGGGAAATCGGGCGAGAGCATCAATCAGTACCTGGTGAAGGGCAAGCAGGTCGCCGTGGAGGGGGAACTCCACCAGAATCGATGGGAACAGGACGGCCAGAGCCGCAGCAAGGTAGAGATCTACGCCAATAACGTCCAGCTCCTGGGCGGAGGCGGCGGAGGCTCGGGCGGCGGTTCCTACGGCGGCGGCGCGCAGGCGCGGCCCGCCAGGGAGCAGGGCGGCCCGGCCAGGGATCAGGAGGCCCCCGCGAGGGGCTCCGACGATTTCAACGACGACATACCATTTTAAGCAGGGGTACCATATGTCTGACGAGAAGACCACTCAAGGCGAGCCCTTCAGGGCTCGCGAGGGCGCGGATGGCGATCGCCGGGACGGCGACCGCGGGGATCGTCGCGACGACCGCCGCGACGGCGACGAGCGCGGCGGCCGCGGCAGGGGCAAGCCCTTCTTCAAGAAGAAGGTCTGCAAGTTCTGCACGCAGAAGCTCAAGATCGATTACAAGGACTCCGACGTCCTCCGGCGCTTCACGACCGAGCGGGGGAAGATCCTCCCCCGGCGCATCACCGGCAGCTGCGCGCGGCACCAGCGCGAGCTCGCCGCGGCGGTCAAGATGGCCCGCGTCATAGCGCTCCTTCCCTTCGTGGTGAAGTGAGAGACCGGCCAGAGCGACCGACCGCAGGAAAGGAGCCCATGCCATGAAGATCATATTGGAGAAGGACGTCCCCAATCTCGGAGAGATGGGCGACGTCAAGAACGTAGCCGACGGATACGCGCGGAACTTCCTCCTCCCGAGGGGATTCGCGCTTCCGCACAATCCCAAGACCGTCGCCCTCTTCGAGAAGCGCAAGGCGGAGATCGAGGCCAACAAGGCCGAGAAGCGCAACGCCTCCTCCTCGCTCAAGGAGAGGCTCGAGGCCGAGGAGATCGCCCTCACCATGCACGCCGCCCCCAACGGGAAGCTCTTCGGCGCCGTCACGAACCAGACCATCGTCGACGAGCTCCTCAAGAAGGGCATCGAGGTGGACCGCAAGAAGGTCGAGGTCCCGGACAAGGCCATCAAGTCCGCGGGCAACTACAAGGTCATCGTCCACCTTTACGAGAAGGACGAGGCCGTCGTCCGCGTATCCATCGTCGGCGAGGCGCCCAAGAAGGCCGAGCCCGCTCCCGAGCGGCCCCGCCGCCCGCGCCGCTACGAGCAGCGCGATCAGGACGAGGCGTCCGCCGAGGGCCAGTCCGCCCCGGACGCAGCGGCCTCGGCCGAGGAGACGCCGGCCCCCGCGGCCGACGCGGCCTCGGACGGCGCGGAAGCGTAACGGACCGCGGTGCGGTCCCAGGACCTCAAGGACAGGGTACCGCCCCACAACGAGGACGCCGAGCGCGCGACGCTCGGCGCCCTCCTTCTCGATCCCGACTCCATCTCCTCGGTCATACGCTTCGTACAGCACGACGATTTCTACGAGCCGCAGAACGGGGTGGTTTTCCGCGCCGCCGTCAGCCTCTACGCCAAGGGCAAGAAAGCCGACCTCATCACCCTCGCCGACGAGCTCAAGCTCTCTGGAGAGCTCGACGCGGCCGGCGGCCCCGGCTACATCGCCAACCTCACCTCCTTAGTCCCCTCGAGCGCCAACGTCGAGTACTACGCCCGCATCGTACAGGAGCAGGCAATCCGCCGGCGCCTCCTCAGGATCGCGGCGGAGATCCACGTCCAGGCCCACGACGAGTCCATGGAGGCCAGGGCCGTGGTGGAGGAGGCCCAGAAGAAGATTTTCGACGCGCTCCGCAACCAGCAGAGCGTCATGTACAAGAGCGTGATGGAGATCCTTCCCCGGACCATCGAGGCGATAGAGCGCCTCTGCCAGTCCAAGAACGAGTACACGGGAATCCCCTCGGGCTTCCGCGAGCTCGACTCCATGACCTCGGGTTTCCAGAATTCGGAGTTCTCCGTGATCGGCGCCCGGCCCTCGGTGGGAAAGACCGCCATCGCCCTCACCATGGCCCAGCACATCGCCATAGACCGCAACATCCCCGTCGGCTTCTTCACGCTGGAGATGTCCGACATGGCCCTCATGCAGCGCATCATATCCTCGGAGACGAGGATTCCCTCGGAGAAGCTCCGCACCGGCCTCCTCAAGGCCTCCGAGCTCGACAGGATCGTCGACGCAGCTGGCAAGATCTACGAGGCCCCGCTCTACATCGTCGACATGCCGAACATGAAGCTCCTGGACCTCCGGAGCCTCGCCCGGCGCCTCAAGTCCGACAAGGACGTGAAGATCATCTTCATCGACTACCTCACCCTCGTCACGTCGGAGAACTCCGAGCTACCGCGCCACGAGCAGATCGCGGAGATCTCCCGGTCCCTCAAGGCCCTCGCTCGCGAGCTCGAGATCCCCATCGTGGCGCTTTCCCAGCTCAAGCGGGAGACCGAGGGGAAGAAGCCCACCCTCGCGGACATCAGGGAATCGGGCTCCGTGGAGCAGGACGCCGACCTCGTCATCTTCCTCCACCGGGAACGCGAGAGCGACCGCAGGGCGGACGAGAAATCCGGGGAGAAGTACCCCCCCATACCCACCGAGCTCATCATCGCCAAGCAGCGCAACGGCCCCGTCGGCACGGTGGACGTCATGTTCGTCCCGGCCTTTACCCGCTTCGAGAACCTTGATAAATCGTCCTAGAGGCCTTAGGATTCCTAGCGGGGGGAAAGATGGCCAACGAAGCGTTCAAGCGTAACTACGATTTCTCCATCCTCGTCAACGAAGTTGAGCGGATGGTGCTCGACGAGCTGGGCCAGCGCCTGGAATCCGGGGAGCACCAGGGGATCTGCGTCTGCCAGGACTGCGTCCTCGACATGGCCGCCTACGCGCTCAACAAGCTCCCGCCCTTGTACCGGGTCTCGCTCCTCGGCACGATGTACGCCCATAGCATGAACGAGGGCGATTACGGGCCCAAGGTCGTCGCGGCGGTGAAGGAAGCGATCAAGAAGATCTCGGAGAATCCTTCCCACGACTGAGTCCGGGCCGAGCGATCGCTCGCCTTAGGCGGAGCGCTCGCTCGCCCTGATGGCCGAGGGCCCCGCGCCTCAGTCGATCCTCTCGAGCCCGGCCTCGCCCGAAATCGCGTAGCGCGCGACCGGCTCCCGGTTCCCTGGACGGAGGAGCGAGAAGCTGTCATCGCGGTAGACGAGGAGAGCGAGGGCTCCCGAGGCTCGTATCATGCGGACGGCGACGGGAGCGCTCAGGATCTCGATCCGGTTCCCCTCGGCTGAGAGGCCGCGGACGCTCTTCCCTCCGAACGCATAGGCGATCGATCCGTCGGGGAAGGTAGCGATCGAAGCGTCGAAGCGCGCTCCCTCGGCAGAATCGATCTCCTCCGCCTTGAACGGGACCGCCGTGAAGCGCCAGAGCGCCGTCCTCGGCCCGCCTCCCTCGTCCGCGATCCCGAATCCCCAAGCGACGCCGTTTTCCGCGGCGCGCGCGAGCCTGAAAACCGATACGGCCTCGTGCGGCAGGGGAAGGAGCTCTCCGGTCGAGGCCTTGGACAAAAAGAGCGAGGAGGGGAATCCGCCGCCCAGGTTCTTCCCGAAGACGATCCGGTCCGCGTCGATCCAGGTCGCGCATTGCAGGCCGGGCACGGCCTGCCACTTCCGCTTGGATCCCTTCGGGGAGATGGCCTCCGAAGCCCTCGTCTCGTAGACGGCGAGGGCCCCGGATTCCGACGCCGAGAGATCCCGTATCGAGGATGCGGACGTCGCGGCCTTCCTCGCTTCGCCCGTTCCTATATCCGCGCGGAATACGGCGGTACCGGTTTGCTCCGCCACGGTTGCCCAGAGCGAGGACCCGAAGGCCGCGAGCCTCGCGGCTCCCCGGGGAATCGCCGCGTCGACGCGAGCGAGAAGGAGACCCTCGCCTTCCTCTGCGACGCCGAGGAAGTAGATCGATCCCTCCGACGCGAGGTAAAAGCCCTCGACGCTTCCGGAGGGAGAACCCGCGGCGTCGGAGACGGGCGGAAAGGGCTCTCCCCGGGGGAAAGCGCCGGAAACGGAGGGATCGATGCTGAAAGACCATGGAACGCCGTCAGCCGCGACGGCGACCGTTCCGTCCTCATGGACGGCCAACGACTTGAGGGGTACGCGCGGCGCCTCACCGGACGTCTCTAGGGCGACCGGACGCTCCGTCCCCCGGCAGCGCGCGAGCCCGCCGCCCGCGACGGACGCGATGACGGCGGCGTCCGCGTCGAGATCGAAGGCGGTCACGCCCTTGAGCCCGAGGGACCTCGAGGTCCGTCCGTTCACGGCGTCGATGAAGACGACGTCTCCGCCGCTCAGGGAGACGAGGTTCCGCTTATCCGGAGTCAGCTTCAAGGAAGCGAGCCCCGGCAGGGTCCGCGTCTCGGCGATGCGTTTCCCCGAGGGGATTCCGACGTAGCTCAGTCTTCCCGCCGGCGAGTAGAGGAGCATGGACGTCTCCGAGCTGCCGACGGCGACGAAAGAGGAGGGACCGGCCTCGTAGGGGACCTCTACGGGCGAACCGTCCTCCGCGTCCAGGAGGAGGAATCCCTCCCGCGTGCCCATGCCGAGCGCGATGAGCCCTCCCTTAGGCGAATAGCCGACATGGAGGGGGCGCTCGGGGAGGGAAGCCGAGAAGCGCTCCGCGAGCGCTCCGTCCTCCCAGGACAGGACCCTGAGGACTGCGCCGCGGGGCCCCGAGGATTCGATCGCAGCGGCCTCGTCCGCGCCCGGTCGAGCGGCGAGGGCGTCGATGTTGCCGAGCCCTGCCTGGACGCGTGGTCCGAGCTCTCCCGTCCCGGGATCCCAGGCGGTGACGAAACCGCCCTCCTCGCCTAAGAGGACGATCCCCGAGGGGCCGAGGCGGACGATCGAGAGCGCCTTCCCCGAGAACCCCGATGGCGCGCCATCGGCGACGGGCGCGCCATCGGCGGCGGGCGCGCCATCGGCCGCGGGCGCGCCCTCCGCGGCGGGCCCGCCTGCGGCGGCGAACGCGTTCTCGGCGACGAAAGCGGCTTGAGCCGCGAGGACGAGGAATCCGAGGGCGAGGCGCCTCATCCTCATTCCTCCAGGTCCAGCCTTCTCACTGAAATATAAGGCGGCGTCAGGATCGTGGAGTAGGGGGCCATCTTGGCGCGATTGGGCAGGTCCTTGAGCGTCTTGTCGTACATGGCGCGCGAGGCCTTCACGACGGCGATCTCGTCCTTGGCCATTCCGTGGATGTGGAAGAGGATCGAGTCCCCCTCGACTCCGCCCAGGTAGACGCGGATCTCCCCGTCGGGGCACTTCTCCTCGGCTTTCTCGAGGTACACGTACTTCATGATTTCGAGGGCACGCGGGTCGAGCCCCGCCTGGAGGGCGCGGATCCTGTCCAGGAGCTCGGGGTAGCCGATCACGACATCGGCCCCGGCGGGCGTTTTCACCGCGCCCGCGTAAAAGGAGCCCCGCTCGCTCTCGGGGAGGAAGCGGATCTCTGCCTTGCGCGAGGCCGATACGAGGCGGAGGGGGAATTCCGGCTTAAGGAGCTTGCCGCAGGAGGGGCAGCGGTAGTTCAGGAACGAACCCTCGAGGATCGACGGGATAGCCGTCCCGTCGGCGTCGAGATCGATCTCCTCGGGGACTTCGGCGTCGAAGCTCCGCTCGCAGATGCAGGTGATGGTGGCCATCGGGCCCTCCTTTCGCTACTTCGGCGTTGACGAGAAGAACAGGATATCACTGAACGTCGAAAAGAGGAAGATCGCGCCCACGACCGCGAAACCCGCGAGGGTGATGCGGTAGAGGGTCCTGGCCTTGAGCGGCTTCCTCCGTATCGTCTCTATCAGGAAGATCACGATGAGGCCGCCGTCGAGGACGGGAATAGGGAGGAGGTTGGTCACGAGGAGGGAGACGCTGATGCCCGCGAGGAAGCGGAAGAGGGACTCGATGCCGGAGCGGAATCCCGAGGAGAAACCCGAAACGGCGGTATCCCCGGTGAAATAGATGATGCGCGCGACGCCTCCCACGGACTCGCGAACGTCGAATTTGCGGAAGATCCCGCCCAAGGATTCGAGGATCGCCCCGAGTATGCCCACGGTCTCCTCGAATCCGCGGCGGAATCCGCCCGCGAAACCGACTTCTTCCGAGCGGTACTCCACTTCCGGGAGCGTTATCCCGAGGGACGGGTTGCCGCTCCCGTCGTAGTCCGGGAATATCGTCATTTTCCGCTCGGCATCGGCGCGCCTGATCGTAAGCTCCGCGGAGGAGGGCCGGGCCGCGAAGCTCGACGCGAGGTCCTCGCGCGACCTAAGGGGAATTCCGTCCACGGCGACGATCCTGTCTCCCTCGACGAGGCCCGCGCGCGCGGCCGGACCGTCGGGCCGCACCGACGCCGCGATCGGTTCCACGAAATCGAAGATGCCTACCTTCCACCCGCGGCCCTTGGCGTCCCGCGCCGGAACGACGACGAGTTCCATGGTCGATCCCGAGCGCTCGATTTCGAGCTTGAGGGCCCTGCCTCCGCTCTTCGCGATCTCCCTCCGGATGTCCGAGTAGTGGGGCGTCTTGACGCCGTCAACCGAGAGGATCCTGTCGCCGTCCATGAGCCCCGCCTCGTCGGCCGGATTGAGCTTGCCCTGCGCGATGGGCCCGCCGCCCGCGCCCGGATAGGACGACGAGAGGAGTATCCTGTTATCCGAATCGCGGATCGTGAATCCGGCGATCCAGAGGATGGAGAGCACGAGGACGGAGAAGACGAAATTGAAGAAGGGGCCCATGATCGCGACGAAGATCCGCTTCAGGGGATGGGCCGCGTAGAACGAACCCGGCTCCGCGGCGATGTAGTCGTCGCCCTTGCCGAGGGCCTTGGCGAAGCTGTCCTCGCCCTTCATCTTGCAGAAACCGCCCAGGGGAAGGAGGGAGACGCAGTAATCCGTCTTCCCGATCTTGAAGCCGGCGAGGCGCTTCCCGATGCCGATGGAGAAGCGCTCCACCTCGATCCCCGAGATCTTCGCGGCGACGAAGTGCCCGAGCTCGTGCGCGAACACGACGAGGGAGAGGGCGACGATTCCGATGACGATTATCATGCTTTCATCCTTTTGAGCGCTTTCCGCGCGGCTTCGCGGGCCCGGCCGTCCGAGGCGAGGACCGCCCCGATGTCGCGGGCGGGCTCCGCGAAGTCGTCCTCGAGGGCCTCCGCGACGGCCGAGGCGATGCCGCCGAAACGGATCTCCCCGGAGACGTAGGCTTCCACGGCGATCTCGTTCGCGGCGTTGTAGGCGATGGGATAGGCCCCTCCGCGCCTCGCGGCCTCGTAGGCGAGGGCGAGGAGGGGATAGCGTTCCGTATCAGGGGCCCTGAAGCTGAGCGACGCTCCCGCGAGGTCGAGGGCGCCGAAGGGGCAGGGCGGTTTCTCCGGCCAATACAGGGCGTTGTGTATGGGCAGGCGCATGTCCGGCTTCGATATCTGCGCGTAGAGCGAGCCGTCCCTCAGGCGCACGAGCGAATGGACCATGCTCTCGGGATGCACGACGACCCGGATCGATTCCGGGGGGAAGCCGAAGAGCTCGATGGCCTCGATCACTTCGAGCCCCTTGTTGGCCATGGTCGCGGAATCGATGGTGATCTTCCTCCCCATCGACCAGGTGGGATGCGCGAGGACGCGTTCGAGCGGCGCGTCCGCGATCTCCTCGACGGGGGCGTCCCTCAGGGGCCCGCCCGAAGCGGTGATGACGAGTTCGGCCACGTCGGCGCGGGGCCGTCCCTCGAGGAGATGGAAGAGGGCGGAGTGCTCCGAGTCGACGGGGAGGAGCCCGCGCCCCGCGGCCGACAGGGCTTCCTTGACGATCCGCCCCGCGCAGACCATGGTTTCCTTGTTGGCGAGCGCGAGGTCCTTCCCCGACTCGGCGGCTGCCATGGACGGCTCGATGCCGGCGGCTCCCGGGACGGCGTTGAGGACGATGTCCGCCTCCGTTTCCCTGATCATTCGATCGAGGCCGGAGCGCCCCGCGTGCGTCGCGCCTTCGAAGGCGATCCCCTCTCCCGATACGCAGAGCGCCGCCGGGGCGAACTCCGACACGATCGCGCGGGCCGCCGCGAGGTCCCCGTGGACGCTCGCCGCGACGAGCTCGAGCCTGTCCGCTCCGGCCCTGATGACGTCCAGCGTCGATTTCCCGATGGAGCCCGACGCTCCGAGGAGTATGACCTTCTTGCGGCCTCTCATCGCGCGCCCAGCGCCTCCATGACCTTGACCGCGGCCAGGAAGGCCGGCGCCGCGAAGAGGAGGGAGTCGATGGAATCGAGGACGCCGCCCCGCCCGGGCATGATCGATCCCGAGTCCTTGACGCCGGCCGACCGCTTGAGCCCCGACTCCGCGAGATCGCCAATGACCGTGGCTACGCCCGTCGCGAATCCGATCGCGGCCCAGGCGAGTATCCCGCCGCCCAGCGCGCCGGGCGCGATGAGGCGCGCGATGGCGGCCGCGGCCACCGATCCCGCGAGCCCCCCGATGAACCCGGCTACGGACTTGTTGGGGCTCACGGGGACGATGTTGCGCTTCCTCCCGAGGAGCATCCCGAAAGCCCAGGCGAGGGAGTCGTTCGCGAACGTGACGGCGATGAAGACGAAGACGGGGACGTATCCCCCTTCGAGGCCGCCGATGGCGACCATGAAGGCCGAGAGGATTCCCGGGTAGAGGAGGGGGAAGGTCCGTGAAACCGCGCGATCGATGATTCCTGGGACGCGCTCCGCCGCGCTGCAGGCTTCGCCGGCGAGGACGGCGATGATGAAGGCC
>CAYNQK010000058.1:0-2960 GCA_964399285.1 uncultured Spirochaetales bacterium | reverse complement strand
CCGCGTCGGGTCCGGGCCCGCGGGGCGCACGCCCCCCGGCCACGGCGCCCCAGGCCGCTCCCGCGCGGCTTCGCCCTTCCTTGAAGAAGGCGGCGGCCTCGGCGCCTCCGAGAGCGGAGAACGCGATAACGAGGGCGGCGAAGCCGACGTTGCCCCGATACGGCAGGAAGAGGATGATCGCGACGATCAAGGGTATTCCGAGGAAGAATATGAGAAGCCTGCCAGTGAGCTGTTTCAACGGTTACCCCCGTAGAGTCGAACTCGTTCGGAGTACGCCCTGATGGCTTCCCCGAGATCCTCGGCGGTCCAGTCCGGCCAGAGCTTCTCGCTGAAATATAACTCCGCGTAGGCCGATCGCCAAAGAAGGAAATTGCTGAGCCGCTGCTCTCCCGCGGTCCGCACGATGAGGTCCGGCGGCGGAAGCTCCGGATGGAAGATTCGCGCGTCGATGTCGGCCTCCGCGATCTCGGGAGAGCGTCCCGCGCGGACGGCGTCCGCGATCGCGGCGTTCGCGGCGCGCAGGATCTCGGCCCGGCCGCCGTAGTTGATCGCCAGGTTCACCGCCATGCCCGTATTGGAGGCGGTGTCTCGGGTGACGGACTCGATCTCCGTTCGTACGTCGGCGGGCAGGCCGTCCAAGTCCCCCGAATGGAGGAGCCGGACGCCCAGCTCGCGGTAGAAGTCGAATTCCCTGGTGAGGTAGCTCTTGATGAGGACCATGAGGAAA
The DNA here is from genome assembly GCA_964399285.1 of uncultured Spirochaetales bacterium. Taxonomy (GTDB): domain Bacteria; phylum Spirochaetota; class Spirochaetia; order Treponematales; family JBGSOB01; genus CAYNQK01. The sequence goes on along the minus strand of CAYNQK010000058.1, from coordinate 2,233 downwards.
TCGACCTCGTCCTTCGCCCTCTTCCAGTTCTCCGTGGAGAACACGAAGAGGGTGATCGCCTCGATGCCCGCCGCGCTCGCGGCACGCACGACGCGCTTGGCGGCCTCGAGGCCCTTTCGGTGTCCTTCGGTCCGGGGAAGGCCGCGCGCCTTGGCCCACCGACCGTTCCCGTCCATGATGATGGCGAGGTGGCGCGGCTTGCTCTCGGTCATGCTAGACCTCGAGGATTTCCTTCTCTTTCTCCTCGAAGACCTTGTTGATCTGGGAGATGTGGGCGTCGGTGGCCTTCTGGAGGGCCTCCTCGGCCTTCTTGGCCTCGTCCTCGGTGAGCTTGCCGTCCTTCTCCGCCTTCTTGATCTCCTCGTTGCCGTCGCGCCGTATGTTGCGAACCGAAACGCGCGCCTGCTCGGCCATGGCGCGGGCGGACTTCACGAGGTCCTTCCTCCGCTCCTCAGTGAGGGGGGGGATGGCGATGCGGATGACCTTGCCGTCGTTCGAGGGATTGACGCCGAGGTCGGAGGTCCTCACGGCCTTCTCGATCTCGGCCATGAGCGCGCGATCCCAGGGCTGGATCACGATGAGCCTCGCCTCGGGAATGGAGACCGTGGCCACCTGCGAGATCGGCGATTTCTGGCCGTAGCACTCCACGCGTATCCGGTCGAGGAGGGCCGCCGAGGCGCGCCCGGTCCGGACGCCGGCGAATTCGCCCTTCATCGCGTCTACCGTCTTCCCCATCTTCTCTTCGCAGGACGCAATCGTATCCATATTCACCCCCGCGTGATGAAAAAAGGCCGCGGAGCGTCCGCCCCGCGGCCCGTCCTCCGCGTCACTGGCCGACGCGGAAATACCTGAAGTCGGCTATCGATATCTGGGTCCCGGCGTCCTTGCCCGTCTGGGCGGCGACGGCGCCGACGGAGCGCTTCTCGTCCTTCACGAAGGGCTGCTCCACGAGGCAGATCTCCGCGAGGTGCTTCTTGAGCTTGCCCTTGGCGATGCCGTCGAGCACGTTGGCGGGCTTGCCCTTGAGCTTCTCGTCCTGCTCCATCTGCTTGACGAAGATCGCCTCCTGCTCCGCGATGTAATCCTTGGGCACCTTGGTCGCGTCCAGGAAGAGCGGGCTGAAGGCCGCGACGTGGAGGGCCACGTCGTGCACGAAGGCCTGCACGGCCTCCTTGGAGAAGGCCGCGGCGTCGGCGGCGGCCGCCTTCACGAGCACGCAGAGCTTGTCCCCGTGCACGTAGGCGTGGAGGTGCTCGGCGGGGCCGGCCTTCACCACCTCGAAGCGCTTGAGACCCATGTTCTCCTTGATCTTGGAGGCGACGTCGGAGACCATGACGTTGAGGGAGTCGTCGATCGCCGTGAGGCCCTTGTCCAGGATCACGTCGAGGAGCTTCTCGCCGAGGGCGATGAAGTCGGTGTTCCTGGCGACGAAGTCCGTCTCGCAGGAGAGCTCGAGGAGGACGGCCTTGTCGCCCTTGACCTTCACGAAGACCTTGCCTTCGTTGGTCGCCCTGCCGACGCGCTTCTCCACGGCGGCGAGGCCCATCTCCTTGAGGATCTTCTCCGCCTTCGCGGAGTCGCCGCCCGCCTGGACGAGCGCGTTCTTGCATTCCATCATGCCGGCGCCGGTCTTCTCCCTGAGCGCCTTGACGTCCTGTGCCTTTATCTCAGCCATTAGGAATTCTCCTCGATTACTTGTCGCCGAAGAGCTTGTCTTCGTCGACGAGGGGGGTGCCGACCTCGGCGGGGGCCTCCTCCTCGGGCTTCTTCTCCTCGGGGGTGTAGGTGGAGTAGTCCACGTCCAGCTCCTGCTCCTGCTCCTCCGCGGCGGCGGGAGCGGCGCCCTCGGCCTGGCCTTCCTCGAGGCCCTCCTCCTCGCTGAGGCCCTCGATGATCTTGAGGCCGGCCTCGTTGTCCGCGTCGACCACCGCGTTGGCGATGATCTGCGTGAAGAGGGTGATGGAGCGGATGGCGTCGTCGTTGCCCGGGATGGGGTAGGTGATGCCGTCGGGGTTGCAGTTGGTGTCGACGACCGCGACGATGGGGATGCCGAGCCGCGAGGCTTCCGCGACGGCGATGGCCTCCTTGCGCGTGTCGATGACGAACACGACGCCAGGGAGATCCTTCATCTCCTTGATGCCGCCCAGGTTCTTCTCGAGCTTGGTCTTTTCCTTCTGGAGCTGGGCGATCTCCTTCTTGGTCAGGTTCTCGAAGGTGCCGTCCACCTCCATCT
>CAYNQK010000057.1:0-18951 GCA_964399285.1 uncultured Spirochaetales bacterium | reverse complement strand
CATAGGTCCCATTATCATTGTAGGCATAGACAGTCCTATACATGACGTCGTCCTCAATTATAATTAACATGAATTCAACTGAACGCCAGCTTCGCCCCCTCCCTTCTCAGCGTTCTAGCGGCCTCCCGCGATATACTGCCCCCGAGGAGATCCCATGAAAAAGTTCTTCGCGGCATTCATCGCGATATCGTCCTTCGCGCTCGCGGCCGCCTGCTCGATCCCGGAATCCGGTGAGTTAGCCTGGGCCTATGCCTCTCCGACCTTCAGCTCAGGAGCGGTTTCCTTGGACATCGAGGTGGAACTGACCCGCCCGGCCACGCTGTATTACCTCGTCTCGGAAGCCCCGCTCAGCCAAGAGGATGGCGCTTCCATAAAGAAGGAAGTTCTGGATCATCCCGAGGCCTACGACGGTTCGGGCGTCCTCGAGGCGGTCTCCTCGCGGACGATATCCGTTACGGGGCTCCAGGACGACAGGGCCTGCCATGCCTACCTGGCCGTGGAGGATGGCGACTCGGGCATGGCCGAAGCGCTTACCACGCACCGCGTTATCCAGCTCCAGCGGCGGCTCACGCCGGTGTCCATAGACGACGATGGCGCGCCCTTCGGGTATTACCTCTACCGTCCGGAGAGTTATTTCAAGCGCCCGGAGGCTGAGGCCCCCGTGATCCTCTTCCTGCACGGCCTGTACCATCGCGGCAACGGGAAATGCGACGGAACGTCGACCGACTCCCCGCAGAACCAACTGCCGAGGCTCCTCACGGAGCGGGGCGGTTTTTCAGGCGGTTTGGCGCAGAATCTCCTCACGGCGGATTATCCAGCGGTCATCATCGCTCCCCAATGCCCTGATGGCGGCTACTGGGACTTCGACGGCTACGAGAGCCTTGATGAGATGGTCGATTTCATCCTGGAGGAGTACCGCGTCGATCCGGACCGCATCTATCTGACCGGTCTCAGCATGGGCGGCGGCGCGGTTTGGATGTACGCGCTCGACCATGCCGACAAGATCGCCGCCATCGTGCCCATCTGCAGCTATGAGGGCGTCTATGATGCCGCCGACCGTCTCGGGAAGCTGGGAAACCTCGCGTCCATGCCGATCTGGGCCTTCCATAACGAAGACGACGCGCAGCTCGACGTCAGCCTGACTGAAGGCTGGATCGACGAATTGAAGAAAATCCCGGCGGTTCCCGAACCGATTCTGACAGTCTACGGGACCGGCGAAGGGCCGAATCACCATGACGCGTGGACTAGGGCGTACGCTGATGCGGCGATGTTCGCCTGGCTCCTGAACCAATCGAAATGAAAAGGCTCCCCGCGCGGGGAGCCTTTTATCGCGCTCGGCGGATGGAATCCTACCTGCTGAACTCCCGGTACTCGTCCATGATGGGAATGACCACCGGGGCCGCGAGGGATTCCTTGAGTCCGGCTATCTCCTCGCTCGCCGTACGCATGCTCCCTTCCAGGGCTTCGTGGGTGGTGATGACCACGGACACGGCCTTGCCCGCCCCGTCGTCGCGTCCGAGTTCCTTCTGGAGGGCGCTCGAGATGCTGATGCCCTTGTCCCCCAGGATGCCCGCCACCTTCCCGAGCACGCCCGGGACGTCCGCCACGGAGAGGCGCACGTAGTAGCGGCTCGTGTTGAGGCCGGGATCGATGACGACGGCGTCCTCGGTGAGGTCCGGGAAGATGCGCAGGGAGGAGAAGAGGGCGCCCGCGGTGCCGAGCGCGGAGGACACCACGTCCGCGAGCACGGCGGAGGCCGTGGGGAGGCCGCCCGCGCCGCGACCGTAGTGCATGGTGTGCCCTGAGGCGTGGCCGTAGACGCTCACGGCGTTGAAGGCGCCGGAGACCCAGGCCAGGGGGTGCTCCTCGTGGATGAAGTGGGGCCGCACGCGGAGGCTCACGCCTTCGTGGCGGCGCTCCGCCGCGGCGAGGAGCTTGAGGACGTAGCCGAGCTCCCGCCCGTACCTGATGTCCTTCACGTCCAGATCGTCGATGCCCGAGACGGGGAAGGAGCCGAGGCGCACCCTCCGCCCGAAGGCGAGGGAGGCCATGATGGTGAGCTTATGGGCCGAGTCCATGCCCTTCACGTCCAGGGTGGGGTCGGCCTCGGCGAGGCCGCCCTTCTGCGCGTCGGCGAGCGCGTCCGCGTAGGATTGGCCGGACTTGGTCATGGCGGAGAGGATGTGGTTGCAGGTGCCGTTCACGATCCCGTAGAGGGCGTCCACGCGGTTGGCGACGAGGCCGTCGGTGAGGGCGCGGATCACGGGCACGGCGCCCTCGCAGGAGGCCTCGAAGGATATCCAGGCCTTGTGTTTCCGCGCGAGGGCGAAGAGCTCGGGACCGGATTCCGCGAGGAGGGCCTTGTTGGCGGTGACGACGGGCTTTCCGGCGGAGAGGGCGGCCTCGATGGCCTTCCGCGCGAAGCCGGTCCCGCCCACGAGCTCGATGACCGCGTCGATCGACGGGTCGGCCACTGCGGCCTCGAGCGAGCTGCAGAGGGTTTCGGGGATGCCGAGCTCGCGCACCCGGGCGGCGTCCTTCTCCACGACGCGCGTGAGGACGGGCTTCACGCCGGTACGCGCCGCGACGGACTCCGCCTCCGCCATGATCTGGCGCGCGACCGCGCCGCCCACCGTTCCCGCGCCCACGAGGGCCAGCCGGTATTCTCTCGCTTGCATGATGCGATCCTCCGCGACGAGGCTGGCCCGGAACGGGCCCGGCTGTCAATCGCTCGGGCCGGACCCCGCGGGGATGCGGGTATCTATCGGAATTTACGCGAATCGAGGAAGCGGCGGGCTTTCGCGCCGGACCCGGACCGGAGCCGGGCCCGGCGGGAAAGCCCGGAGGGTCAGGCCCTGCCCTCGAGAAGGGTCTCGAGGTCGAGCTCGCCCGCGGAGCAGGGCATGCCGATGCCCCAGCGCTCGAGCACGGCGGGGTGGACCTCGCCGAAGACGCCCAGGACGCGGGAGCCGGAGCGGATCCGCGCCTGCCTCCCCGGGATGAAGCGCGCGTCGTCGGATTCCTCGAGCGCGAAGTCCGCGGAGAGGTAGAAGAGGAGGGCGTTGAGCGCCGCGGCGGCCTCGTTGAAGTCCGCCTCCGCGTGCGCGATCACGAAGCCGAGCCACTGCCTCGTCTTGGATCCGTAGTTCTCCTTGGGGTCCTTCACCACGACCTTGCCGATCTCGAACATGCGGTGCGGATACGCCGCGCCGCCCGAGGCGGCCTCGGAGCCGAGGAGCCCGGGGAGGGGCGAGTTCCTCACGAATTCGACGCTCTCCGACATGGGGTTGGCGATGCGGATGAGGGCCTTTGGATCGATCCCCATCTTGTCCGCGTAGTCCGCTCCGGATCCCAGGTAGTTGTAGATCATCTCCTGGAAGCCCTGCCCCGTCATGAGGTCCTTGGCCCTCCGCGAGAGGGTCTCGACGGGCGTGAGCCGTCCGATCGTGAAGTCGGAGGGGCGCTCGGGCGGGAAGGTCTCCATCCCCGCGCCCATCATGACGTCCTCCACCACGTCGGCGGCGTGGAGGAAGTCGTTCCGGTACTCGGGCGGGAAGACCTGCACGTACTGGCCGTGGCCGTCCGTCAGGCAGGCCATGCGGGCGAGGGCCTTCCGAGCCTCCTCCATGGAGATGGACCGGCCCAGGGTCTTGGACGCGCGCTCGAGCCCGCAGGCGACGGGCTTCTGGAAATAATACGGGAAGGTCACCGAACGGCCGAAAGGCGTATCGTAGGGGTAATCCACGCGCACGGGCTTGATCGCGTAGCCCGAGTCCGCGAAGTCGCAGGCCACGATGGACGCGGCCACGCAGAGCGAGGGGAGGTCCGAGCCCGTGAGCTCGACGAAGAGGTCCGTGTCGCCCACTTCCACGGCGCCCAGGGTCGCGGAGTTGATGATGGGCGGGAAGGAAAGGGTCTCCCCCGCGGCGTCCGCGAGGTAGGGGAATTTTGAAAGCCCGTCGAGGATGTGGCCGTACTCCTGCCCCTTGGGATGCTCCTTGAGGATCTGCCTCAGGCTGAGCTTCTTCTCCATGCCGAGCGGCACGAAAGCGGTGGCGTCGGGATCCACGGCGGCGTACTTGACGGGATAGCGCATCTTGGCCGAGCGGTAGACGCCCATGGCGATGGATCTCCGCTTCCGCCCGAAGTTCCAGCAGAGCTTTTCTTGGGTCTGGATGACGTCCTTGAGGAGGGCGTCCGAGATGGGCTTGCCGGAGATCACGAAGGCGGCGATATAGGGGCGCACGTCCTTCGCGGAGGCGTCCACCTGCACCCTGAGGCTCCCCGCGTCCTTGACGTCGCCCTCGCGGGAGAAGAAGGGGTACGAGGGGACGTTCCCGCTCGCGTGGGCCTTGAGGGCGCGCGCGAGGCCGCTCGTGGACCAGAGGTCGGGGCGGTTCGTGTCGTTGAGCTCGATCTTGATCGCGCGCTCGGCCTCGGGGAGGGACTGATCCGGCCACTCGTCCAGCTCGGCCTTGGCGCAGGGGAGGGCCGCGTCGAGCTCGTCCCTGCCGTACTTCCTCCCCAGGAGCTTCCAGAAGAGGGTTTCGTTGACTTCTATCTTGGGCATGCTAGTTTCCCTTCCTCACTTGAAGCTCGCGGTGGAGCGGCGGAGCCTGACCTTCTCCAGGTCGGGCGAGAAGAGCTCGCGGAGGGCGGTGAGGCCGAGGGCCATGAGGGCCATGCGGTCGATCCCGAGGCCCCAGGCGAGCACCGGGACCTTCACGCCCAGGGGCTCGGTGACCTCCGGCCTGAAGATGCCGGAGCCGCCCAGCTCGAACCAGCCGAGCACCGGATGCTTGATGTGCACTTCCACCGACGGCTCGGTGAAGGGGAAATAGCCCGGCACGTACTTCACGTCCGTCGCCCCGGCCACCTCCACGGCGAACATCTCGAGGAAGCCGAGCAGGGTGCGGAGGTTCACCTCCTCGCCCAGCACGATCCCCTCGGTCTGGTAGAAGTCCGAGAGGTGCGTGGCGTCCACCTGGTCGTAGCGGAAGCAGCGCGCGATGCCGAAGTACTTGCCCGGGACCTTGGCCGTGGGGAGCTGGCGCGCGGAGAGCACCGTGCCCTGCGAGCGGAGGATGAGGCGCTTCGTGAAATTCCTGTCGAACGCGTAGTTCCAGCCGCGGCTCTGCGTGGAGCCGCCGTTCTCGTGGGCGGACGCGACGTTGGAGAGGTAGGGCTCCTCGATGGCCTTGGCCGCCTGGGGCTCCTTCACGTAGTAGACGTCGTGGATGTCGCGGGCGGAGTGGAACTGCGGCATGAAGAGGGCGTCCGAGTTCCAGAACTCGGTCTCCACGATGCTCCCGTCGAACTCCTCGAAGCCGAGGGAGACGAGCTTGTCCTTGACGCTCTCGAGGAAGGCCGCGTAGGGATTGCGCCTCCCGGGGATGACGCGGGCCGGCTGCACGCCGATGTTGTAGGCGCGGAAGCTCCCCTTCCTCCAGGAACCGTCCTGGAGCATGCCGGGGGTGAGCTTCCCGATCTCCTCGCCCGTGATGCCGAGCTCGTCGAAGACCGAGGCCACCTCCGCGCAGGCGGGGGCGAGGGCGTAGGCCACCGTCTCGCGCTCGGCGGTCCTGAAGAGGGAGTCGGCGGCGCCGCGCTTCTTGGAAACGCCGGCCATGGCCGCCTGCTCCTCGGGGGAGAGTGCCTTCTCGTCGAGGGAGCCGCCCGAGGCGGCCGCCCGGTCGAGGAGATCGCGGATGAGCTTGATGCGGGGCTTCTTGCCGCCGCTCGCGTGGCCCTTCTTGAACCAATCCTCGTTCAGGACGACGCGCTTCTCGGCGTCCATGGAGAGGGCGCCCTCCTTGGAGAGGAGCCCGAAGGCCGATCCCGCGTCCTTCTGCTCGATCCCCAGGGCCTCCACGACGGCGGGAAGGGCCATGGGGCCCTTCTCGGCGAGGAAGCGGCACATCCGCTCCTCGGGGGTGCCGTCCTTCTGCGCGGCTCTGCCGACCTCGGTGAGCTCGAAGACCGTGGCGCGGACGCGGGACGCCTCGGCGGCGAGTCCCTTGGCGGCGAGCCAGGAGAAGGCCTGGTTGGCCTGTCCCGTCTTGTACGAGAGCTTGGCCTCGAGGTCCCCGGCGGTGATCGACGCCCCCGCGGGGAAGGCCTTGAGGACCTTCACCTCGAGAGGATGGAGGCTCTTCGCTAGTTGTGCGGCGTCCATGTTCTATCCTCGTTTCGATCCGATTCAGCGCTTTTATGCCGATTCGGCGCTTACTATAGAGGCTTTCCGCGCGGCATGTAAAGCTCGGGCGGCCGGCGCGGGCCCTGGATTCACGGAGATTATCGGAGTATTATGTAATCAATGGCAAGACCCGGTTCCGCCTCCGGAATTCACTCCCTCGCGGCGCGGGCGTTTTCCGCCGCCCTCATCGCCGGCCTCGCGTCCCTCGCGTCCCTCGCGTCCCTCGCGTCCTGCGACTTCCCCAACCCCATCCTCCCCGAGCACGAGGACCCGAACTTCAACTGGATCGCGGGCTTCGGCTTCCAGGTCGCGGGAACGCCTTTCCCGACCGATCCCTCCCCCGCGCCGAGCCCGGCGCCCCTGCAGGCTACCGGCTGGTATCTCCCCTTCGAGTCCGATCCCTACGTCGGCGACGGATTCTCGTACGTGACGATGACGGATACGGGAACGACGGTGGGCGCCGGCGCCGTTCCGGGCCTCTCAGCGGACGCGCCGGTCTACCGCCTGGAGATCGACAACCTATTCTTGAATCCCGATCTGGAGGCCGATGCGGCCGGCGCCCCCGATCCCGGGCGCTTCGCCGTCACGGATGGGGGCCTTCCGAGCGGTCCGGCCATCGCGATCAGTTCGAATCCCCTAGACGCCATCCACGGCCAATCCCTCGTTTTCAATTGCAGCGCCGATGATTACGTCCGCATGTTCGTGTCTGGCAACCTTGACAACGTTCCGCCCGCCGGCTCGTTGTACCAAGTGAATCTCCTCTATAAAAAGCTCGAGACCCAGATAAACTTCAATTACACCTTCGATGTCGTGACCGATCCCAATGCCAATAATATCTTCGTATCCATACCGAGCGTCCCGACCGACATCCGCGACCAGACGGCCTTCAACGGCGACATCACGATGTACTTCGGGGACAAGATCAATCAGCACGGCGCCGTGGACGATATCCGCGTGACCCGGCGCATCATCGACCTGGGCATCAGGATGGACGTGAGCCCGACCGTGGCCTCGGCCGCCCTGGCGCCCGGCCTCATCCCCGGCCGCTACCGCTTCTCGGTCTGGGTCCTCAACGATCCCACCGCGTCCGACCTCTACGGCGCCGGGGCCGTGGATCCCTATCGGTCCCGCGCCCTCACCCTCGCCATCAGGACCAACGATCCGGCCTGGGGCTCCACGGGCGGCATCGATAAAGTCATTACGGCGCCTTCGGGCGGGTATCCCGTCTGGACCAAGGTGAGCGCCGAGATGCCGCTCACGGGCGGCACGGTGGACTTCGATCCTACCCGCCCCTACCCCGTCCTCTCGCTCCACCTCTACGCCGCCAACGTCCTCTCCGCTGGCGGTCTCGATCCGGGAAGGATCCTGATCGCCCAGCCCGAACTCAACTATCTCCTCGACTGAGCGAGCGGCCGCTTCCGTTCTTCCCCGCAGATAAGCAAAAGGCGCGCCCTCGCGGACGCGCCTTTTCATTTTCCTCGCATCGATGTCATCGCCCTAGGCGACCCGCCCCGCGGCGTACCGCGTCATCGCGGCGTACCGCGTCATCGCGGCGTACCGCGTCATCGCGGCGTACCGCGTTACCGGGGCTTCACCACCATGACCTTGCGGACCTCGTCGATGCCGGGCCCGACCACGCGGATGAAGTAGAGGCCGCGTCCCACGGGCCTGCCGGCCGCGTTGCGGCCGTCCCAGGAGTACAGGAACGATCCCGAGGCGGAAGGCGATCGGTTGAGGACGCGAACAATGTCCCCGTCAAGGGTGAATACCAGGACGGAAAGCGCGCCGGAACGGGGCATGTCCACCTGGATGGCGACGCGCTCGTTCCGCGTCGGATCTATGACGTTGTTCATGACGGTGACGCCGCCGCGCTGGGCGCTCGGGTCCATGACGCGGTAGCGGAAGAGGTCGAAGGTCCGGGGATCGTTCGGGTCCCCGGCCCTGAAGCAATAGAGTCCCGCGACGCGGTAGAGGAAGCCGACCTCGGCGCCGTCCACGATCTCCGCATCGCCTCCGGGGACGAGGTGGGAGCGGTCGCTCCCCGCCTGTCCGACGGGCGAAGCGAGGCGAGCCTCCGCGTTAGCCTGGCCGAAGACCGAGGGCATGGCGGAGGGGACCCACACGCCGGGATGGAGCGTTCCCGCGGCTCCCGCCACGTCCAGCTGGAAGAGGACGCTCGCGGGCGGAGCGACGTCGAAGAACATCTCCGTCGGCGTCGCGGGAGCGACGCCCGCGTCCAGGCGCGAGGTCACGGTGACGTTGCGGTCGAAGAGGCGGCCCGATCCGTCGAAAACCCTGAGGGTTCCGAAGGCAGCGGCGCCCGCGCCCTCGTCCCGGTGGAAGCCGTCGGAGGCTGAAAGCGGGGCGACGATGCCGAGCCCGAAGTCGGTGATCCTCCGCGTCGAGAGGGGATCCATCGCGTTCCCGAACACGTCCTCGATGGTCGCGAAGCCGACGATCCGCGCGTTGAACACGTCGTTCGCCGTGATGTTCCCGTCGAGGGTAAGCATCACCTCGCGGATGGGATCCTGCGGTCCGGGAAGATCCTCCCGAGATAGCACCTCTACGGCGGATACGTTCAGGCCCGTTCCCTGGAGGTCGAAATCTCCGGCCACCAGATCGCTCATGTCATTATGCCACACGGGCTCGCTGAACTGCAGGTAGATCCTGTTCCCGCCGTTCACCGCGCTCGCGAAGCGCATACGAGGCGCCTGGCGCTCAACGCAGGGCAGGTTCCCGGCGTAACTCGCGAGGAGGTTGCCCGCCGTGTCCGTGAGGCGCCCGACGCCCTCAGCGTAATTGAAGTAGAAGGAACTGCGCGCGGTCCATTGGGCGCGCATCTCGGCGCCGGAGAGGTTGATCGTGAAGTAGCCGTCGTTCGGAACATTCACTGAGCCGCCGAAAATGGGCAGCGTGACGCCGGTGGAGAAGGCCGATCCCGTGTCGTAGAAGACGCCCCCGTCCAGGTCGACGTCCGAGAGGAGGAAGGCCGCGGTCGGAATAGTCGGGAAGGAAGTGCCTCCCAGGTAGCCGAAGCTCGAATCGCGGAGGTCTTCCGGATCGACGCCCGCGTCGTCCTCCGCCACGCGGATCTCGATGTGGTCGACCTGGTCCACGGTGGCGAGGGGCACCACGAGGTAGTTGCCGCCGAGCTCGGGAATGCGGGGACGGGCGATATCCCATCCCGTGAAGGTAATCTCGTCGGGCTTCACGGCGGCTTGCGCGGTCACGGGGGCCTTCGCCTGGTTCGCCGCGTAGCCAGCGGGGGGCGCGGTATCCTGCGCGGCCTCGAGGGGGTTCCCCGCCGAATCGGTTATTCCAGCGTTGTATGGGGCGCTCGCGACGGCCGCCGCATCCGAGGGATCGGTCAGGGCGGTGAGGTAGCCGGGCCAGAAACGGTACGGGGCCGAGAAAGCCGAGAAACCGGCCACGGAAACGTGGAGGCCGTGGAGCCCGAGGACGTTGCCCGAGTCCAGGAGGCCGTCGGCTCCGAAAGCCCCCGTTCCGTTGTTGACGATATCGTAGCCCGCGCGGCAGAGGGCTTCAGTCTGGGGCGTACCGTCGCGGCTCCCGGACGCGGCGCTGCCCGCCACGGTGAGGAGGCCCGCGAAGACGAGGTTCCCCGCGCCGGAGGTCATGGCGCCGAATCCCGCCGTGGCGCGGACGTTCACCGAGCCCGCTACCAGACCGGAGACGCTCACGGGCTCGGAGTACCTGAGCTGGAGGTAATTGTGCCCGTCGAATTCCCGCGTGGGGGTGAGAATCGGTTCATCGGCGGCCTGCCCCGCGGAAACGGCCACGAGGACGGGCCTGCAGGCGTCCGCCGCGCCCGTGAAGCGGGAGGCGGCCCCGTAGTGCGATATGCGGTTCTTGTGGCTGTCTCGCAGGGTCTGGAAGAGGCCTCCCGCCGCCTTGACGACCTCGAGGTTCACCGCGACGTTCTGTTCCGCGCCGGAGCGGTCGGTGCTCCGCGAGGGATTCGCGGCGGTTCCGGCCGCGGTGACGTCGCCGGGCCCGGTTCCGTTCGCGTCGGTGTTCCAGGTCACGGGGGAGCGGAGGTAGAAGACGGCGATGTCGCCCGCGCCGTCCGTCGAGACGGTGCACGCGGGGTTCGTGAACGAGCCGGAGAACGCCGACGCTCCGTTCCCGACCAGGACGCTCGAGGCCGCGACCGCGCGCGATATCTCGTTCCGGCTGTTCTCGAAGGCGCCTGAATCGATCTCGACGCGGAGGACGTCGTCGAGGATCGTCACCGTTCCTCCATCGCTGTCGCCGGCGGTGCCCGCGAGGAAGGCCGGCCGGGCCGAATCCCAGTTCCCGGAGCAGCCCGTCAGGGTATTGCCCTCGGCGGCGGGAGCGGCCGGCGCCGCTATCCAGCCGCCCGAGGCGGCGCAGTTCTGTATGGTCGCGTGGTACGCCTCGGCGAAGGCGACGCCCGCGTCGTCGTTGGCGGGAACCGCGAGCGTCCACGAGGCGCCCTGCGGCGAGAGCGTTCCGCCGTTCACGTAGAAATTCCCGCCCGCCGTCACGGCGCCGAGCCCGGAGACGTTCCCGCCGTAGGAAGCCGGATTGACGGGGGTGAGCGAGAGGGGAACGGCCGCGACCAACGCGGTCCGGGGATCGGCGAGGATTCCATCCGGATCGTTCGCTCCGGTCCGGAGCGCGTTGTCGTAGGCGTAAAGGTCGGCGACGGCGGATTCAGCGTCCGCGATCCCGTAGCCCGCTCCGATGAGGACCAGGTCGAAGGCCGTCTGCAGGGTATTCCCGCCCATGGCCAGGTTTCCCGCGTACTTCACGAGATTCCGCGCGACGAGCGCGGACCCCAGGCTGACGGTCGCGCCCGGCGCGTAGATGTGGAGGCCCGAGGCGGGCACGGCGGCGCTGCCGACGTTAACGGTTCCCGCGCCGCCGGTGACAGTCACGGCGAATCCCGCCGAATCGATAAAGGTCGATCCCGAGACGGAGCTCAGGGCCATCCCGCTCGTCGTCTGTATGGATGCGGCCGCGCCCGGATTGAACACGCAGGTCGCGTCGACGGTTAGCGTGGAGATCTGGTTGGCCGGACCGCCTACGGAACCGCCGAAGCGCGCATCCGCCGTCGCCACCCTGAGGGAGCGCGCGAGGACGCCGTCTCCCGCCACGGAACCGCCGAATCTCACGACGCTGGCGGCGTTGGCCGCGAAGGTCGCGTTGGCGCCGAGGGTTACGGCGCCCGTGAACGTCTGGTTCCCCGCGGTCGTGACGGAGGCCGTATTCACCGCGCTCGTTCCGTCCACCGTTATCGCGGAGAGGAGGTTGGCCGCCCCTCCCGTCACGCCGCCGAATTGGGCGTTCGCGTTCGTCACCGTGAGGGAGCATGCCGTAGCGCCGCCGCCCACCGTGGAGCCGAAGCGTACGAGGCTCCCCGCGGCCGCGGTGAAGACCGTGTCGGCGCCGAGGGTCACGGGATCGAGGTACGTCTGCGCCCCGGTCGTTCTCGCCGCGCCGCCGTTCAGCGCGAGGGTTCCGTTCGCGTCCGTATCGATGGAAAGGAGGGAGAGCGTCGAGCCGACGGCCCCCGTCACTGAAACCGCGCCGCTCGAGTTGAGGGTGAGCGCGGGCACGCCCGCCGCGGCCGCGTCGATGGTCCCGGTGAAGCTTATTCCTCCGTTCGCGGTGATGACGGCGTTGTCGACGAGCGTGACGTTCGCATTGGCGGAGAAGGAACCGCCCATGAGATCCACGTTCGCGGTGCCGGGCGCGGCGGAGGGGTCGGAGAAACGGATGACGCCCGTCGCGTAGACGTCGAGGTCCTGCGCGACGCTCGTCGCCCAATCGCCGATATAGGCGTTCGCCGTCGTCCGGGCTTCCAGGCCGTAATCCACGAGGCTCGCGGCCTCGTTCCCCACGTAGAGGTCTCCGGCATAAGCGAACCCGCCCAGGACGAAGGGCTGCGCGCCTATATAGTCGAAGGATGACGAGAAGTAGCTCGCCGTGGCTATGAGGCCGGAGTTCGTTGCGGCGAATTCGATGGAGCCGCCGCCGCGGGACTGGAGGGTGAATACGCCGTTCGCCCAGGTATTCACGCTGTTCGCCGCGTTGGCGGAGGTGAAGGAATCCACGGTGAACGTGATGTCGTCCTGAGGGCTCGTCCCGGCGCCATCGCTCGTGACGCTGACGGGCGTGCCGGCGGCGCCGAGCGTGAGGACGCGGCATTCCACGATGAAATCCTCGATGTCCGTCGCGTTCCCGAGAAGGCTGACGTCGCCCGGTTGACCCGCGGCCGCGCCCGAGCTTAGGGCCAGGATGAAGCCCGCGCCGTTCACGGAGTTGTTGAAGGTCACGTCGCCGCGATCTGTGGTCACGGAGGCGTTTCCCGCCAGAGTCGCCGCCCCCGCGCTCGCCGAGCCGAAAACGAGGGCGGCTCCCGCCGTGGTCGCGCTCACCGTTCCCGCGACCGTGATGGCCGAGCAGGAGGACGCGTCCAGGCCGTTCGTGAACTGCGCCGAATCGAGCGCGGCGTTGCCGAGGGAGAGCGCTCCCGTATTGGCGAGCGTGACCGCGGTATCGATGACGGAGGCTTGACCGCCCGCGAGCGTGTTGTTGAACCTGATCCCGTAATTGGACGCGAACGTCCGGAGCGCCGACACGGTCGTCGCTCCGTTCACGGTGATCGTTCCCGTTTGCGTCGCGCTCCCGAGCGAAAGCTCGTACGAGGCCAGGGCGTCCGTCGCCGAGGCGATCGCGGCCGCGCCCGAACCCGAGGAAATGCTCGAATTACCCCCGAGGGTCGTGGCGCCGAGATCGAGAGCCGCGTTCGTAGTGGAGAGGAGGCCGAAGAGAGCCGTCCCTCCCCCGCAAGCCGTGGTATCGAGCCCGCCCGCGAAGGATAGCGAGTCCGTCGCGGCGTTTCCGAGAGACATGCTCCCCGTGTTGGCGAACGTCGCGTCGGGGGTGAAGGAGACCGTGTCGCCCGTGATGGATACGTCGTAGGCGCCGGCTCCCGAGCTGAACGCGTTGGTGACCGTAAGCGCGCTCGAGAAGGATACGGTTCCCGCCAACCGGGCGCCGATGGAGAGTCCGTAGAAGTCCGCGTCGCCCGAAACCGTCTGGTTCCCCGCGCCGTCGAGCGTGACGAGTGAATTCGCGGGCGCGTACGCCGCGATGGTCCAATCGGCAGCGGTGGAAACCTGCTCCGCCGCGCCGCCCGCGGCGGCCGCGATGGTTCCCGCCCCGCCGATGTTCCCGGTCGCGTCCAGATTGAAATTGTTGAGCGCGAGGGTCGCCGCCTGCACGTCCACCGCGCCCGCCACGGTGATGGAGGCGCCGAGGCTGAAGGTGCCGGACGCGGTATTGGCGATGGTCAGGTTATGGTACGAAGCGCCCCAGTTCATGCCCGCCGCGCCCGTTCCGTAGTATTCCACGAGGCTCGGGTTCCCGTTGGTCTTGGCCCCCGCTATCGTCTGGTTGCCTCCCGAGATGCGGAAGGTCCCGTTGTTGGTCACCCCGCCCGCGCCGCCCGAAAGCGCGTAGGTCGAAATATCCATGACGGCGCCCGCGGACACGCTCGTCGAATTCGCGGTGAGCCCCGCGCCCGCGGTCCGCGTTCCGGCGGTCACCTGCAGGGCGGAGTAGGTCGTACCCGCGACGAAGCCGCCCGTCCCGCCATAGTATTCCGCGACGGAACCCGCCGCGAACGTCGGGGCGTCCACGTCCTGGGCCGCGTCGCCCGACATCCTCATCCTGCCGTTCACCGTGAAGGTTCCCGTGACCGCGATGCCGTAGGTCGCCATGTCGAGTATCGCCGTGGCGCCGACAGAGGCGTTGCCGGTCACCGTCAAATTCGCCGCCGCCAGCCTCCTGGTGGCGCCCGCGAGCTCGAGGTTGACGTAGGCGTTCCCGAGCGAGAAGGGAACGCCGAGGTTCGCGCCGTAGTATTCCGCGGTGGAACCCGCGTTCAGCGTTGGCGCCGTGACCGCCTGCGTCGCGTCGCCCGAGAGCCTGAGGCGGCCGGCCACCGTGAAGGCGGCGGTCCCCGCCGAAACCGTGAGGCCGTAGGTAGCGAGGTCCAGGATGCCCGAGGCTTGGACGGTGACTCCGAGGAACGTCGAGTCGGCGGCGAGGATCGGATCGAAGTTCGTGGTTCCCGCGTCCGGGATGATGATGGAATCGAGCGTGCCCGGAACCGTGCCGGTGTTCCAGTTGCCTCCTGTCGCGAGGCTCGTGGATACGGTGCCGGTCCAGGTGAAGCCCGGGAAGATCCAATAGCCGTTCTCCCCCCCGTCGTCCGTATCGTTGTTCCCCAGGTTCGCCGCTCGCGTGGGAGCGAGGACCAGGGGGAAGGCGTCCGCGACGTTCCCGTACCGCACCGCCACGTAATTGACGCTGTTCGTCGGCGTCGTCGCGTCGTCGGCGGCGAGGTTCCAGGCCGCCGCGCCCGTGAGCGTGAGCAAGTAGCCGCTTACGCCAGTGAGCGTGATCCCGTTCATGATCGTCTGCGTCGATCCCGAGGCGAAGTTGATGGTGGCCGCAACCGTCGTCGTGCTCGATAGATTGTAAAAGGTCGTGTTTCCGGTGATCGTGTGCGTCGGCGTCGGCGACGCCGCGTTGGAGATCGTCACGGTTCCTGAGCGCGCTGTGAAGCCCGCGGTTCCCCGATCGTTCCTCCAGTTGCCGTTCACGGTCACGGCCCGGTTGGACGCGGTGACGTCCAGGTTGCCCGCCGCCCCGATCGTGAGGTTTCCCGCGAGCGTTATGGCGGAATTGAGCGAGTACGTACCCGTTATATCCAAGCTGCCGATGGTCGGCGTCGCGGAGAGGGTCCGACCCGTCCCGCTCGCGTTGATGGTCAGGTTGGCGGGCGTATTGAGCGTGCCGCTGATGGCGATGGAACCGCTCGCGTCGATCCTGGACTCTCCGTTCGCGTTGATAGTCCCGCTCGACGTGAAGGCGGCGCATTGGAGGGAGGGGAGCGCGGCCGCGGCCCCCAGGGTCAGGGATCCCGAGCCCGTGTAGGAGCCCGAAAGCGCGAGCCTGCCCGTGCCCGCGTCCACCGTTCCCAGGTTCGTCGCCATGCCGGATACCGTCAGGGTCTCCGCGTTGAGGGAGACGTTCGCCCCCGCATAGACGTAGAGGTCGCCCGCGACGGAGACGCCCTCGCCGAGGCTGACCGCTCCGTAAACGTCGAGCGGCCCCGCGATCGAGAAATCCGCGGTCCCGGGAATCGTCAGAGTCCTGCCCGCCTCCACGATCACGCTCGTGAAGGAATGCGTGGCGGTGGGAACGACGGGATCCACGCCCGCGGTGGACCGCAGGCGGATGGCCGCCCCGCTCGCGGGCGGGGGCCCCGCCGGGCTCCAGTTGGTCGGCGTGGCCCAGACGGTCGTAGTCCCGATCCAGTCGTAGGTGAGCGATTGGATGGTGACGACCTTGTCGTCCGTCGCTTGCGGCGCCCCGCTTCCGTCCCACGAAAAGCCCAGCGAGCCCGTCGAGGCGGTATAGGTCGCGGCCGGGGGATACAGGCGCAGGCCCGCGAAGTAGGTTTCCCCGAGCGTCATGGGCGAACCGGCCACCGCTATGACGGCGATCTTGTTCCCGCTCTCGTAGGTGACGGGCCATGTCCCGGCGTTGGCCCCGGACACCGTCACGTTCAGGACGCTCGTATCGAAGAGCGCTCCCAGGGCGCCGGGTATGATGACGCGGAAGTCGCTCGCTGAGCCGATGTTCGACGTGCCGGAATCGGTCACCCGGATGGACGGCAGGGCCTGGGCGGTTCCCAGGTTCGCGGGGAAGGCCGTATTCCCCATACTCGTCGGGACGGGCGGCGGATCGAGGATGAAGGTCGCCGTGGCCCCGGCGTCCGTCCCGTCGCCCCATGCGGCCGTGGTTGGCGTGAGCGTGACCTCTCCCGCGCCCGAATTGGCGACGGTGAAGGTCACCGAGCCCGAGTCGTCAGTGGTCAGGTCCTCGTTGGC
Source organism: uncultured Spirochaetales bacterium (assembly GCA_964399285.1). Classification (GTDB taxonomy): domain Bacteria; phylum Spirochaetota; class Spirochaetia; order Treponematales; family JBGSOB01; genus CAYNQK01. Next base: position 2,802 of record CAYNQK010000057.1, on the reverse strand, counting down.
GTCGATGCCGTTGATGCGGGGAGTGGTTCCGCCCGTGGCCGCGACGTTGATGGTACGGACGAAGGGAGCCGGGTTCCCGTCCACGTCGAGGATCTGGGCGGTCAGCGTGGCCGCGGTACCCGAGGCGACGGTCTGCGTCGCCGGGAGGAGGACGACGCGGTACGGCGTTTGCGCCACGTATTCCGCGGCGTAGATGCGGAGAGGCAGGGCCGTCCCCGAGGTTCCGACCGATATCCCGTTCACCTCGAGGTTATTGAGGTCGGAATCGCTCGCGGCCCAGATGTCCACGCCATTGGGCTCGGTGGTCCCTTCGCGTCCCCCGTCCATCTGGAAGCGCCAGGTCCGTCCGGTATGTATGGGGAGGTTGACCGGATATCCGTTCGCCGACCCGGGGCGCTGCGCGGTCCCGTCGGGATAATTGACCTCGTCTCCGGGGATATTGATGAAATTATTGCCCGTCAACGCGCCGCGATGGAGGGTCCAGCAGAAGCCATCCCGCCCGTTCGGAATATACGGGGTCGCGTTCGTGTTTCCCCCGCGCCAATCGGCGTCCCAGGCCTCGATCCTGATATTCGTTCCGTTGGACGTTCCTTCCGGCACGAAAGGATACAGGTTCCAATCCCAGTTAGCGTCCGTCATGGCCGGATTCACGTGATCGGCGAGGTCCACCGTCCCCGTGAGGCTGACCGAGAGCGAATAAGCGAAGGCGCGCACGGACGAGAGCGTCCCCGGCGATTGCGACTCCGCGGTCCAGACGACGACCTGGTAGCGGTTGTAGTAGTCGTCGGCGCCGTCGAGAGTGGTGCCGAACGGATCATCCGGATCGCGCGCGTGCGCGACCACGAACTTGAAGATGCGCTTGTTCCCCACGTGCTCGCCCTGGCTCGGATAGACGACGGGGAGATAAGTCCAGGAATTATTGTATCCGGCGTTGGCGGACTGGGCCGCGGTTATGTGGAGCTCCGAGACGAGGGCGCCCGCCCGCGCCGTCGTCGAGTCCGCGAAGGCGAGGGCGCGGCTGGACGGATCAGTGTAGGCGCCCGTCCCGCCGTAGACGCGGTACCAGATGTCGCCGTAATTCGGCGTACCGATATTGGGATTGTCCGCCCCGTCCGCGCCGGGGTCGAATATCCCGAAATAGAGGGGGGACGCGACCGTGTCGTCCACCTCGAAGAAGATGACCTGGACCTTGTCGTAGTCGCCGTAATAGTCGTCCGCGGGCCTGTTGGCCGCCACGAGGTAGGCGTTCTGATTGGCGGGCATCCGGTTCTGGGCGGGGAGGCCCGCCATGGCGGCGGCCGCCATGGCGGCCGCGATGAAGGCGCGTAGATTGCCGTTCAAGAGGCGATGCGTCACGGACTCCCCCTGCGTAGAACTCCTTTATTATACTTCATTTGGCCCGAGCGTCCCAAGTATCGGCGGATTCGGCCGGGGAGGACGCTCCGGGGACCGCCGGAGCGGCGTTTTTACCGCCGCGGGGCCTCGATTTTTCGCTCCGATTGGCCGATATTGGAGGCATATGCCGCACGACCGACCAGCCCTCGAGCACATTCTCAGCATCGACTCCGAGATCAACATCATCCACGACCTCGACCTCCTCCTCGAACGGCTCCTCCTGGAGACCCGGAAAGTGGTCAACGCCGACGCCGGCACCATTTACGTCAGGGAAGAGGACCGCCTGGATTTCCGCTATTCCCAGAACGACACCCTCCAGAAGAAGCTCCCCAAGGGCCAGAAGCTGATTTACGGCATCTTTTCGATTCCGATCGACGAGAAGACGATGTCCGGCTACTGCGCCCTCAAGGGCGAGATGGTGAACGTCCCCGACGTCTACGAGATCCCCTCGGGCTCGCCCTACTCCTTCAGCCGGACCTTCGACAACGTCTCCGGGTACCGCTCCAAGTCCATGCTCACTATCCCCCTCAAGACGCCCGAGGGAAACGTCCTGGGCGTCATCCAGGTCATAAACGCGATGGACTCGAGCGGGAACGTGCGCCCCTTCAATTCCGAGGACGAGCGCCTCGTCAAGCACTTCGCCTCCAGCGCCATCGTGGCCCTCCAGCGCGCGCGGATGTCGCGCGCCATCATGCTCAGGATGATCAGGATGTCCGAGCTCCGCGATCCCAAGGAGACCGGGCCGCACGTCAACCGCGTGGCGGGCTACGCGGCGGAGATCTACGAGCGCTGGGCCTACAAGCGCGGCGTGCCCGACAAGGAAGCGGAGCGCTTCAAGGACACCCTGAGGTTCTCCGCCATGCTCCACGACGTGGGGAAGGTCGCCATCTCCGATCTCATCCTCAAGAAGCCCTCCCGCTTCACGGACGAGGAATTCAGGGTCATGCAGGGCCACACCTGGCAGGGCGCCAAGCTCTTCGCGGAGCCCGCGAGCGAGTACGACGTCCTCGCCTCCCAGGTGGCCCTCACTCACCACCAGAACTGGGACGGCACGGGCTACCCCACGCGCGACGAGCTCAGGGAGCTCGGCCTCGAGGGCATCGTGCCCGCGGGAGCGGGGAAGGCCCTCGTCGGCGAGGAGATCCCCCTGGGCGGACGCATCACCGCCCTCGCTGACGTCTACGACGCCCTCGTCTCCCGGCGCGTCTACAAGGAGCCCTGGGACGAGGAGAAGGTCTACGAGGAGATCAGGACCCTGTCAGGCAAGAAATTCGATCCCGAGCTCGTCGAGGCGTTCTTCGACATATTGCCCACCATCAAGCAGATCCGCGAACGATACCCGGACACCGAGGACTGACCGCCGATTCAGGCCGTGATCGTATCTCATGGACAATCGGCCTCGATATA
>CAYNQK010000056.1:0-19145 GCA_964399285.1 uncultured Spirochaetales bacterium | reverse complement strand
GAGGCGGGGCGGGGACGGGGGAAGCCTCCGGCACCGGCGACGCCTCTGGATACGGGTTATCGTACTCGACGCGATTCGATTCCGGATTCTCCGGTTCCGTCGGATTCATCACTTGCCCGCTGCCATCGATCGATCGAGCCTCGCCTGCGTGAAATAGTTTCCCAGGATCTCCACGAGCTCGGGGGAGAATCCGAGCTCGAGCTTAGCGCGCTGCACTCCGGACGCCTGGCGGGAGGCGCCCTTCACCGCGCAGGGCACTGAGAACTGGTAGCGCTGGAAATAGAGCTTGAGGGAGCAGGCCGTCCCCGGCGCCATGTCGGGCGTCCGCATGGGGAGGAGGATGTCCGCTTCGGATGACGAGACCGAATAGAGGGCGGCCTTGTGCTGGGCTCCCGGCGCTGCGAGCACGGAGTAGTTGTTGTACCCCATGGCCTTCGCGGCCTCGGGGGTTATCTTCACCTCCCTGCCGCGGTAGTCTCCCTGCTCCGCCTTGAGGCGCATGAGGGTGTGCCGGTACTCGCCGAGGATGCGCGCGAGGTCCTGAGGGCAGGGCCGGTACAGGGCGCTCAAGAGGGCCGCGTTGTCCCTCCCCTTCATGGGATTCACGCCCTGGAGCTCGCAGCGGGCGAAGAGATTGAGCGGCCTTTGGGAGGCTCCCGACTGGAATACCAGGGTGAGGCCGCCGAGCGCCCCCTTATAGCGCTGGAAGAAGACGACTTCCTCCTTGGATAAGCAGGCGAGGAGGCTGACTTCCTCCTTGCTCGACTGGTACGGCACGCAGATGAGGGAATAGGCGTCGATCTTGAAGAGGGTCTGCGTCTGCTGCAAGCCGGTCTTTCGGATGACGAAGGGCGAGAAGACGATTGTGTCCTCGGATGACGCGGGCTGGGCCGCGCGCGCGGGTATCGCGGGCATCGGTTCAATTCTCCATCGGCGGGGCATCTCCGTCAAGGCTTGCCGGCCGGAAGGGCCCTCGCCGGCCAGGCGACGCCTAGCGGCCGATCATGAAGGTGCAGGGGAGCTTGGGGATCGCGTCCTTGAGGGCGGAGAACCGCGATGCCTCGGCGCTCACGGCGCGCTGGCCCGGCCCGCCCAGGTCCCACGCCGCGGCGACGCGGGTGTCCTTCATGAGCGTCGATGCGATGTCCTCCGCCATGGCGCGGTTACGGTACGGCGTCTCGATGAACACCTGCGTCTCGCCCGAGTCCCGGGCGGCCCGCTCGAGGCGCTTGAGCGAACGGGCGCGCTCCGCGCGGTCGCGCGGGAGGTAGCCGTGGAAGCGGAAGGACTGCCCGTTCATCCCCGAGGCCATGAGCGCGAGCACGATGGAGGAGGAGCCGAGGAGGGGGACGACCTCGACGCCAGAGTCGTGGGCCGCCCGGACGAGGAGGGCCCCCGGATCGGCCACCGCGGGACAGCCCGCTTCAGAGAGGAGTCCGAGGTCGGCTCCCGAGAGCGCGGGGGCGAGCAGGGGGGGGACCGAAGCGGGCGGCGTATGCTCGTCGAGGATCGCGAGCGAGACCGCCGCCATCGCGTCGCGGTCGAGGACGCGCGAGAGGAAGCGGAGGGCGGTCTTCTCGTTCTCGACGACGAAGGATCGGAGCGCGCGGAGCGGCTCGAGCGCGGCGGGAGGCAGGGAGGCGACGGGATCCGAGTCCGCGGAGAGGGGCGTCGGGACGAGGTAGAGCTTTCCGGATTTCGCGCGTTCCAAGGGGACTCCTCAGGAGCCGAGCGACAGGAGCGAATTCCTGAGGAGGGAGAGGAATTGCGCTAGCCTGAGCTTGGGGATGACGGCGTCATCGGACGCCGCGCGCTTATACGAGGAGACGATCGCGTCGACCTCGTCTCGGTCCAGGGGGAGGGACTTGCCCGCGATCCCGCTCTCGATGTCGCGCCTCCGGAGGACGCTCTTCCCCGAGAAGGCCACGCGAAGCTCCGATACCGTGCCGCGCGCGGCGCGGGCGAGGAAGACGTAGGTGAAGGTCGAGGTGTCCGGGACGTCGCGGGAGCCGAGCTTTCGGAAGACGGACACGTTCCACGCGTCGAGGGGAATGCGCACCCGCGTCAGGAGCTCGGGCCCCCGGGATCGGAGGTCCTCGTCGGCCACGGGGAGCCGGGACACGGGGATCCACCGCGCGGGACCCTGGCCGCGGAGCTCGGCCTGCGCGTCCATGCAGGAGAGGACGCCGTGCAGATCCATGCGCCGGTCCTTGACGCAGAGGTTCCCGCCGACCGTGGCGAGGCAGCGGACCGGGGCCCGGGCCAGGGAGGAGGCGGCCGCGAGGAGGGCGGGCGGCACGATGCGCGGACCGAGGGCCACGAGCGAGGAAACGGCGAGGCAGGCTCCGGCGTCGAGGTAGCGCTCGGTCCTGTTGACCTGCCTGAGCTCGTGGATGCGCGCGATGTGCACGAGGCCCCCCGAGTAGGGGAGGAGGATGCCGGGCGCCTCGCGCGCGATCGCGGTGCCGCCCGCGACGATCGAGGCGTCGGGGTTGCGCGCGAGCGCCGAGACGGCGTCCTGGACGCTCTGGGGCGAGAAGACGCGCGCGTCAGACGGGCGAGCCATACGTCCGTTCCTTCCTGATCCTCATCGCCTGCCGCACGCCCTCCGCGAGGGCGCGGGGAGAGGTGCACCGGCAGCTGACGCCGGAGATGCCGGCGAGGATAGTCCCGTCGTCCTCGTCGTCGAGCGTATCGGCGAGATATGAGGCGAGGAGGACCTTTCCCGGGAGGCAGAATCCGCAGCTCTCGACGCCCGCGCGGCGGAACCCCTCGATGACGTCCTCGCATTCCCGCTTCCCGCGGAAGCCCTCGTAAGTGATCACGTCGGCGCCGCGGACCGAGAACGCGGGAACGATGCAGGAGGGCGCGATGCCTCCGTCCATGAGGACGAGGCAGGAACCGCACCTGCCGGAGCCGCAGCCGCGCTTCACGCTCGTCGCGCCGAGCCTGTCGTGGAGGATGTCCGAGAGTCGCTCGGCGGGCTCGGCGCGCACGGAGACGGGTTCTCCGTTCAGGGTGAATTCCACGATCATGCGCCGAGCTCCTCCTCGATCATCCTGTCGCGTCCTAAGGGGATCGAGTCCGATGGAAAGCCCGTCGCCTGGGCCACGGCGCGCGCGTAGGCGGCGGGAAGGAGGATGAAGGGGAGCTCCCCGAGGCCCCTCGGCGCCGCTCCCTCGGCGGGTCCGGGGAAAAAGCATTCGACGTGCGGCGATTCGTCCGCCCTCGGAATGGCGTAGCGCCAGAAAATGTGCGGCCCCACGCGGCCGTCGGCGAACTCCATCCGCTCCGACGAGGCCCAGGCGAGGGCGGCGGAGGCGCCCGAGTCGAGCGCGAAGGTCGCGCCCTCCATCGAGATGATCTCGCCCGAGTCGATCGCCATCCAGGCCCCGGAGACGCGGGGCTCGGCGGTGTCCTGATCCAGCTCTATCTCGACGACGGCCGCCCCGAAGGACGGCGACGCGAAGGCCTCGGGCCCCCTCGGTCCGTCCGCGGGCCTCTTCCGCGGCTTATAGGCCTTCCGGACGGCGATGGGGAGGGGCGCCCTGAAACGCGAGCGCTGGATCGCCTCGGCGCACTTCCCGACGAGCGAGGCCACGACGGTCGCGTTCCGCGAGAGGGTCGACGGGCCGGAATCGAGGGAGGCCTCCGTGGAGCAGGGCTCGACGTCCACGGCCTCCTCGTCGATCCCGAGGATTCCGCTCGCGATGCGTTTCCAGATGAGGGCCGTGCCAGGATTTGAGAGGACCGCCCCCGTCCTGACGAGGAGCCTGAGGTCCTTCCCGAGGACGCATTCCACCGCGGCCTCGTCCGCTCCCTTCCCGAGGAGGAATCCGTTCCCCTGGTAGCCGAAGGCGAAGCCGATCCCCCGGAGAGCGCCGTCGGAGCGGTCCCCGCCACGCTTCCTGAAGAGCTCGAAGGCGGAGTACTTGCGCGGGAAGTCGCTCGCGTCGGAGAGGACGGGCCAGATGGCGTCGAGGGAGGCGCGGGCGCGCGGGCGCTTCTCACCGCGAGCGGCGCGCTCGGGCGGCCCCGGAAGGTTCCGCCTGCGGATTTCCACCGGATCCGCCTCCACGGCGAGGGCGATCTCCGCCATGAGGGATTCCACGGCGAAGGAGGCGGACGCCATCCCCATGCCGGCGAAGGGTCCGAGGGGAACGGTGTTCGTCTGGACCGCGTACGCCTCGATGCGGACGTTCGGGCATGCGTAGGGGCCGGGGAGCCCGCAGCAGAGCCGCTCGAGGATCTCCTCGGCCATGGCCCCGTACGCGCCTGAATCCACGAGGACCTGGGCGTCGAGGGAGCGGAGCGCCCCGTCGCGGTCGGCGCCGGCGCGCAGGCTGACGGCGGTGCGGTAGCGCTTGGGGCTGAAGCGGAAATCCTCCTCGCGGTCGAGGGCGAGGAGGACGGGGCGCTTGGTCACGATGCAGGCGAGGGCCGCCTGCGCGGCGAGGATCGATGGGTACCAGAGCTTGCCGTCCAGGTGCGCGCCCGTCTCAGTCGGCCTGACGACGACGTCCGATTCCTCGACGTCGAGCACCGCCGCCACGGCCGACCGCGCGTGGAAGGGCCACTGGGTCGCCGTCCTCACCACCATCTTGTCGTATTCGAGCGAGGCGAGAGCGGCGAGGGGCTCAGGATAATAGTGCTCCTGGCTCCCCGTGCGGTAGGTGCGTTCGAGCTTCACGGGGCAATCCGCCAGGGCGGCCTCGGCGTCGCCCGAGGAGATCTTGCGTTCGTGCAGGATCTGGTCCGACGAGAAGCTCTCGAAGGAGAAGAGCGGCCACTCCTCCTCGCACTCGACCTTCACGTCGCGCGCGAGCGCCTCGAGCTCGAGGGCGTCGGGGCCGGTGAGGAGGGCCACGGGCTCTCCGGGATAGGAAACGGCCTCCCAGGCCAGGACGGGGATATCGGCGCCCATGACGGATACGCGGCGTTTTCCGGGTATGTCCGAGGCGAGTATGAGGCTGTAGCCGTGGGGCAGGCCGGGATGGCTTACGGAGAGGACGCGGCCCTTGGCCACGGGGGACCGGATCGTCCTCACCTTGAGCATTCCCTCCGCGGCCATGTCGCAGGCGAAGCGGGGGAGGGGGGCGGCGCTCACCGCTTTCCGCCCGCCGCGTCGCCTATCGCGAGGACGGCGCCGATCACGCGCTCTATCATGGAATCCGTCATGCCCGGCCAGATGGGAAGGGATATCTCGGATTCGAAGCGCGCGAGGGCGCGGGGGAAGTCGCCCGGCTTGAGCCCGTAGCGGGACGCCCAGAAGGGCATCAGGTGAAGCGGGATGTAGTGGACCGATACGCCGATGCCCCGCTCCTGGAGCTTATCGATGAATCCGTCCCGCCCGATCGAGAGGCGGCCGGGAACGACCGAGAGGGCGTAGAGGTGCCAGGCGTGCCCTTCCGATCGGGGAGGGAGCTTCAGGTATTCGCGGTCCGCGAAGGCTTCGTCGTAGCGGGCGGCGATCTTTTTCCGCATTCCGAGGAGGTCGTCCGCGCGCTTGAGCTGGGCCCGCCCCATGGCCGCCGCCACGTCCGTCATGTTGTACTTGTACCCCGCGTCCACCACGGCGTAGCGCCACGCGGCGGTCTTGGAGGTGTAGCGGTCCCAGGCGAGCCGGTCGATCCCGTGGAGGCGCATCGTGCGCATCCGGGAGGCCATTGAGGAATCGTTCGTGACGATCATCCCGCCCTCGCCCGTCGTGATCGTCTTGGTCGTGTAGAAGGAGTAGACGCCCGCGTCCCCGATGGCGCCCGCCATTCCCATGGGGACGCGCGACGGGAAGGAATGGGCGGCGTCCTCGATGAGGGCGGCGCCGTTTTTCTCCGCGAGCGCCTTCAGGGCCGCCATGTCGCAGACAGCGCCCCCCACATGGACGGGGAGGATCGCCTTGACGCCTTCGCGCGCCTTCAGGGCGCGTTCGACGGCGACGGGATCGATGAGGTAGTCGTCCTCGCCGACGTCGGCGAAGACGACCTCGGCGCCCAGGTAGCGCGCCACTTCGGCGGTGGCGGTGAAGGTGTAGGGGGAGGTGAGGATCGAATCGCCCGGCCCGACGCCCGAGGCCTCGACGGCAAGGTGGAGGCCGGCCGTCGCGGAATTGACCGCCACGGCCTCGCGCGCGCCCGTGAAGGCGGCGAACTCCTCCTCGAAGGCGCGCGTCTCCGGGCCCGTGGTGAGCCAGCCCGAGCGGAGGACCGAGAGGACGGCTTCCTCCTCCTCCCTGCCGATGAAGGGGCGCGCGAAGGGGATGAATGCGTCCTTCCTGTCGTCGGCTCCGGTCAGTATTCGGGCTCCTTCTCGGGCACGGGGACGGTCGCGAGGCGGGCCGCGAGGGCCTTCCTCAGCGCCTTTCTGTTGCGGTACGCGCCGGGCTTCGCGGGATCGAAGGCGCATACGGGCCGCAGGTCGTTCAAGACCTCGTCGATAGTAAAGCGGTTCCTGCTCGTTTCTTCAAGCCGGTCGATGCCGGGGAATTCCGTGGCGATGCGGCGTTCGCGGTCGTTGTGGAGCCGCTCGTCGAGGCGCTCGCCCGGCCTGAGCCCGATCTCGACGATCCGGATGTCCCGGTCGGGCTCGTAGCCGTAGAAGCGGATCATCTGCTCCGCGAGGTCGACGATGCGCATGGGCTCGCCCATCTCCAGGAGGTAGCGGTTCCCGCCCTTCCCGACGCCCCCGCACTTGAGCACGAGGGAGCAGGCCTCGGGGATGGTCATGAAGTAGCGGGTGGCGTCGGGGTGCGTGATGGTGACGGGGCCGCCCCTCTCGATCTGCCGCTGGAAGAGGGGGATGATGGAGCCGCGCGAGCCCAGGACGTTTCCGAAGCGGACCACCATGTAGTCCTTGCCGGATTTGGCCGCGCGGTCCAGGACGAGGAGCTCGGAGAGGTACTTGGACGCGCCGTAGACCGACACCGGGTCCACGGCCTTGTCCGTGGAAACGAGGACGAACTTGCCGACCCCGGCCTCCAGGGCCGCGTCGACGATGTTGAGCGTCCCGAAGAGGTTGTTCTCCAGGGCCGCCACGGGATTGGCCTCCATCATGGGCACGTGCTTGTAGGCGGCGGCGTGGAAGATCACGTCGGCCTTGAGGCGCTTCAGGATGAAGCGGACGTACTCCGCGTCCTTGAGCTCGCCGATGACGGGGACGATCGTCGCGTCGCCGACGCCCTCCTCCTTGAGGAGGCGGAGGTCCCGGTCGATCTCGTAGATGGAATTCTCCCCGTGCCCGAAGAGGTAGAGGCGCTGGACCCCGCCGCGGAGGAGCTGGCAGCAGATCTCCGATCCTATTGAGCCTCCCGCGCCCGTGACGATCACGCGCTTCCCCTTGAGGTAGGAGATGCTCTCCTTGAGGCCGATGGCGACCGGATCGCGGCCGAGGAGGTCCTCGCTCTCGATGGACTTGGCCTGGATGAGGTGGGCGTCGCCCTCGATGATCTGGGCCTCGGAGGGGAGGATGCGGATCCGCGCGAAGCCGGCGCGCTTTAAGAGCGCGTAGAGCTCCCGGAGATACTGGCGCGAGGCCGAGGGGATGGCGATGATCGCCTCGTCGGCGGGATTGCGCCTAAGGAGGTTGATCACGTCCTTGATGGGGCCCAGGACGGGGATGCCCCCGATCAGGCTCCCGATCTTGGCCGCGTCGTCGTCCAGGAAGGCGACGACCGAGCCCAGGACTCCCTTACGCTCGATCTCCCGGGCCAGGGTCTTCCCCGCGAAGCCCGCCCCTATTATGTAGATCCTCGGTCCCCTCGCCTCGTCCATCCTGCACCCCCGCGGCCCCGGCTCGCGTCTCTATGAGATCGAAGGAGAGGTCGAGGGTCATGGGGCCTTCCACGAAGTCCAGCCTGATCCTCGCCCTCCGCTTGCGCTTGTCGACGCGGATGATGGCGCCCTCGTAGCCCTTGAGCGGGCCCGAGTGGACGACGATCCGGTCGTTCTCGCCGAAGCTTACCTTCGATATATCGGTGCCTTTGGTGAAGGACATGAAGTGCTTGAGATGGGCCAGGTCCCCCTCCGTGAGGGGCTTGAGGAGGGAATTCGAGGGGAGGAAGCGGAAGACCCCCTCGGTCCGCTTGAGGTCCAGGTAGATCGAGGCGGGGGATTCCTCGCCCGAGAGGAAAAGGTAGCCCCCGAAGACGGGCTTCGTCTCATTGACGAACTTCCCGCGCCTCCTCAACCGGAGCGTCCTCTTGGGGCAGATGAGAACGAACCGCGCGGAAGCGCGGATCAGCAGGATGCGCTTCATCACGAGGTCCTCGTCTCCTGTCTTCACGTGCAGCGCCCAGTAGTCCACCCGCCGTCCTTCCCCCGGGGGAAGGGTAGCACGGGCCGTCCGGGGGCCGCAACAGAATCGTAAACTCGACCTAAAGTCTTGCCGATAACGGGGATGAAGCGGCGTGTACCCTCGCGGGACGCGCCCTTCGGAGGGGAACATGAGCAGGAAAGCCGCGACGATCGTCCTCGCCGTCTTCTTTATAGCCGCCTTAAGGCTCGGCGCGCAGACGATTAGCGTTCAAATCATCGAAGAAGGACGCCCTGGCGCGGTCCCTGACGGATTCAGCGAGGCACTTATATCGGGAGCGATGAACGAGGCCTTCGATCGCGGGCTCATCGCCACGAGCGGAAAGCCGGCGGTTGATTTCAATCGGAAATTCCGGGAGTGGCCCCTATCCCGGAGCGAGGAACTCAAACAGGCCATGGTGACCCACGTCATCATGATCCTCTATAAGAAAGATACCTTCGGACGACCCGGAGTGAGCTATCCGGGACGATTCGAGTTCTATCTATGGGATATCGAAAAGGGCGAGGCTTCGCACCGGGGGGAGATCCCCGGGATGCCTACGTCAGAGATTATGGAAGGCGGCCGTGAGGCCGTCCTCGCGTACTGCGCCGAGACGGGCCGTTCTCTGGCCCGGGAATGCCTGGAAGCGCTGCGGTGAACCGCAGGAGGCTGGTATCATGAAAAAGAAGGTCCTTGCCGTCCTGATGACGATCGTCCTCTCCAGCGCGGCCCTCTCCGCCGCGGCGTTCTGGGAAGGTACCGCCGTGGCATCGAGCTACGGAGAGTTCCCTCAGGCTGGCCTCTACGGAGCCTGCTCCTCCTTCCCGCGGAACACGATGGTCGAGGTGCAGAACCTTGAGAACGGGAAGACCGTCCAGGTCCTCGTGACCGACGGCCTCGACAATCCCGGCGTCTTCATCTCGCTCTCGCCCGAGGCCTCGTACGAGCTCGGCATCATCGTGGGCATGGTCGCGCGCGTGCGCGTGTCCATGCCGCGGAGGACGAGCGACGCCGCCCTGCGGTACGACGTGCCGGGAACGAACGACGACCCCGACCTCAACCCCGCGGCCCTCGTGAACAGGGAGCGGGCCAAGCGCGGAGGGGCGGTAGCGGAGGCGAGCCCCGAGCCGACGCCCTTCGTCGCCGTCCTTCCGTCCCCGGTTTCCTCGCCGCGTCCGACTCCCGTCCCGTCGGCCCGCCCCGCCTTCACGCCCGCGGGCGAACGGCCGCAGGCCATCGCCGACCGGAGGAGGGCGCCTGGAGATACGCGGACTGTCCGAAAGCCCGGCGACGTACCGGAGGTGGAGGAACGCGTAGCGGTCGCCACTCCGGGCCCGTCGCCCGCGGCTTCCGCGGCCCCGCTCGCGACGCCTCTATCCTCTCCGGAAGCCATCGTCTACGACGCCGGAGCCAAGCGCGACGCGAGGGCGAAGGCCTTCGCGCTCAGGGAACCCCTCCTCGAGAAACAGGTGTCCGAGGAGAGGGTCGCTTCGGTCGAAGCGTACGAACGCCTCCGCGCCAAGCCGCGGGACGCGGCGGCGCCGCGCGTCGCCCTCGCGGAGCCCGGAATCGCCGACAGGGAACGTCCGGAGGCGGGTTTCGACCGCCTCAAGAGCCCGGAGTCGAAGGGCCTGTCCGTCGCTAAGCTCCCGGACGCGAAACTCGAGGCTCGGCCCGAGGATGCCGGAACGACCGTCGTCGAGGAGGGATCGCCCGAGGCCATCGCGCTCGAGCGCGCCTCCCGGAGGGAATCCCGCGGCGTCAAGGCGGCTCTCGCCGTCCCCGTCCTCAAGGACGTCGGACACGAGGCACCCGAGGCGATCGCCTTCGATCGGGCGGTCCGGATCGACGGAATGCCCCTCGTGGCGGCCCTACCGGCGCCCGCGCTCATCGAAGCCGGCCCCGCCCGCGCCGAGGCCATCGCCCTCGAACGCGCGACTGGTAAACGGGAAGGGCAGCCCCTCGTGGCCGCCCTCGTAGATCCCGAGATACGCGGGTCCGAGGAAGCCGTCCCCGAGGGAAGCGCGGAAGCCATCGCGCTCGAGCGGGCGTCGCGCCGGGAAGGCGCCGCGCCTCTCGGCCTCGCCCTGGTCGATCCGGAATGGGCCGATACGTCCGAGACGCCCGAGGCCTACGAGCGGCTCGCCGCGAAGGCCGTTAACGGTAAGGGCGTTGAGGCGGCGCTCTCGGAACCGGGAATCGACTTGGAGGCGGAGGAGACCGCCATCGCCTACGAGCGCATGAACGCAGCGCGCAAACAGGGGCTCGCGTCCACGGAGGGCGCGCTTCCCGACCCGGACGCGCAGGTGGTGAGCCTCGCGGCGGCCGAGGACATGCCGCCCGAGGCCATCGAGCTCGAACGCAAGAGGATCCTCGCCAAGGCGGGCGGCAGATCCGACGTCGCCCTCGCGGATCCCCAGGTGCCGAGCGGCGTAGAGGCTCCCGTCGATGAGAGCGCCGTGATCGCCTATTCGGGGCGGCTCGAGCCAGGTGACGGGAAGGGCGCGACCGAATTCGCCAAGGCGGCTCCCGAGGTGCGCGAGGGAGCGGGCGAGGACGGCCGGCAGGAACGGGGGACCGGCGAGGTCGATACCGTCGCGACGGTCGTCCTCAAGCCCTCGGACGATCGTCCGCCCGATGCCGTGGTATCGGCCAGGAAGTCCGCCGAGGCCGCCAAATTCGAGCTCGCGGGCGCGAAACGCATCGACGCCCTCTCCGCCGGGACGTACTACGTGCAGATCGGGGTGTTCGGATCGGCGCTCGGCGCCCGGGACGCCCTGGACGCTATGGCGCGGAAGTACCCGATGACCTATGAGGAATACGAATCGCGGGGAAAACGCATGATGAAGCTCTACGTGGGGCCCCTCAGGAAGGACGAGGGCGGGCTTGTGCTCTACCAGGTGAAATCCTTGGGGTATAAGGACGCTTTCCTTAAAAAGGCCGATTGACGGTACCCGTTATGTAAGGTGAAAATAGGGCCGGTTCGCTCCCTTGGGGGGCGGATCGGCCTTTTTCCTTACCGGACAGTGCTTTCCCTTGACAAGGCTTCCCCTTTCCTATAGCATCCCCTATGAATTTCACGGGCGAAACCCGAATACGAGCGAGGTTAAAGCATGGCCGTACCTAAATATAAAACATCAAAGGCCCGGACGAGGCGCAGGCGCAGCATCAACATGAAGCTGACCGGGCCGACTCTCGTCGAATGCCCGAACTGCGGGAACCGCATGCTGCTCCACCGCGTGTGCAAGTGCGGCTTCTACCGGGGAAAGCAGGTCTTCGCTCCCGAGAGCAAGGCGTAAAGGAGAAGGGCAATGGACGAACTTTTCGAGAAAATCAAGAAGCTCATCGCCGATAAGCTCGAGATCGACGCCGCCAAGGTGACCATGGAGGCGTCTTTCCGCCAGGACCTCGGAGCGGACTCCCTCGACACCTACGAGCTCGTGTACGCCATTGAAGAGGAGATGGGCATCCAGATCCCCGACGAGAAGGCGAACGAGTTCGAGACCGTCGGCGACGCATACAATTTCATCAAGTCCCAGCAGAAGTAAGCGCGTCCGGAAGGGGTGTCCGTGCCGCTCTTCGGACAGGGGAAGACGCCGCCCGAGCGCAAGCGCGCCCTGGCGGCCTTCCAGCGGGCGGCCGGCATCCGCTTCAAGGACCTTTCCCTCCTCGACACCGCCCTGATCCACCGTTCCTCGAAAGCCGGTACCAAGAAACCCCGCGACAAGAACAATGAACGCCTCGAATTCCTCGGCGACTCGATCCTCGGGGCTTCGGTGGCATCCTGGCTTTACGCCGAACTCCCCGAGAAGAGCGAGGGCGATCTCGCCAAGATAAAGTCCTTCGTCGTCTCGGAGGATTGCCTCTCGTCGGTGGCCCTCGGCCTCGGCGTCGACGGATGCCTGGTCATGGGCAAGGGCGAGGAGCTCTCGGGCGGAAGGAAGAAGAAGGCCATCCTCGCGGACGCGATGGAGGCCGTGATCGGCGCGTACTTCGTCGAGACCGATTTCCCCGCCGCGCGCAAATTCGTGCTGAGGCTCATCGTTCCCGAGATCGAGAAGGTGCTGAGCCATCGGCACAAGCGCGACTACAAGACCATCATCCAGGAATTCTTCCAGCGGAGGACCAAGTCCCCGCCGCGCTACGTCATGGAGGATCGTTCCGGTCCGGACCACGAGCGGATATTCACCGTGCGTCTCGAGGCGGACGGAAGGTCCTTCCCGTCGCGGAGCGGCCGCAGCAAGAAAGAGGCCGAGCAGGGCGCGGCCGAAGCCGCCTACGAGGAGATCATCGCCTCGGGCGGCGCTGAGGCCGACGCGCTCAGGACCTTCGAGCGCGACCGGATCTAGGAAGCGCCCGACCCGCGGCTATCCCGTTCCACTATCATCTTCGCTATCTCCATGAGCCGTTCCCGCTCGTTCAGGGCGGGATCGTCGAGCACGGCTTCCATGAGTTCGCCCAGCGCCATGCCGATGCGCTTCCCCGGCGGGAGGCCGAGGGCGATGAGATCGTCTCCGCCCAGGGCGAGATCTTTGAGGGAGAAGGCGGAATCGCTGGCGAGGACCTCGTCGAGGCGTTCCCTGAGGCGCGGCACGGCGGATTCGGGACGCGGGGCGCCTTTGAGGCCGGCCTCGTCCGCGTCGAGGAGGTCGAGGAGGTCCGGAAGGACGTCCTTCCCGACGCGCGACACGAGGCGCCTCAAGGCGGCGTCCGTCCAGGATTCATCGTAACGGGTCATGTGATGGGAGATGATGAAGGAAACGCGGTCCGCGAAGGCCACGGGATGCTTGAGGCGGAGGAGGATCTCCCGCGCCATCCGAGCGGAAACCCGTTCGTGGCCGATGAAGCGGACTGTCCCGTCCGCTTCCGCCGTGCGGCATTCCGCCTTCCCGAGGTCGTGGAGGAGAGCTCCCCAGCGCACCGCCGGGCGCGGAGAAGCGAGGGCGCAGGCGCGGAAGGAGTGCTCGAGGGCGTCGAAGGCGTGCGGCGGGGACTGCTCGATCTTCCTGAGCGCGGAAAGCTCGGGGATGGCGCGGGCGAGGAGTCCCGTCGAATCGAGGAGGGAAAGCCCGCGATAGGGATCCTTCCCCGCGAGTATCTTCCCGAGCTCGTCGCGGACCCGTTCCGCCGAGACGGCGGCGGCCTTGTCCAGGACCCGGGGTATTGCGGCGAGGGTGGCCGGCTCCAGCTCGAAGCCGAGGACGCTCGAGAAGCGGACGGCGCGGTAGACGCGGAGACCGTCCTCGCCGAAGCGGAGGTCGGGATCGCCCACGGCCCGCACGACGCGCGACCGGATGTCGGCTTCCCCCCCGAAGGGATCGAGGAGCCGCCCGCTCGCGCAGTCCAGGGCGATTGCGTTCATGGTGAAGTCCCGACGGGAGAGGTCCTCGCGGATGTCCGCGGCGTAGGCCACCGAATCCGGATGGCGGCCGTCGGCGTAGCCCGCCTCGGTGCGGAAGGTCGTGGTTTCGATCTCGTGGCCCTTGAAGCGGACGGTCACCGTTCCGTGCTTGATCCCCGTGGGGATGACGGAGCGGAACATCCCCATGACCTCCTCGGGCGGGGCGTCCGTGGCGGCGTCGAAGTCCTCCGAGGGCTTCCCGAGGAGCATGTCGCGGATGGCGCCGCCCACGAGCCAGCATTGGCGCCCCTTGGCGGAGAAGACCGAGGCGAATTCCTTCATGATCGCGGGGACGCGCATACCGACGATCGTAGCCGAGCGCGGGGCGGGGAGGCAAGCGCCGGAACGGCCGGCGTTCCGTTATGCGACGCCGGCTTCGCTTTTTATCGCGCCGGCTCCTTGACCATCTCCCTCCCTAAGGCGATAGTCGGCCCATGCGAGCCATCGTGTTCACGGGAGGCGAAGGGCCCGCGCCCGAGCGCGCGCGCTCCCTCGTCAGGCAGGGAGATCTCCTCATCGCCGCCGACTCAGGACTCCGCGCGCTCAAGGCGGCCGGCCTCGAGCCGTCCTTGGTCGCCGGGGACATGGACTCGGTCGATCCTAGGGAGCTCGAGGGAATTACCGAGGACCGCGTGATGCGGTTCCCGCACGCCAAGGACGAATCCGATACCGAGCTCTGTCTCCGCCTCGCATGGGAGCGCGGCTGCGATTGGACCGCCGTCATGGGCGGAGGCGGGGGGCGCCTGGACCACCTCGCTGCCCTCCTGGGCCTCTTCGAGCGCGTCCGGGCCCCGAACGCCTGGTACTTGAGAGATGAGCGCGCGACGAGGATCGAGGGCGAGATCGGATTCAGCGCCGAGGCCGGAACGCGGATATCGATCCTACCCCTTGGCTCGGAGCCCCTCAGGATGAAGAGCTCTGGGCTCCGCTGGCCCCTGGACGGCCTGGAGTTCCCCCGCGGCTTCACGAGCCTCTCGAACGAGGCGGCGGGCGGCGAAGCGAGGATCGTCGTGGAATCGGGAAAGGCCCTCCTCGTGACGCCCTACGGGAAAGGCTAGAGGCCGGGGACGATAGGGTACGCCGGCTTTCGGAGCGCGGGACGGGGAAGCGGGACGGGTGAAGCGGGACGGAATCGGATTATTCCCGCGGGAGATCGGGTTCCTGGATCGGTATTCCCGCGAATCCCTTCTTGACGCGCTCGCAGGTCTCGCGGGGGTCCTCGACGAGGACGCGTTTCCCGGCCATGAGCTCGGCGATGCCGATCTCCCGCGGATAGCGGGGTATCACGTGCCAATGGATGTGCTCGATGGACGCGCCCGCCGCGTGGCCCATGTTGATCCCGATGTTGTAGCCCGCGGGGCGATGGGTGGCGTCCAGGACGGAAAGCGTGAGGTCGATGGCGTCGTCGAGGTCCTCGCGCTCGTCGCGGGAGAGCTCCCTGACGTCCGTGAGGTGCCGCCGCGGGAAGATGATGAGGTGGCCGGGGTTGTATGGGTAGAGGTTCACCGAGACCACGAGGTGCTCGGTCTCCCTCACGACGAGGCGATCGACCCTCTCGTCGCCGTCGCGCACGAGGCAGAGGATGCATCCTTCGGGGCGCTTTCCCGTGAGGTAGCCCATCTTGTCGAAGTTAAAGAAGTATTCCATGTCACTTGTTCGCGGACGGGGAGGCCGCCTTCGAGGGAGGTAGTCCCTTCCTCACCGCGAGGAAATCCACGAGGATAGGGTACTTGGCCAGCAGCTCGCCGTACTTGGCGAGCGATTCGCGCTCGTACTGGTCGCGGGCGGCGCTCTCGGCGATCTCCTTCATGACGGGAGACATGGCGTCCGCCTTGGTCCCGATGTACTTCACGTAGAGGCGCCTCGCCTCGGCGTAGAGCGCGAAGTCGGGGAGCCGGGACGATTCGATGGCGACGGACTCGAGGACGAGGTCCGGGAATTCCGGCTTGAGCCGAGAGAGGAGGTCCTCCTCGAGGGCCTCGCCGCCCTTCCTGAGGACGGCCTCGAATTCGACGTCGCCCGAACCCGAGGCGATGAGGTCCGCGATGCGCGAGCCGGCGCGCGCGGTTTCCGCCTCGAGCCAGGAGTCGAGGGAGGCCTGCGTGAGGAGCGATCGCGAGCGGACGAGGACGGGAAGCCGCTCGACGGAGGGCGAGGCCGATATCTTCCCCGAGACGGCGTATGAGAAGGAGGGCTTCTCGTTGAGGAAGGATGCGTAGAGGTCGGCGTCCGGGAGGGCGCCCGAGGCGCTGAAGGCCTTGGAAACGGACGCGACACGGTACGCGTAGACGCTCAGGTTGGTTGGGAGGAGTGCTTCCCATCGCCAGAGGAAGGTACCCGGCGGGCGCATGGACTCGTCCCAGCCTGAGGTCTTGGAGACGAGGAGCGCGTGGGAGCCGCGCGGAACGCGGATCTGCACCCACCCGACGAGGAAGACCGCCGCGGCGGCTGCCGCGAGCACGACGGCGAACGCTATCGCTTTGCCTTTTTTCATCGCTTCCATCATACACGAAAAGAAGATAGAATGGAAGGACGATGTCATCAGGGCGCGTACGGGTCCGCGGGGCCCACATCTCGAGGAAGGGCCCCGCCCGCGTACTCATCAAGCGGCTCGCGATCATGTTCCTCGCGTTCAGCCTGGCCGCCTCCTACCTGTACGTCATCGGGAACCGACAGCTTTTCCTCGACGAGACCCAGCGCTTTCTCCTCAACGCCGCCCGATGGGGCTCCGTATCGTCCCTCGCGCTCTCCCTCATCGGCTTCGCCTTCCTCCTCGCCGCGCCGGCTTCGGTGACGGGGACCCGGAGGGGAGGGGCGATCGCCGGCTACGCGGTCGCGGCCGTGACGTCCGCCGCGATCGCGGCCGTCTCCTTCTTCATCGACGCCCTCATCCGCTGATCCGCGAACAGGCCGTCCTTGACCCCTCAGCGCCGCCGCGACTATACTCAGGCCCTCCAAGGAGATGCCATGAACGTCCGTGTCCGCTACGCCCCTTCCCCGACGGGGCTCCAGCACATCGGTTCGGTGAGGACCGCCCTCATCAATTACCTCTACGCGAAATCGGTCGGAGGAACTTTTATCCTCCGTATCGAGGACACCGATCAGGCGCGCTCGAGCGATGAATACGTGCAGAACCTCTATGACACCTTCAAATGGCTCGGGGTCGCCTGGGACGAGGGGCCGGACGTCGGCGGACCGGCGGGGCCCTACGTCCAGTCGGAGCGCTCCGAGCTCTACCGGAAGCACGCCATGGGCCTCATCGAGCGGGGCATGGCCTACCCCTGTTTCTGCGACGCGAAGCGCCTCGAGGAGATGCGGAAGTCCCAGGAAGCGGCGAAGTCGGGCAGCGGGTATGACAGGCACTGCCGCGGGATCCCCGCGGACGAGGCGAAGCGCCGCATGGAGGCGGGCGAGCCCCACGTGATACGCCTCAAGATCCCCCTCGACGAGTCGACGGTCTTCAAGGACCTCCTCCTCGGCGATATCGAATGGAAGAACGCCGACGTGAATCCCGATCCCGTGCTCCTCAAGAGCGACGGCCTCCCCACGTATCACCTCGCCAACATCGTGGATGACCATCTCATGGGGGTCACCCACGTCCTCCGCGGTCAGGATTGGCTCCCGTCCACGCCGCTCCACGTCATCATGTACAAGGCCTTCGGCTGGGAACCGCCGGCATTCTGCCATCTCCCCCTCGTCAACGGCGAGGACGGCCACAAGCTCTCCAAGCGCCACGGCTCCGTGTCCCTGGACGAGTTCCGCGCCCAGGGCTACCTTCCCGAAGCCCTCCTCAATTACGTGGGCATGCTCGGCGCTTCCTACGAGGAGGGCAAGGACATCTACAGCCTCGCGGAGCTCGCTTCCTCCTTCTCCATCGAGAAGCTCAACAAGGCGCCCGCTGTGTTCGACTACAAGAAGCTCGAGTGGTTCAACGGACAGTACATCAGGAGGAAAACCGACGAGGAGCTCGCGCGGCTCATCGAGCCCTACGCCGTGGAGGCGGGGCTCTTCGGCGATGGCGGCAAAGCCCCCGATGAGGAGGGGCGGCGGCGGCTCAAGGCGGCCATCCCCCTCGTGAAGGAGCGCATCTCCTTCCTCAAGGACGCCGCTCCCATGATGGCGTACCTCTTCAAGACGCCGGCGCTTCCCGCGAAGGAAGACTTCATACCGAAGAAGCTCGACGGGGCTCGCGCGGTCGAGCTCATGGAGACGGGACTCGGAATTATCGGAAAGCTCGCGACCGCGAGCGAGGAGGAGGCCGAGGCCCTGGCGCGTTCTACCGCGGAAGCGGCCGGAGCGAAGCTGGGCGACCTCCTCATGCCGCTCCGCGTGGCCATCACCGGTTCCAAAGTGAGCCCGCCCCTCATGGGGAGCATTCGCATCCTGGGAGGTGATGAGGCGATGAAGCGGGTGGAGAAGGCCATAGGATTGCTCAAGGCGTAATTCGGATACCGTCGCGCCCAGGAAAGCGAAAGGGAATCAGGGGGGGATTCGGTCCGAGCATCGCGGGAATCATCGTGCGCCTCGCGCTTCCGAAAGCCGAACGAAGGCCCTTCGTCTCCAAACCGCCCCTCATCCTGTTCATCGTCGCGATGATCCTCGTGCCCGCTCTGACGATCGCCTCCCTCGGGCTCGGAAAGATCCTCGGTCTGCCTTCGGATCTCGGGAACATCGCCTCGAGGCTGGCGATCGGCCTCGTCTGGCCCCTGATGGCCAGCCTCGGCGAGGAATTCGGCTGGAGGGGTCTCCTCCTACCGCTCTGGAGCCGCGACGGATCATTCTGGAAACCTGCGATCGGCGTCGGCCTCCTCTGGGGACTCTGGCACCTCCCGTCGGATTGGATCGGCCTCAAGCGGATGGGCTGGTGGTTCGTTCCCCAGTACCTCCTCGTCGGACTCTTAAACCTGACCCTGCTCTCGGTCATCATGGCGGCGATCCAGCGCAGGGGCCGGCACGACGTCAGGCTAGCGATCCTCTTTCATTATTCGATAACGGCGAGCGCCATCCTCTTGAGTCCGCAGGGAAGGATCGAGCCCGAGACGGCGGTCCTCTTATCCTGCGTCGCGCAGGCCGTCATGCTCCTCGGGTGCGCTGCTTTTCTCGCCGTTCTCAAGCCCTGGAAAGATGCCAAGGGAGACGCCGGGCGGGCATGATACGACGAGGGAGGCCATCGACAATCTTCCCGTTCCATGTCTGTTAACAAGGAATTTCCATATTTTTTTAGTAAAATCCGGAGAATTCATGGTATAAACATGGAAATAGGATCAATGAGGGGCTTCTCCATAGGATCCACGCGGAATATACTAAATCTATTGAAAAACGAGAGAAAGACATTAATAAGGTTCTAAAAAGCTGAGGAGGCTGGGGATGAATACCGGCAAGAAAGTAGTAGCGGTCATTCTTTTCACGACGTACCTGACGGCCTTGAATCCCTCGATTCTCCTCGCCGGAGAGTGGT
>CAYNQK010000055.1:17730-19587 GCA_964399285.1 uncultured Spirochaetales bacterium | reverse complement strand
GGATCAGGGCGCTCGGCCCGCCGTGTCGGGGAACTGGCCCGCCCGGCGGAGCCGGCCGGGCTGATCTTCAGAATCAGGCCGGGGAGCCTATTCCCACATGGCCGCGAGGACGTCGTTGCCCTCGGACTCGAGGCGCTTGGCGGCCTCCGCGGGAGTGATGATCCCCTTCCGCATGTCGCCGAGCACGGCGGTGAAGAGCGCGGTCCACTCCCCGGAGGGGAGCGTGGGGCCGGAGATCACGTAGGGAAGGTCGGAGAAGTAGGCGCGGGAGGTCTCCGCGCGCGTGCTCGGGTAGATCTTCCCGGCGTTGGCCTGGGCCTCGGCGAGGGCGGCGGTGTTGGCGGGGAGGTCGCCGGTCTTGGTGAACTCGAGTTGTCCTTCCTTGCTCACCATCCACTTCACGAACTCCCATGCCTCCTTGGCGACCTTGGACTTCCGGTAGATAGCGAGGCCGTTGACGTAGCCCCGGGTGGCGCGGAGCTTCTCCTTGCCCTTGAACACGGGGAAGGGGCAGGTGCCCACGTCTCCCACCTTCACCTTGGCGTCCGGGCCGAAGTTGGAGAAGCCCCAGGGGCCGGAGAGCATGAAGGCCACGGAGCCGGTGACCACCGCGTTGTCGGGATTGCCGTAGGGGGTCTGCCACTCGCCGGTGTCCGGCGGCACCACGTTGTTCTTGTGGAGGTTGGCCGCGAAGGTCAGGGCCTCGACGCCCGCCTTGTTGTTGATGAGGACCTTGGTGGGATTGTTCCTGTCGTCCAGGAAACGTGCGCCCCACTCCTCGACGATGGAGTCCGTGAGCTCGTCCATGGAGAAGAGGCCGGTGTACTGGGTATAGGAGCCCTTGGAGGCCTTCTTGGAGAGCTTCGCGGCCATGGCCGCGAACTCCTCCCAGGTCATGGGCTTCACCGGGTCCGGATGCTTGATGCCGGCCGCGTCCAGGAGCTTCTTGTTGTAGATCATGGCGCGGACGCCGAGGCCCACGGGCACGCCGAGGACGTTGCCCTTCACGGTGAGGCTCTGGACTGCGGGCTTTGCCAGGGCGCCGATCACTTCCTTGGCGCCGGGCATCTTGGAGAGGTTCAGGAAGACGCCGCGGGAGAGGTAGGCGCCGTTCTCGCCGGCGTTCGAAAGGCTGATGACGTCGGGCGCGCCGCCCGAGAGCATGGTGGTCTTGAGCTTGTCCCAGTAGTTGCCCCAGGGAAGCGGCTCGAACTTCACCTCGATGTTCTTCTCTTTTCCCACGGTGCTGTTGAACTTGTCCACAAGGGCCTGGAAGTCCTTGATCTCGTTGCCGCCCGCCCAGCGGCTGTACGTGACGACGACGGGGGCGGCGAACGCCGCGCCCGCCGCGCAGAGCAATGCGAGAGCGGCGACGAATCCTTTCAGGATAGAGCGGCTCATAGTTCCTCCGGAGGTGCCTCGCTCGGAAGTCCGCGGCCTCGTGGCGCTGCACCGTGTTCGGTAATCCGGTCTCGGATGAAACCGGTTTTCATAACTTGTCGCCACTATACAGGAACTTTACGTTTTGTCAATGAAATTCGATGACAGAGTGAAACATCCGACAGGCCAAGAATTGGATTTCTCGTCATTATCTATTTTGTGCATCGATTTTCTTATTGTTTTATAATAATTTACAAATAGTTGGGTCCAGGCCTTTGAATGTACTAGACGATTTACATGATGCTTTACGAACTATCGTCAAGTTTACTTGACGCTTTTTTGTAAAGTAAAAGGAGTACCACGAGGCCGAGCAATCTGCATCATTGTGCTTTTTGGAAGGTGGGGCGTGGGGGGGGAACCAGTTTAAAAAAAGGTTTGCTCCCCGCATTCTTTGTTGGGCGGGGGGTTCTTGGCACG
>CAYNQK010000055.1:0-17720 GCA_964399285.1 uncultured Spirochaetales bacterium | reverse complement strand
GTCCCTATGTGGTGTGGGGGGGGGGGGCGCGGGCCCCCCCCCACCACCCCCCCCACCCCCCCCCCCCCCCCCCCCCCGCATTCTTTCTTGCGCGGCGGTATCTTGCCTCGACAGGCGGCTTCTGCGAACGAGGCCGTTCGCCTGAGGCCCTACTCCGGATCCTTGACGAGGCGCGGCTTGTCGAGCGGATAGCGCTGCACGAGGAGCGCGGCCAGGATGAGGAAGAAGGCCGAGACGGGCCCGAGGATGACGCGCATGGCGAGGATCGTCGCCGGTCCCTGGGCCTCGTTCGCCTTGAATCCCGCGACGCCCAGGATGAGCGCGAGGCAGCCGCCCGCGAAGGCCGAGCCGAATTTAGCCATGAAGGTCCACATGCCGTAGTACGCCCCCTCCCTGCTCTTGCCGCTCCGCCGGGCCTCGACCTCGATGGCGTCGGGGAGCATGGCGAAGGGGGGAGCGTAGCCGAAGCCGAAGCCGACCCCCGCGAAGGCCATCACGGTTATCGTGAAAACGGGCCCGAGGGAATGGCCGAAGAGGAAGATGAGCATGGCCGCCGCGGAGATGACGAGGAAGGCGAGCTGATAGCAGCGCTTCTTTCCGATCCGCTTGATCACGGCCATGGACACCGGGACGAAGACGGCGGCCGTCCCGAGGAGCGCGAGGAGGGCGTAGGCGGTGAGCCCCTCCTCCGAGAGGACGTACTTGAAGTAATAGACGATGATGGCCTGCAGGAAGGTGAAGCCGACGATGTTGAGCGTGTACGTGAAGAGGAGGATGACGTAGGGCCTGTCCTTGAAGACTCCCGCGTAGGAAGCGAGGAAGCCCTCGGGAGCGGGCGCGTCCGCCTGCCTCGGGCGCTCGCGCACGGAGAAGAAGGTGACGAGGGTCGTAGCGCACATCACCGCCCCGAGGACGGCTCCGGCGAGCGAGTAGCCCGCGCGGACGTCCTTCCCCGTGAGGCCGACGAGGGCCTGGACCGCCACCGCGCCGACGATGGTGCCGAGGACGGCGAAGCTGAAGCGGTAGCCGTTCAGCGTGGTCCGCTCCTCGTAGGTCCGCGCGAGGTCGGGGGTGAGGGCGCCGTAGGGAATGTTCACCACCGTGTAGGCGGTGTTGAGGAGGCAGAGGACGATCATGGCCCAGGCGGCGGTGGCGACGCGCGCGGCCGGGGCGAAGGACGGGGCGGAGAAGAAGGCCCACATGCCGAGGAGGCGCGCGACGGAACCGAAGAGGAGCCAGGGGCGCCTCCGCCCCCAGCGGCTCTTCGTGCGGTCCGAGATATAGCCCATCATGGGATCGGTCACGGCGTCCCAGGCCTTCCCGATCCAGTAGATCGCCGCCGCGAGGCCCGCGCTCACCATGACGACGTCGGTGAGGTAGTTGATGGTGTAGAAACCCATGACGGTGAAGAATATGTTCCCGCCCAGGTCCCCTACGCCGAAGCCGAGCTTGGTGCGGAGCGAGAGCCCTCCATCATCTTTCTTCATCCAGGTACTCCTTGAGGCAATTCGAGAACGCCAGCCTGAGCGCCTCGGTGCGATCCGAAGGCGGGGGAAGGGCGTCCAGAGAGGGAGCCGCCCCGGTTCCCGGCGCCGCGTCCTCCACGGGCTCGCCGACGATTATGACGGCGCGCTTCGCGAGGATGTTGGGCCTGTCCGCGATGGTTCCGCCCGTGAGCCGCGAGGCGAGGTCGCCCATGCTGTACGCCGACTCGACGAGCCGGTCGAAGGATGCGTCCCCTTCCCAATACCGATGATCGACGTAAAAGAGGAGATCGACGTACTCCATGTGGCGCATGGCGAACCAGGCCTCTCCGGCCCTGCGGTCCGCGAGCGCGCGGGCGAGGCTCCGCCGGCGCGGGAGGCCGTCCGGGGGGAAGATCCTGTCCCAGCCCTCCTGCCGTATGCGGTAGAGGCGCTTGATCGCGTCTCCGGCGGAGGGAAGGCCGAAGATCCCCTCGGCGCGCAGGAGCGCCGCTTCGACGAGGGCGTCGCGGCGCTCGGCGAATCCGCTTCCGCGAGAACCGGGCGCGGAGGGGAAGAGGCCGTTCCCGTAATACTCCTCCGCGAGCGCGAGGAGGCGGTCGTAGAGCCCGGAGAGCCGTTCAGGCAGGGCGGAGCCGCTTCCGGAGCCGCCGCCGGAGGCGGGTATCCCGACGAGGGCTTCGAGGCCTGAAACGAAGGAGGCGAGCTTCTTCCCGTCCCGGTCGAATCTGTAGTGGACCGAGAGGGGGATGACGGCGATCCGGGCCGAATTTCCCCCCCGAGCGAGGTCCTCGCTTCCCCACCGGGCGAAGCGCGCGACGCCGCCTTCGATCCGGGGCTCCGCCTGGCTGTGATAGGATGCCTGGCCCTCGGGGGCGAGCGCGAGGGGATAGGGGCCCGAGACGAGGGCCCTCCTGATGACGGCGATGCTTTCCGTATCGAGCTTCGCGTGGTAGACGGGCATGGCCCCGGTCCGGGGGAGTATCCACCTATTGAAGGCCCCGCTCCACATCGGCACCTCGTAGCCGTGGACGAAGAGGAGGCGCCGCGACCGCGGGGGCGGGAGGCCGAGGCGCCGCGCCTCGCGGGGGAGGTATTTCAGGAAGGCGCGCGCGAGGACCTGGGGTTCGTCGCCGTAGGGATGCCTGAACGCGAGGATGAGCCTCAGTGAGCCTGAGTCGAAGGCGTCGAGCGCGCTGAGGAGTCGTTCCGGATGCCGGAACTCGACGCCGCGGAGCTTGAGAGCGAATCGTTGGTAGGCGGGGCTCGCGACGGCGATGACCGCGTTCGCGAGGGCGCTCACATGCGGGCTCGCGAGGCGGGGGCGGCGCTTCGCGCCCTCAGGGGGCCTGCGTTCGCGCATCTACGCGGCCTTCCGCTTCATCGGACACATGCGATAGACTCTATCGCAGCCGGATTACGGGCGCAAGTTCGATCCGGGGAGGGGGAAAGGCGCGGGCATGATGGATGGCGGGATGAAGCTGCGCTGCGTATACGCCGCCCTCGCGCTCGCGTTCGCGACCGTCTCGCGGGCGGAGGACCGCGCCTCGGGCCTCGCGGGGCTCTTGGAGCCCGCGCCCGCTCAGGACGCCGGCCGGCGCGCCGCTTCCGATGACGAGATCCGCTTGTCCGTGCGCGATGGCTCGGGATTTCCCGTTCCCTTCGTCCTGTACCGCTTCTCTTCAGCTTCCGGGCATGAGGTCCTCCGCGGCCGGACGAGCGCGGAAGGATCGCTCGTCATCCCCCGCTCCGCCCTCCCCCTCCGCGCGGAGCTTTCCGCTCGCGGCGCCGCGGCCGTCGCCGCGGCCGACGCGGGAATAGCGGAAGGCGGATTCCTCAGGCTCGACGGCGCGCGTCCCCTCCCCCGCCCCGCCCAGGCGGACATCGTCTTCGTCATCGACGCGACGGGATCCATGAAGCCGTTCGCCGAGCCCCTGAAGCGCGCGCTCCGCTCGTTGAAACGCGAGCTCGACGCGGACCCGGCGGTCAGCGCTCGCTACGGCTTCATCTTCGTGGGGGAGCTGGACGGGAAACCCGATCTCGCGACGAGCGCCCTTTCCGCCGACGGAGCGGCCTTCGAGTCCGCGCTCTTAAGATACAAGCCATCGGGCGGGGGCGACGAGGCGGAGCCGATCGGCTCGGGCATCGCGCGGGCCGCGGAGGAGGCCATGGCCTGGAGGGAATCGGCGGCGCGCGCGATCTTCGCCTTCAGCGACGCCGACTTAAAGGAAGGAGCGTCTCAGGCCGCTCGGACGGCGGAGCTCGCGGGGGCGAGGGTCCACGGGATCGGGCTGGGCGACGCGACCGGAGAACGCCTTCTCCGCGAAGCTTCCTCCCTGACCGGAGGATCGTACGTCGCGGCGAGGCTCGGAGGCGCGCCCGCGCCGACTCAAGGCAGCGCCTTGACGGGAGCCCTCGAGGATCTTCTCCTCGGCATAGTCCGCGGCGATCTCGGCGCCGCGCGCGCTACCGGAGAGCCCCTCGCCATGGCGGATAATCCCGCCCTCGCCCTCCTCGACGAGGCCCAGAGGCGGATGTCCGCGGGCCTCGCGTATCCCGAGGCGGCGCGGAGGCGCGGCGTTTCCGGCTCGGTCATGCTGAGGCTCCCGGTGGATCAGGACGGAAAGCTCGTCCGCGCGCGCGTTGAGCGGGGCTCGGGCAGCGCGGTGCTCGACAGGGCCGCGCTCGCCCTCGCGAGGAACGCCTTCCCCGTCCCGAACCCCGCGCGCATCCGCGCGGAATTGTTCTTAACGGTCAACTATCGGCTCGCGCCGTAGGCGCGGATAACCCAGCCGCCGGGGCGTACCGACGAATGAGCGTCGCGAAGCGAAAGGCCAGCGATCCCGCCAGTTTCCGCCTCAGTCGGGGGCGCCGACGTTGGTGATCATCGCGCCCGCGCCGCCCACCTCGATCCGCTCGACCGGAAGGTCTCCGCGGATGACGTATACCGAGTTCGCGCCGTCGGACACGTAGACGGCCCCGTCGACCGCGACGGCGTCCCCGCCGCCGAAGGATTCGCCGCCGCCGGGGGGCGCGTCCTCGTCGTAAAGGAGCTCGACCGCCGCGGGCGTCGCGGCCGAGAGATCGATGGCGTAGGTCCGGGCCGGGTATCCGCCCGTGACGATGAGGGTATCCTCGTCCAGGAATGCGAGCGCGTCGGCGACCGGCCCCGTCACGACGGGTGCTATCCCCGTGCCGGAGATGAACTCCACCGCTCCCGCGGTCCAGTCTCCCGTCTCCGCCACGAAGACCCCGGCATTTCCCTTGTAAGTTCCGGCAAGGAGGCCCGTAGGGCCGTCCGCTCCCGTGTCGATCTCCGTCTCTATCGCGTTGCCGGCGGCATTGAGGCGGGCTACGTTCATGACGCTCGGATTGACGCCGCTATAATCCACGTAGTTCTGAGCCACGTAGACGCGCCCGTCCGCGCCAATGGCGATCTCCTGCGGATACGCGAGGGCGCAGACGAGCGAGAGCCCTCCCCCAGGATTCGACGGATTGAAGGAATAGAGCGCGTCATCATACGTCCCGCCGTAATCGGCCGAGCTGACGTACGCGAGCGAGTTGCTCGCGAAGGCGATGTATTGAGCGCTAATAGCATCCCCGATCCTCGTCGCGCCCGCCTCGGGGTCCTCTGGATCGAAGGAGTAGAGGCCGGGGGCGGTGTTGGAATAGCTCCCCACCGCGACGTACCCGCGTCCGCCGCGGAAGACGATCTCCCCGCTCGCGTTCTGCCCTGTGGACACGAGAGGCGTTTCGGAGGCGGCCCTTGCCTCGGCGTCGATCTCGAAGACGTCGCCGCTCAGGCTGTCCACCGCGTAGAGGGCCGCTTCGAATACGGTCGGCGCCGGGGGCGGTTCGCAGGCGGCGACGAGGAAGACAGCCGCGATCGCCGCGGCGAACGCGAGGCTCGATGTTCCGATCCGTTTCATGTTCATGCTGTACTCCTTGTATCAGTTCCGGCGCGCGGCGCTTGGCCGTTCTCCGCGTTATCCGATCGTCAGTCGCCCCCGCCGACCCGCCATGAGAGCGCGATCCTGAGGCCGAATCCGGGGAGGGGATAGCCCGCGACGGATTCCGCGAGCTCGTTGAAAAGATTCTCGCCCTTGATCGAGAGCGAGGCTCCGCCGCCGAGGGGGATCCGCGCCTCGGCGTCCATGGCGAGGCGCGGGGGCAGGCTGTCCGCGTTCGCGAGATTGAGGTAGCGGAGCCCCTCGTACGAGAGGCCGAGGGACCAGCCCTTCCGAGCGGTGCCGCGAGAGAGCCGGGCCCCGAAGGAATGCTCCGCCACCATCGGAACGCGAACGTCGTCGGCGAAGGAGAGGCCGCCCGAGAGCGCGTAGGTCCTGAGGAAATTCCAGGAGCCCGAGAGCGAGTACTCGCCGAGGTCAATGGAAGCCGCGGCCTCGGCGCCGGGATAGAGGGCCTCGCCCCAGTTGCTCGGCCGCCAGATGCCGGATCCGTCCGGCTGCCAGAGGATGACGTCCCGCACGTAGCGCGCGAAAACGGCGAGCGACGCCGCGGCGTCCTCGCGCTTCCAATCGACGCGCGCTTCCCCGCCCCAGGACCGCTCCGGCGAGAGGTCGGGGTTGCCCGCCGCTCCCGGCTCGGCGGGCCAGTAGAGGTCGTCGAAGCTCGGGGCGCGGTACGCCGCGGAGGCGACGAGGCTCGCCTTGAGGCCCTCCGCGCACTCCAGCGCCGCGCCGAGCGAGAAGGAGGGGCCGCCGCCGTAATCGCTCGTCCAGTCGAAGCGGCCGGCGGCGGAGAGCGCGAGCTTCCCGAGGACGAGGCGCGGCTCGGCGTAGGCGCCGGCTCCGAAGCGCTCGGGCGCCTCGCCGCTCGAATCCGTCACGGCGCTGGAATCGAGCCTCTCGTACCGCCCCGCGATCCCCGCGCCGAGGTCGAAGGCGTCGGTGAACGCGAAAACCCAGGACGCGTCCGCCCCAGCCCGCGTCGCTCCGTGCGTGGCCCTCTCGCCGGAGGCGGGGAGGAACTCGATGGCGGAGAAGAGGCCGTGCGCGGCGAGGGAGAAGGTGACCGCGTCGGAGAAAAATGAATCCGTAAGGTACGAGAGGGAGAGCTGGGCCCTGCCGTCCCGTTGGGAGTCGCCGGGAGTCGGGGCGGAGACCGTCCCCGGTAGTCCGAGCTCCCGGATGGACCCTGAGAACCTAGCCGCGATCCTTCCCCCCAGGCCCGTACCGTCCCAGGACGCGCGGGCGTCCGCCCCGACGAGGCCCGCGTTCTTCCGGGCCCGGTCGATTCCGTTCGCGTCGATGTAGGCGTATTCGTTCGCTGCGCGCTCCGCTCCCGCGGAGACCGTGAAGCCTCCGGGCAGGACGGCGCGGAGCGCGAGCGATTGCGCGTCGACGAGCGCGAGGCCCGAGGGAGGGACCTCGACGGCGTCGAAGCCCGATCCTTCCACGGAAGCGAAAGGGACGCGCGAAAGGTTGGAGGCCTCGACCTCGAAGGAGGGCGTTCTCCCCCGCGCGCCCTTCGTGCGGATGATCACGACGCCGGCCGAGGCGTCGGGCCCCCATTGGGCGCTCGCTCCGCCCTTCACCACCTCGATGGATTCGATGTCCTCGGGGTCGATGCCGAGACGGGAGAGATCCGCGAGGCCGGTGGCGGGATCGCCGGCGGGAGCGCCGTCCACGATCACGAGGACGGAATTCGTCGTGGACCCGCGGACGGAGGGCGCCGATTGCCCGCCCTGGCCGCCCGAGTCCGAGAGGGAGACGCCGGGGAGCGACTCGATGAGCTCCTCGACGCTCGAGGCTCCGGACGCCGCGATGTCGTCCTCGTCCATGCGGGTCCTGCCCGCCTGCGGCGCGAGGCGCTCCTCGGGAGGCGGGGCGCTGATCTCGATAGTTCCCGAAGCGGCGGCGGCCTCGGCCTCTTGGGCGAAGACGGGGCGGTGGAAGAGAACCATGAGGATCGACGATGCGGCAAAGAGCGCGGGGAAGCGCGAACGGGGCATGCTGTGCGTCCTCTCATCCTCGGAGTTCCGCCAGTACGCGCATCGAGCGCGCTGGCGAGCCTGGGGCCGGTATCCTGGCTCCCGGATCTCCTGGAGATCGACGCCTTCTCACGGTTTTTTAGGCCGCAATGGCCGCGCCTGCCCCGTCGAGGGCGGCGCCAGTCGAATCCATCACCGGTTACAGTGGCGGGACCGCTGCGGATTCGAACCGCATTCCACGGGTCCCCTGGCTTCGCGGATAGGCTATCCCTCTTTCACGCGCGGGTCAAGGCGGCGGCGCCGCGAGACGCGGCACCGCTTGGACGGTCCCGCGGCGCGGCGCGGCGCCGTCAGAGGCCGAGCGCGCGGAGATAGGCGTAGAGCGCCATCTTGCCTCGCATCGTTTGCTGGGGAGTGAACTCGGAATGCGCCCAGACCCAGCGCGTGTTGAAGTAGAGCTCGGCGCGGGGCCAGGACGCGTGCGCGGGATATCCCCGCGCTGCCATCCAGCCCGGCTTGGCCATGGTCATGCTTCCCCAATCGTCCACGTTGAGGTATGGCGTATGGCCGGGATGGAGTCCCGGGGTTCCGTCGCGCCGTCCCGAGGTGTAGGCGTTCTCTACGCTCCTAAAGCCCGAGAGCGGAGTGCCGGCCGTCGTCATCTGGATCATGTTGAGGGGATTCCGCCCGAGTCCCCAATCGGCCTCGAGGAGGAGGGCCCGGAGAAGGCCGTCGCGCTCCTCACCCGGCGAGAGGAGCGCGTGCGCGAGGATGATGCGATGGACGTTCTGCTCGGTCTGGAAGTACCAGGTCGCGGGATCGGTGGTCCGCCTGGACGCGCGACGCGAAGCGAAGGCGGCCTGCGCCTTCGCCGCCTTGATGACGGACGCGGCCATCGCCTCCTTGAGCCCCGGGATCGATGGCTTCCGCGCCGAGAAGAGATATCCCGCGGTCGCCCAGCCCTGATCCGAGGCGAGCGAGACGGGATCGGTCTTCCCGTCGGCGGCCCGCGCGTGCGCGGCGACCGCTTCCTCGAAGGCGCGCTCGCCCGTGAGGTCGAAAAGATAGGCCGCGGCGGTCATCCTGAAGTCCGCGCCCCGCATGGCGGTATCGCCGACGTTCTGGACTCCGTCGAGCTCGCGGTCGGGACAGCTCTCCGCGTAGGCCCAGGCCTTCCGCGCCTCCGCGAGGTAGCGGTCGCGGAGATCCGCCTCGCCCGCGATGCCGAGGCAGGAAGCGAGCATCGCCGCATTGGCGGCGTTAGCCCAGGCCGCGAGGGTCGTGGCGTCCGCCTGGTACATGACCTTTCGTTTGTCGGGATTCGTGAGGCCGGGAGAGTATCCGTCGCCGACGCGGAGCGAGAGCCAGAAATCGACCTCGTTCCTCGCCTCGTCGATGAGGTCGGGAACGCCGTTGCCGCTCTCCGCGATGCCCGTGTCGTCGTCCCCGGGAGATCCGCGCGTCACGTAGTACGGAAGGAGGAGGTCGTAGATGATCGAGACGTGTCCGAGATGCCTATCCCAGTCGAGCGCGTCCGCGTGCCCTCCCCGCGCGTTCTTGTTTTCCGGCTCGCCGGGCTTAACGTACTTCACCCAGCGCTCGGCGGGGTCCCAGGGATCGCCCGGGGCGAAGGTCTTCCATTCGGGATGGCTCGGGCTCATCGAGGTGACGAGGATCCTCGCCCCGCCGGCGGATCCGTCGGGGACGAGGCTCGGCTGGCGGGGAACGGGCGAAACGCGGCCGCTCGCGGGTTCGCCGACGCGCATGTAGTAGAAGCCGCGGAGGCTGACCGCGAAGGGGTCCCGGTACGCGCCTGGCCCGATCCTGAACTCGCGGCTCGCGCCCACGCCCTCGATCGAAACGCGGTAGCGTCCGGGTTTCGCGGGGGAGGCGAAGTCCGCTATCCAATCCGCAGAACCCGTGAGGTCGTAGCCGGGGAATTCCGCCGAGCGTTCTTTAGCGCGCTTCGCTCCGCGGGCCACCCTCCCCGCCTCGACGGCCTCCCCCGTGGAAACGTCGACGAGGAAAACGCGCGAGTCTTCGAAAGAGGCATAGTCGCGCGCGCCGCCGTCCCCCATCCAATGGTAGAGGTCGCATGCGAGCAGGGGAACGCCGGTCGGATAGCCCGCCAGGTTGACGTGGATCGCTTCCGTCGCCGATCGTTCCGGATCGAACCGGAACTCGACGTTCTCGACGCCGAGCGCGCGCTTGGAGCGGAGGACGTAGCGCTTCCCCGCCTCGAGGGGCTCGGGCAGCCTGAGGTAGAGGACATGGCCGAGCGGAGCCTCGTAGCGGAAATCGTTCTTGGCGGTATCCCAATCGAGCTGGGCCATCCCGGCGATCTTCGTCTTGCGGTACACGGCGGCGGCCGGTTTGCCGGCGCCTGAATAGGCCGACGCTTCCTTAGAGGAGACGATCCACGTCTTCGGGTCCGTCGCGCTTTTCAGGTCGAGCGGCCCGTACGAGACGACGCGATTATCGGACGCGGCGAACTCGTTCGTGTAATCCGGCTTGTACCCGGGCGCGTCTTCGGCGAAGACTACCTCTCCCTCGGAAAAGCGGAGAACGAGGTAGTCCCGGTCGAGCGTTTCGAGGCCGAGGAATTTGGCCGCGCGCGGCGCGGCCGCGAGGGCTGCGTTGGATGCCATGGCTATCGCGAGTATAGCTCGGATCGCCGTGGATACGCTCGGGGAAAAGGGCATATTCTCGCGTTTCATGCGGTAAGTATACGCCTTCCCGGGCCTTTCCACCGGGCATGCCGATCATCGCGTTTCGCGGGGAGGGAGGAGGGATCGCGAGGCACTGCTTCTACGCCTTCCCTGCTTATTGATAATGATAATCATTATCAATATATTATCCCTAAGCCGCAGGGGGCGTATACATGAGAACGACGCGGACCATCGCCTATTCGATCTTGCTCGCGCTCGCCTTTAGAGCGGAAGCGGAAGCCGGTATTCCGAAAGAGTCGGAATTCGACGTGAAGGCGGTGGCTTCGGGGCTCGATTCGCCGTGGGCCCTGGTTTTTCCCGACGATATTACGGCGCTCGTCACCCTGAAAGGCGGGAAGCTGCTCTCGATCGACCTCAAGTCCGGGGAGATGCGCGCCGTCGCCGGCATTCCGAAGATCCGGGGCATCGGTCAGGGAGGCCTCCTGGACGTAGCCCTCGCTCCCGATTTCAAGGCTTCGAGGAGCCTATTCTTCACGTTCTCCGAGAGCCGTTCCGACGGATACGGCACGGCCATAGCGCGCGCTCGGCTCGATGCGGACGGATCGGCGCTCGAAGGCTGGACCGTGATCTTCTCGGGCAACAACCGGGCCTCGGGCGGCATGCACTTCGGATCGCGGATCGCCTTCGACGACGACGGCTTCCTCGTGGCGACGATCGGCGAGCGCAACGAGCGCGACAAGGCCCGCGACGCGCGATTCCACAACGGCAAGACGATCAGGATAGACCGCGACGGCGCGCCCGCGCCCGGCAACCCCGTCATGGGAGAAGGGGCGGCTCCCGGGCTATTCACGTCCGGCCATCGCAATCAACAGGGTTTAGCGCTCAGGCCCGGGACCCGCGAACTGTGGCTCCACGAGCACGGCCCCCGCGGCGGCGACGAGGTGAACGTCCTCCGTCCCGGAGGCGACTACGGTTGGCCGCTCGTTACGTATGGCAAGGAATACTCGGGCGCGATGGTCGGGGACGGAGCATCGAAGGCTCCCGGCGTCATCGATCCCCTCCTCCACTGGACTCCCTCGATTGCGCCCTCGGGGATGGCCTTCTACCAAGGGGACGCCTTCCCCGGCTGGAGGGGCGACCTTCTCGTCGGGGCGCTCGCGGGCATGGAACTGAGGAGGATACGGATCGAAGGAACCCGGGTCGCGGGGCAGACGAGCTACCTCAAGGGCTGGAATCGCATCCGCGACGTGCGCGTAGGGCCTCGCGGCCTCGTGTACCTGCTCACCGACGGAGAGGACGGGGCGCTCTGGCGCCTCGATCCTGAATGAACGGACGGGCGCCTCGGCCCCTTCGGGCGCGCGTCATTGCGCGCGCTCGGTCGTCTCCGTGACGCAATAGCCGAGGAATTCCCCGGACGGCGACCTGACCTCGCAGATGCCCTCCCAGTAGATGGAATTCACCTGGCCCGCCGCGAGCGGTACGATCGTGAATTCCTCGTCATCGATGCGGAGCTTCCACCCGAGGGAGTACGCGACGTCCTTCCGGACGACGCTCATGAGGCCGAGCCGGTCATACGAGACGCGATCCGCGGCGGAGGCCGCTCCGTCCGCGCCCACCCTCGTCGCGAACGCCGTTCCCTCCTTGGGGAACCCGAAGGCCATGTATTCCTCGCCGTTCAGGAGCCGAAGGCTGAACCAATCCCAGGCGATATTGGTGAAGGTCCCCCACTGCCTGTCGAGCCAGAGCGATCCTGAGACGCGATACGTCTTATCCCCCAGCGTCAGGACGCCCTTCGAGGGAATGGACGTGAAGGAATAGTAATAGCTCCGCTCGTTCGGATCGTCCCGACGTCCCATCACGACGATCCCCTCGTCTCCATGCCAGACGGGCGGCTTCGCAAGCCTGCCCATAATGTCGAAGGATAGGCCGTTCGACTTCCCGACCGCGCGGATGCCGACCGGCTCGCCCCCCGCGGTCATGAGCTCGAGGAAACTGTCCCCGAAGGAGACGCGGTCGGCGTCGCCGCCCACCCGCTTCCCGGGAAGGGCGCGCCGCTCGATGAATCGGTGCTCTCCCGATGCGGTCGCGGCGAGATGCAGCATGTACCCCTCGGTCCTCCCGGCCCTGCCGTGGAAAACGGTGAACTGGAAAAAACAAGGCTCGCCGCGTTCGTCCTCGAGGACTCCGGTGACGTACCACCACTCGCCCATGCCGCGGTGCGGCGCCCATTCCTCCACCGCGCTCCCGTGCGGGAAGCCCTCGAAAACGCCGGACTGGGTGGGATACGACGACAGCGCCGCGCACCCCGTCGCCGCGACGAGGATCGGGACGGCGACCGCGATGGCGAGGCGCGCGAAAAGACCGAGCGGATGGGAGCGAAACGAAAACGCGGTCTCGATTGATCTTGGCCTCAACACAGGATCCCCCTCCGCGCTTCGAGTCTAGTGCGAAAACTCGGCCTGTCAATGGCGCGATCGCGGGAAAAGCGTCGCGCGCGCGGGATCGGAACGCGGCCCGAAGGTCAAACGAGCTCGTACTCGAAGAGCTCGATTCCGAAAGCGGGGATCGTCAGCGGGGAGGCGCCCGCGTCGAAGCGTCCCTCCTCGATCCGGACCTCGTTCGGTTCTCCGGCGCGATTCATCGAGGCGAGCCCCGATGACGCGAGCTTCCAGCGTCTGCCCGCCGCCGCTGTCCGCGCGCCGCGTATCGATATTGAAACGTCGCGGGCTTCATCGGTCGCGTTCACGACGGCTACGGTCAAGGAACGCCGATCCGCGGTCAGGGCGGCGGACACGTCGAGTGGCCAGGTGTCGCTCCCTGTGTTCACCCGGGGCTGGTCTCCTCCGATAGGATAGGCGGGCGGAGGCACCGGGGAATCGCCGCTCACCGCGACCGGTATGCGCCCGAAGCGCCGGTTGTAGAGCTGGAAGAGGAGGCCGGAGGCGCTGAAGCAGGATGCGTGTCGATCGAAATCGATCCACGCGGTGGCCATGGTGTAGCCCACCATGTCGATGAAGTCCGTATGGCGGAAGAACTCGTGAAGGGTCCGCGCCGCGGCGAGGCAAGCCTTGTGGTCCTGGACGAAGCGGTAGGCCCATTCGTCGAAGAAGACCTTGACCTTTCCGCTCCCGAGCGCGGGGAAGCGTTTTTTGTACTCCTCCCAGCAATCGGCCATGGTCGCCACGCGGTTCGCCGGAGAGCGCGCCCATTCCGCGAGGCTTTGCTCGATGTCCTCGTTCTTTCCGGTCTCGAAATTGAAATGCTTGTTCTCGGGCTGGTAGGCGTGTGTGGCGAGAGCGTCGAAGGTCCCCGCGCAGCGTTCGAGCATGTTTCCGGCCCAGTCGCGCTCGGATCCGTATTCGACGAGGCGACTGCCGGAATCCACCATGATGCCCTGCCCGGTCGTCATCTCGTCCACGAAGCCTCCCGGCGCCACGATGTAGATGGAAGGATCGACGCGGCGCATCGCCTGCGCGAAGAGGCGGTGCTTGATCGCGTACTGCGCCGGAGCCATGTGCCCGAGCTGCCAGTGCCCGTACATCTCGTTCCCGATGTTCCAGTAGCGCAGCCCGTAGGGCTCCGGATGCCCGTTGGCGGCGCGCTTCGCTCCCCATTCGGTGGACGGGTCGCCATTGACGTATTCGACGAGCTCGGCGCCGGAGCGCGGCTCGCCGAAGCCCGTGTTCACGCACCAGTAGGGCTCGGCGTCGATGAGGCGGCAGTATCCGATGAGCTCGTCCACGCCGACGTCGTTGGGCTGGACGGCGCCCCATACCGGATCGAAGACCGGAGGCCGCTTGTCGGGATCGCCGATCGTGTCCTTCCAGTCGTAGCCTGAGACGAAGTTGCCTCCGGGCATCCTCAGGATCTTGCAGTCCATCTCGCGCATGAGGGCGAGGGTATCCGCGCGGAAGCCCCGGACGTTGTCCGCCGGCATGAGCGATACGGCGCCCACTCGGAAGGAGCCCGAGCCCCGTGCGCTTATCTCGAAGCGGCCCTCGTCCGTTCCCGCGCCGCAGTGAAAGGCGATCGGGACGGTGGTCCATGCCCTATCGGCTCGGAGCTCCACCGTCCGGCTATCGCCGGGGGACGATCCCCAGGAAAGCGTCGCGGCGATCCGGGCCCCCGGGTCACCCGCGATGACGACGCGGCCGACGTAGTCCTCCGCGTCGAGAGCGAGACCGGATTGGTAGATGCCGCGAGGCTCGTCGCCCGCCGCGCCGACCCTGGGGCAATGCCGGCCGACGTAGGGGGCGGAATCGTCCATCGTCACCGAGGAGTCCGGACCGAGCGGCAACCACTTCCGTTCGCGCCCAAGGCGCGCCATCGGGCCCGATGGTTCCGGAAGCGGCGAGGAGTCCACGGCCCGGAAGAATTTCCTGTCGTCCAGGACCTCGCTCCAGAGCGATCGATTGATGAGCCCCCCGATATGCTCGATGAAGCCGCCGAAGATGAATTCGGGGATCGGATCCGCGGCGGCCCTCCCCGCATCGATTATGGCCGATGCTCCGCCTCGCGCCGAGCTTCCCTTGCCCTGCTTTCCTTCCATCGATTCCCTCGCTTTACCGCTCGCAGAGTATTGGATCCTGAGTGCGCGTTGTCAAGCGAAGGCCGATCGTCCTGCCCTTGACGGCATGTTGACGGCGTCGGCGTTGGGCGGTACCCTTTTCTCCTAGCAGCCTGATTAACGGTCATGACATACTCCGTAAGCCGTCATTCATTTACGAAAGGCAAGGAAATAATGAAGACCGATGAAAAAGAATCGCCCCCGCCTGTTCGATGGGAACCGTTCAGCCTGCTATGGCCCGATACCGGAAAATCGGCGACGGCCCCTTCGGTCTTCATGCTCGACGCGGCGGTCATTCGGGATCTGGAACTGGAAAAGCTGTACAGGCAGTTCGCCGGGAACGACAAGCGGTACATGGAAATCGAACCGATCCTGCGCAAGATCACGAGCGATGCCGACGTGATCGCCTACAGGCAGAGCGCCTTAGCCGATCTGCTCCGATTTCCGGAACTGGCGGCCTGCCTCGAAGGGCTCCTCCCGTATTTCGAGTCGCTGCAGCGGAACAGCAGACCGCCCGAGGGCAAGAACACGGAATTGCATATCCTGACCTGCCGCTTGAGCGAGCTCGAGAATTTCATCATTTGCGTGAAGAAGCTCGCGGACGGTGATGACCACCCATCTCTACGACCTGGCCCTTTCCGCGGATGAGATTAACCGGAGCGTGACGTCGGGGAATAAAGTCGTGAGCCTGGTCGCGGGGATCAGCGTCGAGGAAGGCGGCCGCGATGCGAGCCGTGCCGGCAGGACGTTCCGCATAGCGCCGGGAGTCCCGAGCGGCAACAGCTACGCTCGTGAAATCGCCGAGCGATACGGGGTGAGCCTCGAGCAATTGGCGGAGAAACTGCGCGAACGGGGAGAAATGCCTAAGCCCTAGCCCGGACCGCGCGGGGGAAGCCGCCCTTTCTTCCCATTGACGATCGGATCGATCCGGATGGAGAATACCCTCGCGTTCGCGAAAGGAGCCCATGGTGCACCGCATCGCCTTCCCCGCAATCGTCGCGGCGACTATCCTTGTCTACGCGGCCCTCCACCTCCCCGAGGAAGCCGCCGGAAATTTCCCCGCGTTCATGGAAAAGAATTTCGGCGTCAAGGGATTGAGCTACGCCCGATGGCTCTTCCACAACGCGGCGATCTTCATGCCGGTGCTGCTCGCGGGGCTTTTCGTATTCCTCCTCGACGCCGAGCGGCTCGTCCCCCTGGGCCTCGGCCTCTCGTTCTGGGGACTTTTCAACTTTTTCGAGCACCTCTTTTTCACGATCAAGAACAGGAAGGTCGCGCCGGGACTCTATTCCTCCCTCGTCTTCCTCGCGCTCGCCGCGCTCGCGATCATCAAGCTCGGCTCGATGGGGCGCCTCTCCGTCCCGACCCTCGCGCTCGGCGTCGTCGCCGCCGTCGCGTACTGGGCGGCGCCCATCGGCCTCATCTTCCTCTTCATGAAGCCGCTCAATCGGCTGTTCGAGAAGAGATAGCGCCTCTCGCTCGTAAAAAGAGGCGCGATGGACGCATGCTCAGTTCAAAAGGATCGGATCGCGCGGACGCTCAAGACGCTTACCTTGCCATAGGCGGGCCACGAGCCGTCCATGAAGTACACGCTGCATCCAACGAGCGCGCTATACTCGGATGAGGACCAATAAACCCATTCCAAATCGAATCCGCCGACTACCGCTCTTTGTTCATATAATTCATCTAGCTCGCTCAATGAAGGAAGATACCAGTCGGTAAGTCCTCCGCCTGAGTAATCCCTGCAGACCTTCGCCGCGCTTCCGGTGTGACCGGTCTGAGCTATGATAGCGTCGCTATTCGCTCTGCCCGTACCGAAGAGTTGCGAAGTATTTCCATTCTCCGTGGTCTGGGTATCACCGCCTTCGATCCAGGCACAGTCAGCGCCTAGATCGAAGGGCGCGGCTTCCAAGCCATGCGATCCGCCGTCCGTCACGTAGAAGACGATACCGACTCCGCTCGGCCCGATATCGCCGATGGCGTATTGTACTGGTTCTTCGACAGTCGGCTTAATGCCGCAGCCATAGAATGAAACCGTCGCCACGATGACGCCGAGGAGACCGAAAACGGGCTTTTTCATTACGAATCCTCCGATGGGCGAAGAAAACCGCGGGGCGCGGCGGCATCCGGCCCGGGGCGTCTTCTTCGCAGGGGTCATTTCCTACGGTCCAGGACCGCATTTGATATCCCGGCTACCCGGGATACGGCTTCCTCCCGTTTCGCCAGTATCGCGCTCACCGAGATACGCGAGCGGAATTCCGCAGCGGCGCGATAATTCGGCACAGAGTGGTCCATCGACGGGAGACGGCGCAAGTCACGATTTTCCGTGACAGAGGCTGGTAAGCGGCTTATGGGGGAAGGCATTGATCTTATGCCCGCTCCCGCGGGCACCGAATGCCGCCGCCCCAGAAAGCAAAGAGCCCGGCGTAGTCGCCGGGCTCTTTGGATGCCGCTTGAGCGGCGTCATGGGCGGGCCATCGCTTACGGCGTTGGCCTTACCCTTTTTCCTTAATAGTCCATTCCGCCCATTCCGCCCATTCCGCCGCCGGGCATGGCGGGGGCGTCCTTCTTCTCGGGGATGTCGGTGATGGCGCACTCGGTGGTGAGGAGGAGGGCCGCGACGCTCGCCGCGTTCTGGAGCGCGGAGCGGGTCACCTTGGCGGGGTCGATGATCCCGACCTTCACCATGTCCACCCATTCCATCTTGTACGCGTCGAAGCCGATGCCCTTCTTCTCGGACTTGGCCTTGTCGGCGATGATGGAGCCGTCGACGCCGGCGTTCTCGGCGATCTGGCGGATGGGCTCCTCGAGGGCGCGCTTGACGATCTTGAAGCCGACGCGCTCGTCGTCGCTCATCTTGGAGGTGTCGGCTTTCTCGAGGGCGAGGGCCGACTGGATCAGCGCGATGCCGCCGCCGGGGACGATGCCTTCATCGATGGCCGCGCGGGTCGCGGAGAGCGCATCCTCCACTCTGTGTTTCTTCTCTTTCATCTCGACTTCGGTGGCCGCGCCGACGTTGATCACCGCGACGCCGCCTGCGAGCTTGG
>CAYNQK010000054.1:0-20535 GCA_964399285.1 uncultured Spirochaetales bacterium | reverse complement strand
CGCGTAAAGAGCGAGAAAAATCGCGGCTGAGTTGTTAGGCCGCGAAGCGGACGGTGCGAAGACGCGATTTTTCTCGCTCTTGACGCGGCTTCACTTCCCTATGGAATGCGCGCCTCGAACGCGCGTCCGTATCCGGTACACATGGGCGCTCGCTGTTATGTAGAGCCACGCGCGGTCGGCGCCGCCGAAACAAACGTTGGACGTCCAGTTCTCGTTCACGGTCACGGTCCCGATCTTCACGCCACCCTTATCGAATATCGTGACGCCGCGGCCGGTCAGATAGAGATTCCCGTCGGCGTCGATGGTCATGCCGTCCGATCCGAGCTCGCAGAAGAGGGTTTTCTCGGAGAGCGTGCGATCCGCCTCCACGCGGTAGCGCCAGGTCTTGTTCGCGCGGATATCGGCGACGAAGAGGAAGGCCCCGTCGGGCGTCCCCGCGATCCCGTTGGGCTTGAGGAGGTCGTCGGTCACGCGGACAGGCTCCGAGGAGCCGGGAGCGAGATAGTAGACCTGTTCGCTCTCCTGGCGCTTCACGACGCCCTTCCAATACGACCGCTCGTAGAGTGGATCCGTGAAGTACATGCCGCCGTCGGGCATGACGTAGACGTCGTTCGGGCCGTTGAGGGCGGCGCCCGCGTGCGTTCCGGCGAGCACGGCGCGCGAGGCGGCGGGATCGGAAGCGCGCGGATCGATGGACCAGAGCTCGTTCAGCTCGTCCGCGCAGGATACGAGAACGCCCTCGCGCGTGAAATTCATGCCGTTCGACCGGCCCGCGGGCTTCATGAAGAGCTTGACCTTGCCGTCGAGCCCGACCACGTGGATGGCGTCGTTCGGCTGGTCGGTGAAATAGACCCTGCCCTCGGCGTCGGCGCAGGGCCCCTCGGTGAAGGAATAGGTTCCCGGAAGCCGCGCGAGCTTGGCGCCGGGCTCGATCGGCGAACGGTCGTCCCCTTTGGGCGCCGCTCCGGCGGGCATGACCGCGGCGAACGCGGCGATGGCGGCGGGGGCGATGAGTCGGTATCGCATCGTGTGCTCCTTTCCCTGAGGCGCGTCCGGCCTCTCCTCAGGCGATTATACTATAAGCCGCGCATCGGATCGACGCGGAACGCGACCGCGTCCCGGCGGCCATCGGCATAGATCCGGCTCGCCGGACGCGGCCCGGCGCTCTATTGCTTCCGGAATCGCTTCAGGCTATCCTCTCCCTCTGGCCGCATCCGGCCCGAGGAGACGCGAAAATGAACGGAACGCGCGAGGACAAGACCAGGGGATTGAACGTGCCGAGGATACTCCTCCCGCTCGCCGGGTTCGGAGCCTTCATCTGGTTCCTGATCAGGGTCATACCCAAGCCGAGCAGGGCCAACTATCCATGCATGCGCGCCGCTTTCCCGCTCGCGGCCTCCTTCATCGCGGGAGCGGTCTCCTTCGCCTCCTCCGCCGTCCTCTTCCGCAAGGCCCGCGAATTCATGTCGCGCCATAGCATCGCGATCTTCTCAGGCTGCGTCGCCGCCGGCCTCGCGCTCGGCGGCCTCTCGCTCGCGATCTCCGCGCGCCCCGCCGTCGCCGCGACGGCCGTCGCCGGAGTAAAGCTTCCCGACGACGGCCCCAACATGCCGATGGGCCAGGGCAAGGGCATCTTCCCCGGCCGCGTCGTCTGGGTCCACGACCCCGCGGCCACGAACGAATCGTACGGCGACCGGGGGCGCAAGCTCTGGTTCGATCCCGCCAACGCGGACCAGGCCGCGGTCGACGCCATGATGGAGAAAGGCATCCTCGCCCTGACGGGCGAGGCGACGGTAGCCGACGCATGGAACGCCCTCTTCCGGGATTTCAACGCCTCGCGCGGCCGCGGGCAGAACGGCTACGCGAAAGGCGAGCTCGTCGTCATCAAGATCAACCTGAACGGCATGGGGAACGGACCGCAGAATATCAACACCTCGCCCCAGGTCATCCACGCCCTCCTCTCCCAGCTCACCGAGGAGGCCGGCGTCCCGCAGGAGAGCATCGTCATCGGCGAGCCCAACATCGACATGGACAAGCGGATGTACAAGTCCGTGTACGGCGATTTCCCCAGGCTCCGATACATGCGCCGCGGCGCGGTGCCCGGCACTGCGGACAACGTTCTCATCGCGAGCGACGGCGGCAATCAAGACACCCTCCCCCGCGTCTACGAGGAAGCCGCTTACATGATCAACGTCCCCGTCCTCAAGAAGCACCACCGCGCGGGAATCTCCCTCACGGCCAAGCTGCACTTCGGATCGGTCACGCCGTACAACGGCAACGGCGCCTTCGGCTGGCACTACGGCCTCCCCGCGCCCGAGGGCGCCGGGCGCGTCACCAACGGACGCTACGGCGCGTACCGCTGCCTCGTCGATTTCATGGGCCACAAGGACCTCGGGGGCAAGACCATCCTCTACCTCGTCGACGGCCTCTGGAGCTCCATCAACTGGGGCCATCCCGCCATCAAATGGGCGATGGAGCCCTTCAACGGGGACTACCCCTCGTCCGTATTCCTCTCGCAGGACCCCGTCGCCATCGATTCCGTCGGCTACGATTTCCTCGTCAACGAATTCGGCTTCGACCATCCCGTCGAGGGGATGCACGACCCGCGCGACGACTCCGGCCCCTTCCCGCAATACGCGGGCGTCGACGACTACCTGCACCAGGCGGCGGATCCCTCGAAGTGGCCGGCATCCATCAAATACGATCCCGAGGGCGACGGGACGCCGATCGGGAGCCTCGGCGTCCACGAGCACTGGAATAACCCGAAGGACAAGAAGTACTCGCGCGACCTGGGCACGGGCAAGGGCATCGAGCTCCTTTACCTGAAATGAGCCTTCTCGAGCATTCGATCATCGGCGCGAGGG
The DNA here is from genome assembly GCA_964399285.1 of uncultured Spirochaetales bacterium. Classification (GTDB taxonomy): domain Bacteria; phylum Spirochaetota; class Spirochaetia; order Treponematales; family JBGSOB01; genus CAYNQK01. The sequence continues at coordinate 17,671 of CAYNQK010000054.1, read as the reverse complement.
CCCTCATCGCCGCCGCCGCCCTCGCCGCTTCGGCTTCGGCCTGCGTCGCCTCCAAGGCGGGGACCGCGGACATCCCGCAAGGCGCCGTGCACGAGGCGGCGACGCGGAGCTCCGTCGATGCGGCGCCCGCCCCGAACGCCCCGGCCATCGTCTACGGGGAATTCGAGGATACGCGTCTCTTCCTCCGCGAGCTCAAGAAGCGCCCCGAGATGGCTTCGTGGTCCGCCAAGGGCGTATGGGAAGGGCTCTCGGGCGCGACGATCCAATACAAGACCTATAATAGAGCGGTCCCCGACCGCGTTGTCCTGGTGGACGGCGTCGAGACGGCCTTCGCGGACGGCTTCGGCCAGTTCTGGGTCGAGGTCGCCCCCGGGGAGCGCGTGATCACGGGCCGGTGCGCGGGCTTCAAGGATGCGGAGGTCCGCATCCTCGCCGAACCTGGATCCGCGCACTACCTCAATTTGTTCCTGAAGAAATAATCGAAGGGCCCGGGAAGCGGCTCGCCGGCGAGCCTCAGGCCCGCCATGAACCGCCCCCCGGGCCCTATTCCGATACGCGCTCCGGACAAGCCAGTCGGATAGGCCGACGCGCCCGTCCGGCCGAAGGTCAGCGCCCCACTCTCACCGTGGGCGACTTGAGGCGCGCGCCCGTCGCGAAGAGCCGCTTCACCGAGGACCTGAGGGTGAGATTGCTCGTCTTCGAGGATGACCGCTTCGCCCTCTTCTTCGAAGCGCTTTTCCGCGCGGCCGGCTTCCTCACCGACTTCCTCGCGGTCTTCTTGACGGCGCGCTTCACGGTCTTCCGGGCGACGGGCTTCCTGGCGACGCGTTTCTTCCCCGCGGGCTTGCGCGCGGACTTCTTGGCGGTCCTCTTCACGGCCTTCTTCTTCGCGGTCTTCCTCACGGCTTTCTTCGCCGTCTTGCGCGCGGGCTTCCTCGCGGCGCTCCGCTTGGCCGTCGACTTCCTCGCCGTCTTCTTGACCGCCTTCCTGGCTGATTTCCCGACCGCCTTCTTCGCGGTCTTTTTCACCGCCTTCTTCGCTACTCTCTTCACGGCCTTCTTCGCGGCCTTCTTCGTTGATTTCTTGGCCGCCTTCTTCGCGGATTTCTTAGCCGACTTCTTCCCGTGCACCTTGAACGCGAGAGTCCGGTAGACCGGCTCTATCTTCTTCTTGGCTTTGGGCGTCTTTGACCCGGAGGATCCGGACGAGCCTGAATCCTCGCGCGGCTTGAAGAAGCTCGTGTTGAGCCTCCTGACCTTGAGCGAGGTGATGGTCCTCGAGATGAGGTCCTCGGTCCCGATCTTCTTGTATTGCGAGCTGATGTAGTCGTAGGTGAGGTGCGCGAGCCCGCATCGCAGGTAGGACGTGAGCTTGTCCTGGGAGGCGCCCTGCCGGGAAAGGAGGTCGAGCCAATCCCTGAGCGCCTCGTTGCCCTCGTCGAATACGGCGTCGGAGAGGACCGTCCCCGTCTTCCTGATGATCGAGTTCATCTTGCGGTGCACGAGGGGGAGATCGGCGCGGTACGCCTTCTTGACGATCCCCGCCGCCATGAGCTTCTGGTCGAGCTTCGCGATGCCCTGCTTGTCCGCCATTATCCACCCCTTATCGCTCCGTGTATCGCGCGCGCATCGCGCGCGCGGCGCGCTCACGGACGATTGTCCGCCGCTTTCCGCGCGATGTCAAGGAAAACCGCCTCGTCGTCGGCGCTCGAGAACAGGAGTAGTATCCGCTCGGGGAGCCCTCTCGACGCGAGCCAGTCCGCGATCGCGCCGAACGCGACCCTCGCCGCGAGCGTCTTGGGGAATCGGTACGCCCCCGTCGAGATCGCGGGAAAGGCGATCGAGCGGAGGCCCTCGCGCTCCGCTATCAGAAGGCATGAGCGATACGCCGAAGCGAGGACGGCCTCCTCGCCCGCGCCGCCGCCCGTCCAGATGGGCCCCACCGCGTGGATGACGCGCTTCGCCCTGAGGCGTCCCGCGCAGGTGCTCACGGCCCCGCCCGCCGGTAGCCCGGCGGGGAGCGAGTCCCGCCTGAGCGCCCTGCACTCGTCCAGTATCGCGGGGCCGCTCGCCCTGTGGATGGCGCCGTCGACGCCGCCGCCGCCTAAGAGGGTCGAATTAGCCGCGTTGACGATCCCGTCGGCCTCGATGGCCGTGATGTCGCCGACCGCCGTGGAGAGGCGGCCCGAGAGGAGCTCTGCCATGCTCCCGAGTATACCAGCTAAAACCGGCGTTATCGGAGAATGCTCCTATGGAGATGGACAGGGCGTCGCTGTTGAACGATGCCCTCGTCATACGGTATCTTTGGCCCGCGCGGCGCCGTCTACTAGCCGCCGCATCATTTTCAGGAGGATCGATCGATGCCCCTCACGGGAAAACCCCTCGTTACGGATAATTTCACCGCGGACCCGTCGGCCCACGTCTTCGACGGCCGCATCTACCTCTACCCCTCGCACGACGTCGACTGCGGGATACCGGACAACGACAACGGCGACCAGTACGGAATGCGGGACTACCGAGTCTACTCCATGGCCGACGCGGCCTCGCCCGTCACGGACCACGGGACAGTCCTCGACATCGCCGACGTCCCCTGGGCCTCCAAGCAGATGTGGGCCCCCGACGCCGCGCGCAAGGACGGCTCCTACTACCTCTACTTCCCCGCCCGCGACAAGGAGGGGATCTTCAGGATCGGCGCGGCCAGATCCTCCTCGCCCGCCGGGCCCTTCGCGGCCATGCCCGAGCCCATCAAGGGAAGCTTCAGCATCGATCCGGCGGTCCTCGAGGACGACGACGGCCGCCACTACATGTACTTCGGCGGCATCTGGGGCGGCCAGCTCCAGAAGTGGCGGAAGGGTTCCTTCGATCCGAACGGGACGGAGCCCGGCCCGAACGAGAAGGCCCTCTGCCCCAAGGTCGCGCGCCTCGCCCCGGACATGGTCTCCTTCGAGGGGCCGCCTATCGACGCCGTCATACTCGACGAGGAGGGAAAGCCCCTCCTCCAGGGCGATACGGGCCGCCGCTACTTCGAGGGCCCCTGGATGCACAAGTACCGCGGCCGTTACTACCTCTCCTACTCGACGGGGGACACGCATTACATCGTCTACGCCATCGGCGACAGCCCCTGGGGCCCCTTCACCTACCGCGGCCGCATCCTCAATCCCGTCGTCGGATGGACCACGCACCACTCCATCGTGGAGCACGGCGGGAAGTGGTGGCTCTTCTACCACGACGCGACCCTCTCGGGCGGGAAGAACAGCCTCCGCTGCGTGAAGGTGGCGGAGCTTTCTTACCGCGGAGACGGGAGCATCGAGACGCTCACTCCCTGACGGGCCCCGCGCGCCGCCGGGCGCTCCATGAGTATCCCGGCGGCCGCTTTCGCGGTATATTCGTGCCATGGGTTTCATAGAACGCTTCGTCACCGCGGGTTGCCGCTTCGGCCTCTCCTTCGCGTACCGCGTGGTCAAGGAGGGCTGGGAACGCGTCCCCATGACGGGCCCCCTCATCCTCTACGGCAATCACACCGGGGCCATCGAAGTGCCCCTCTACTACGTGCACCTCCGACCCCGCCCTGTCACGGGCATCGGGAAGACCGAGCTCTGGGACAAGCGCTTCATCGCCTGGATCATGAAGGTCTGGGGCGTCATCCCCGTCCGCCGCGGCGAGTCCGACCTGGACGCCATGCGGAAATCGGTCGAGGCAATTAAATCAGGCAAGATCTTCGGCATCGCTCCCGAGGGGACGCGGAGCAAGACCGGCGCCCTCATCAAGGCCCATCCCGGCATCGTCACCCTCTCCATGCACTCGGGCTCGCCCCTCATGCCCGTCGCGCACTGGGGAGGGGAGAACCGACCGACCGACGCCAAGCGCTGGCGGCGGACCGAGTTCCGCATGAAGGCCGGCCGCGTCTTCCGGTTCAAGGCGCCCGAGGGAGGCGTCACCAGGGAAACGAGGCAGGCCATGGCGGACGAAGCCATGTACCAGCTCGCGGCCCTTCTCCCCGAGAAGTACCGCGGCGAGTACTCCGACCTCTCCAAGGCCACCGAGCGCTACCTGGAATTCATCGAAACGTAAATAATTGCCTTAGGGCAACTTTTTAGGAGAGGGCCCCTGGCGCTCGCGACGCGCGCCGCCTCAGTCCCCCAGGGGCCAGAGCCCTCCGACCGAACAGCCGAGGATGAAATACCAGTTTCCCCCGTCCTCTATCTGCGCCATCGCGACCACGGAGTAGCGCGTGCCGGCGGGATCGGCCATCACGGCCTCGGCCGCGAGCCCGAAGGGGAGGTCGATCCCCGGCTCGCCGTCGCCCAGGGCGCGGAAGCGGAGGAAGCCCGAGATCCCGGCGCTCGCGGCCCCGAAGCGCGCGCGGATCCCCGCCCGCGCGTAGGGCACGAAGAACCACTCCAGGGCGTAGGGATCCTCCGTCGCGCTCGCGATATCCCCGGGCCGGTACGGAGAGAGGAGGATCTCCGGACAGAGCACGAGGTCGACGGGACCCAGGCCGAGCTGGAGGGGAAGCGCCGTCGACGCCCCGATCATGTCGCCGAAGGGATCGGAGACGAGCCCCAGGGGGAAGAGCCGGGCCTTGACGGAGAGCGCGTTCTTGAAGCGAACGAAGCCCGCTCCGGAATCCGCGAGGGCCATCTTGAAGCCCAGCCCGAGCATGAGGTCCACCGGCGCTGCGGGGAAGCTCTCGAGCCCGACGGAGGCGGAGAGCTCCCAGGGGAGGGCGGACGCGAAGCCCGCCACCCTGAGCTGTCCCGCGAGGAAACCGAACCAGACCTCGGGGGACAGGTAGGTGCCCGCGAAGCTCCCGCCCGCCTGGATCGCGCCCTTGAGCACTTCGGCGTCGGGGGAATAAGCGAGTCCCGATACGCCCGACATGAGGCTCGCGTAGGAGCGCAGTTCGTTCGTGATCGCGAGCGCGAGGCGCCGGGCGCGCTCCGGCGGGCCATCCGGGAAGGCGCCGCCGGGAAGCGGCTCGGGGAGGGGCCAGGTCTCGAAGACGGCCTCGTAGTCGCCCGGGGGGACTCGTCGCCCCGCGGCGTCGCGGCCGCGCCACTCGAAGCGGAGCTCTCCGTAGTCCGAAGCGAAGGGAAATTCCTTAACAGCGACGGTCGTTCCGCCGGGTCCGTTCACGGAAACGCGCACGTAGCCGTAACCATCGGGCGAGGCCGTGAGGACGGTCCTCCCCAGGGCGCCGGGCTCGACGGGATTGAAGGAACGCGGCGAAGCGTCGACCTCTATTTCCATGTCCTTGGGCTGGAGCTCGAGCTCGACCGCGATCTCCTCGTCCTCGAGGATCTCGACGCGCGCCGATGCGCTCGCGTAACCGAAGCGCCGCGCCGTGACAACGCGCTTCCCCACGGGTATCTCGTTGATCCCGGGCTCCAGCTCGATGGATCCGCCGGGCCCGTCGATCATCATGGAGGCGTCCGCGGGGGATACGGACGCCCGCAGGTAGCCGATGATGGGTTCGAGCTCGTACCGGACGGTCATCTCGGAGTTCCCGTCATAGAAGGCGCTGTCCTTCCACGGGCGGTAGCCCTCGAGCGAGACGCGCACCTCGTGGAAGCCCCGCTTGAGGACCGTTTCCACCGGCGCCGTGCCTTGGTAAACGCCGTCGATGTAGACCTCGGCCCCGGATGGCTCTCCCTTCACCCTGAAGACGGGCTCCTCCTCGGGCTCGGGCTCCTCGTAGTCGGCGCCCTCGGGAACCTCGATTTTCACGACCGGGGCGGCGGCCTTCGTCTTGGCCTTCGACTCCCGCTCCCCGAGATCTCCCGAGCTCAGGCAGCCGGACGCGGCGAACGCCGCGAGGCAAACCGCCGCGAGGGCCTCGAATGGAAACGATACCCGTACGCGCCGCCGCGCGTCGCACCCGATCAGCGCCATGAATCCCTCCGTTCGTGCCCCGCTCGCCCTGGTCCTAGAACAAGAAGAAAATCGTAATCCAGTTCTCGGTAACGGACTGTTCCTCGGCGATCATGCCGGGCCGCACCCGGGCGGTCGTCTCCATGAGGAGAAAGCGCTTCCCCCCCTCGTCGAAGCCCGCGTTCCGTCCCGGCTCGCCGGTGATGGCCGCGAGGCCGACGGAATGAGAATAGACGCGGCTCACCGCTATCCCCGCTTCCACGTTCCAGTGCTGGAGGAGAATGGCGGCGAGCATCGCGCGGGCATCGCAGTCGCCCTCCTTCCGGAGGAGGGCGGTGAGCGGCGCGGTGAAGTCCGAGCCCTTCGGGTCGCGCTTGTACGTATGCTCCTGGACCATGCCCATGAGGGCCTCGGCCTCCACGTCGCCGTCGAGATAGGCCTCGATGCCCGCGGCGGGCCCGAGGACTCGGCCCGCCACGCCCGGGAGCCGGCCGGCCCGCCAGAGCTCGTCCATCTTCACGCCGAGCGCGAAGGCGAGGGTGTCGAGACGGCTGTCGGAGTCGCGGAAGATCATACGGTAGAAGCGCTTCCAGGCCTCCGCCCAGTATTCCTTCGAGTCGGCGTATGCGGCGAGGACCGCGTGCTCCCGGTCCACGACGGCCTTGGAGGCGGTCTCCCAGTTCGACCGCACGGGCGCTCGCACGGCCCCGCCCGCGTACGCGAAGGTCGCGTCGATGGGCTTGCCCTCGTCGAAGGGGTGCTCCTTCCAGGATACCGGGCCGGGCATGCGGAGCGCGGCGATGTCGATGGAGAAAGAATCGAGGGCGGAAAGGAGGAGCGGCTTGAATTCGGCGAAGACCTTGGCCTCGATCGCGGACACCACGACGTAGTCGTTCTCGCCCGGACGGCCGTCAGCGAGGAAAGCGAAGCCCCGCATGGGGACGTCCGCGAGCTTGAAGGAGAGCTCCGCGAAGTACGCGTTCCGCCCCTGATAGCGGTAGTTCTTGGCGATCGCGTCCGCGCCGAAGCGCTTCTTCACGTCCGCCAGCATGGCGTCTGCGGACGCGTAGGTGGTTCCCGGGTACGCGGCCACCTGGAAACTCATCGACTCCACGGGTCCCGCGAAGCCGACCATCGAGGCGCCGTCGCCATTCATTTGGCTGAAGCCCTCGGGGAGGTCGAGGAAGAAACCCGCCTTGAAGTCCGCGAATTCCGCGCGCGCCGCGGCGGAAATGACGAGTAGAATCAACATGGCCGCGAAGCGCGATTTCGGGATTTCCATACGCCGTCAATGATAGCATGAAAAGACGCTCCATTCAGGACGATCGGGGCGTCTTGACCACTCAGGCGGCTTCACGGGATAGTCGGCCCGAGGTGGACATGGAAGCCCCGCTTATCGAAACGAAAGGCCTTAAGAAGCACTTCAGGAGCCTGAAACGGAGAACCGGACTCGGCGGCGCGCTGCGGGACCTCTTCTCGCGGAACTACGAGACCGTCAAGGCCGTGGACGGCGTGGACCTCTCCATCGGGCCCGGCGAGCTCGTGGGCTTCATAGGCCCGAACGGCGCGGGGAAGTCGACGACCATCAAGATGCTCGTGGGTGTCCTCAAGCCCACCGAGGGCACGGTGTCCGTGGCGGGCTTCGAGCCCTTCCGCGAACGCACGCGCTACGTGAAGAACATCGGCGTGGTGCTGGGCCAGCGATCCCAGCTCTGGTGGGACATCCCCGTCGTCGAGTCCTTCAGGCTCCTCAAGGAGATCTACGGCATCCCCAAGCCCGTTTACGACCGGGTGATCGCCGCCTTCGACGAGCTCGCGGGCGTGGGCGAGCTCATGAGGCGCCCCGTGCGGAACCTGTCCCTGGGCCAGCGCATGCTCTGCGACATCTGCGCCTCCTTCCTCCACGGACCCCGCGTCATCTTCCTGGACGAGCCCACCATCGGGCTGGACGTCGACGTGCGGGCCAAGGTGCGCTCCCTCATCGGCGAGCTCAACCGGCGCGAGGGCACCACCATCCTCCTCACGAGCCACGACGTCCGCGACATCGAGGCCCTCGCGCGGAGGATCGTCCTCATCGACAAGGGGAAGGTCCTCTACGACGGCCCCACCGAACGCTTCCTCACCGTCTTCGGGCGCGCGAGGACCCTCCGGCTGGACCTCTCCGAGCGCACGAGGGAGGAGCGCGAGGCCGTGGCCGCGGACGCGAGGTCCGCCCACGCGCGCTCCGCGAACTTCGAGCTCAGGCAGGAGGAGGCGGGCTGGATCGAGGCCTCCTTCGACGAGGAAGATACGCCCCTCGTGGACGTCCTGCGCTGGTTCATGGAGCGGGCCGCCCCCAAGGACGTCTCCGTCCGCGAGGTCTCCATGGAGGAGGTCATCAGGCGCGCCTACGCGGGAGAGCTCTCGTGATCAGGGCCTGGGCCTCGATGGTGAGGAACTCGGTCATGGCCAGCCTCGCGTACCGGGGGCACTTCGCCTTCATGACGCTCGGGAACCTCGTCTACATCATGGTGACGCGCGCGCTCTGGTCCTCCATCTACCGGGGGAAGGCCCTCATCAACGGCATGGCCTTCGAGGAGGCCTTCCTCTACCTCGTCCTCGCCATGAGCGTCTTCCTCCTCTTCCAGACCTGGACCGAGTGGGACATGGCGGGACGCATCAGGACCGGGGACATCGTCATGGACTTCCTCAAGCCCATGGGCCACCAGCTCCAGTGCCTCGCGTCGGTCCTGGGGAACGTCGTCGTCAACCTCGCGGCCATAACCCTGCCCTCCATCCTCATCGCCGTTTTCGTTTTTCGGGCTCCGCTCCCGCTCGGGTGGAACCTCCTCCTCTTCCTCCCCTCGCTCGCCCTCGCCTTCCTCATCAGCTTCGCCCTGGACTACATGGTCGGCCTCACCGCATTCCGCACGGAATCCGTCTGGGGCATCAGCGTGACCAAGGAGATGCTCGTCCTCTTCCTCTCGGGCGCCCTCATACCCCTCCCCTTCTTCCCCGAGGGGCTCCGCCGCGCGCTCTCCTGGCTCCCCTTCCGCTACGTCTACGACGCGCCCATCGCCATCCTCCTCGGGAAGGCGGGGACGATCGAGGCCCTGAGGCTCATCGGCGTCCAGGCGGCCTGGGCCGCGGCCGTCCTCCTCCTCTCGCGCGCGGCCCTCGCCCGGGCGTCGCGGATCCTCACGGTGAACGGAGGCTGAAGTGCGGAAGCTCCTCTGGTACGTCAGGATCTACTTCCTCACCGCCTCGCAATACGTGAAGGCCCGGCTCGAGTACCGCGCCGACTTCATCGTGAGCTCCTTCGGCATCCTCATCCAGAACGCGGCGGGATTCCTCACCATGCTCGTCCTCCTCCGCTCCATCCCGGCGCTCGAGGGCTGGAGCCGCGACCAGCTCTCCTTCCTCTTCGCGTTCTCCGTGCTCGCCGTCACGCCCTGCCAGCTCCTTTTCGACCACATATGGGGCCTCAGGAACGAGCTCCAGTCGGGCGCCTTCATCCGCTACTATTTCAGGCCCCTCCCCAGCCTCTTCGCCTTCGTGGCGGACGTCGTGGACCTCAAGGGCTTCGCCCAGCTCGCCTTCTCGATCGCCCTCCTCGCCGTCTCCTCGGCGAGGATCGGCCTACGTTGGGGCCCGGCGGAGATCGGGGCCTTCATCGCCTACCTCCTCGGGGCGAGCGCGACCTTCTCCGGCCTCATGATCATGGCCGCGTCCTCCGCCTTCTGGATCACCAACTCCTACTCGGTCATGGCCTTCTTTTTCCGTTTCAGGGAGTACGCGCGCTGGCCCGTGGGCATCTTCGAGGGCGCGCTCCGCGTCCTCTTCACCGCCTTCATCCCCCTCGCCTTCATCGCCACCTTCCCCGTGCAGGGCCTCATCGATCCGGGCGCGGCCGGGATCGCTCCCTGGCTCACCCCCGCGGTGGGGGCCGTCTTCTTCGGGGGCGCCGTCCTCGTGTGGAAGGCGGGCACCGCTTCCTGGACCGGCACGGGTTCCTGATCCGCGCCCCCGGGAGCCGGCCGAGGGGAACCGCGCTTGATGTCGATCCCCGTTCAGGTATACTTGAAGGCGGAATCCGTCCAGGGAGGAACGAAATGGTCGACGTCAAGGAACGCGTGGTCCCCGCGGACGAGGATGGCTCCGAGCTCTGGCTCCGCTACCGGAAGGCCGACGACCCGGAGTACCTTGAGCGCTGCCGCGCCGCGATATCGGAGATCGTCGTCGAGGGCGCGGCCGCGTCGAAAACCCTCGCCGCCGTCCGCGACGAGCTCTACCACGGCCTCTCGGGGATCCTGGGCGCCAAGGTCCCCGTGGCCGAGACGGATTCGGCGCCCGGCGCCGTGATCGCGGGCACGCCCTCGTCGTCCGCCATCGTGCGCGGGCTCGGCGTCGACGCCGACCTCGAGCCCCTCGGTCCCGAGGGCTTCATCGTCCGGAACGTCCAGATGAAAGGGCGCAAGGCCTTCCTCATCGCCTCCGCGGGCGAAACGGGACTCCTCTACGGGGCCTTCAGGTTCCTGCGCGTACTCCAGACGCAGGGCTCGCTCGACGGCCTGGACGTCCGCGAGCGTCCCCGGATCGCGCTCAGGATGATCGACCACTGGGAGACGGAGCGGTGCTACGCCGGGGGCAACGTCTGGGACTGGGACGCCCTCCCCGGCCGGCTGGACCGCAAGTATCGCGTCTACGCGCGGGCGCACGCCTCCATCGGCGTGAACGCGTTCGTCCTCAACAACGTCAACGCCAAGCGGGAGTACCTCACCAAGGAATACCTCGAGAAGGAGGCCGTCCTCGCCGACCTCTTCCGCCCCTACGGCATCAGGGTCTTCCTCTCCGCCAACTTCTCCGCGCCGGTCACCCTGGGCGGCCTCAGGACCGCCGACCCCGCCGCTCCGGAAGTCCTCGAGTGGTGGAAGCGCCGCGTCGACGAGATCTACGCGCGCATACCGGACTTCGGCGGCTTCGTGGTCAAGGCCAACTCCGAGGGCGAGCCGGGTCCCAAGGACTACGGGCGGAGCCACGCGGAAGGCGCCAACCTCCTCGCGCGCGCCGTCGCCGGGCACGGCGGCATCGTCCTCTGGCGCGCCTTCGTATACGATCCGGAGGTCGATGAGGACAGGCTCAAGCGGTCCTACAAGGAATTCGTCCCCCTCGACGGGAAGTTCGAGCCGAACGTGATCGTGCAGGCGAAGAACGGCCCCCTGGACTTCCAGCCCCGCGAGCCCTTCAACCCGCTGTTCGGGAAGATGCCGCGCACTCCGCTCGCCATGGAATTCCAGATCAGCCAGGAGTATCTCGGCCAAGGAGACCACCTCGTCTACCTCGCGCCCATGTGGAAGGAGGTCCTCGACGCGGACTCAGGCGGCGGCTTCACCGTCGGCGAGGCGGTGGACGGAAGCGCGGGCTTCCCGGGCCCCTCGACGATCGCCGCCGTGGCCAACTCGGGAAGCGACGTCAACTGGTGCGGCCACCATTTCCACCAAGCCAACCTCTACGCGTACGGCCGCCTCGCCTGGGATCGCTCCCTCTCCTCCGAGGAGATCGCGGAGGAATGGATCCGCATGACCTGGGGCAACTCCATCGAGACCGTCACGACCATCGGCACCATGATGCGCGGCTCGCACGAGGCCTGCGTTGACTACATGACTCCGCTCGGCCTCGGCCACATCATGGCCCGCGACCACCACTACGGCCCCGAGCCCGACGATACCGTTCCGGGCCACCTGGACTGGAGCCCGACCTATTACCACCGCGCGGACTCCGTCGGGATCGGCTACGATCGCACGCGGAAGGGGAGCGGCCTCGTCGACCAGTACTTCAAGCCCGCGGCCGACCGCTTCGATTCGATCGAATCCTGTCCCGAGGCGCTCCTCTGCTGGTTCCACCACGTACCGTGGAAGCGCTCGATGCGCTCCGGCCGGACCTTCTGGGACGAGCTCTGCCACCGCTACGGACGCGGCGTCCTCTACGTCATCGGCATGCGGGGCATGTGGGAAAGCCTCCGCGGACTCATCGACGACGCCAGGATCGACCACGTGGCCTCGCGGCTCGCGAGGCAGGAGGAGAACGCGCGCCTGTGGCGGGACGTCTGCCTCAAGTACTTCCAGGAATTCTCCGGCCTGCCCATTCCGCCCCTCATCGAGAGGAAGTAGGAGAGGCCCTTCGCCGAGCGGCTCCGGGAAGGCGCGGGGGCTGACCCCCGATCCCCGATCGTGGAATAACCACGTCCTCCTTCGATCATCTAAAAAATTCCGCGCCCCGGGAATTTTACAAATTCAAAAAAACGGCGTATACTTCATTCAGGCTGACGGCGCGGAGGCATCGCCAGGGATCACGCCATGCGGATATCCCGCCGCGCGGTCAGCATTGATTCCCCGCATTCATCGGGGAACGAGGCCGGCAACGCCAAGGCCACGGAGCCGCAAGGACTCCGCAGCCCAAAGCGATCCGGCCTTTCATTTCTCCGCGTTCCGATCATCTTCCCCGCGCGCGTCCGCGGTCGCCGCGCGCCTCCGCGGTCGCCGCGCGATTCCGCGGTCGCCGCGCGATTCCTTCCGACTCGTCCCGATCGGCTTTCACGGCCCGTCCGGTTTACGGTATGCTCCCAGGCATGGATAAGCCCGGTCTTCATAACCGCTCCTTGCCCCGCCGCGCGGCCGCTCTCCTCATGGCCGCTCTCTGCGTCCTCCCCGTCGCCGGCTGCAAGAAAAAGGAATCGCCCCCGGCCGAGCCGTCCGCGGACGCGGCATGGAGTCCGTCCGAGGACGGGGGATACGACTCGACCGACTACTACGTCGTGAGTCCCGACGGTTCGCGGCTCAGGGCGGAGCCGTCCGTCGAAAGCGAAACGGTCGCCGTCATCCCCTACGGCGCCCGGCTTTCCATGATTGACCACGGCGACGGCACCGAGGAGATAGGCGGCGTCGAGGGCTGTTGGATCAAGACGGAATACGAGGGCGATGAAGGCTGGATCTTCACGGGCTACCTGGGCCGCGAGGATCCCGAGGGGGACTCCGCGGGCAAGGATGGATGGGCCGGGGAGGATTCCGATCTCGATTCCATGATATCGGGCAGCTCCTGGATCGACGTCACCGAGGAAGAGCGGCTCGGCTTCGAGGCGAACCTCGAGGAATTCCCCGGCATGCGCATGTTCTTCTTCAAGAACGGCGGACTGTACCAGAGCTATATCTCCAATTCCGGCTTCGGGGAGGAGGGGATCTGGAAGACGGAGGGCTCCTCGATCATCATCGGAGGCGAGGCCGCGACGGAAGCGGACGAATGGGAGATCGACATGGAGCTCCGGGTCAGCGAGGTGACGGCCTTCGCGCTCTCAGGCGAATTCGCGCGAAGCGACGGTTCAGGCGTCCGCGTCGCCTTTAAGCGCCTCGACAATCCGCTCGCCGCCGCGGCCGCCGCGGGCGATACGGCGGCCTTGAGGGGGGCCCTCGCGCCCGGCTTGGACGTCGACACGCCGCTCTACGGCGATCTCCGCGCCCTCATGTACGCGGCCTACAATGGGAACGAGGAAACCCTGTCATGGCTTCTCGATCGAGGAGCGGATCCGAACGCGAAGGACGCGAAAAACGAGACCGCGCTCCACTTCGCCGCGGCGAACGGGCAGAAAGGCGCCGCGCGGCTCCTCATCGAGGCGGGCGCCGACGCGAACGCCAGGAGCGACTTCGACCACACGCCCGCGGAGCTCGCCCGCGAGCGCGGCCACGGCGAGCTCGCCGATTACCTCGATTCCGCAAGGGCGAGCGGCTGAGGCGGCCTTAACGCGGTTTTCCTCATCGGCGGCCGGCTATTCCTTCACGAAGATCCCCGCGCTGAAGGGCGGTATCTCGACCGTCCCGGAAGCGCGCCTGCCCTTCGCGTCGATCCACTCGCCATCGAGCACGACGCGCATCGGCGCCGCGGACGCGTTGGGATGGAAGCGCAGGTATTTCGAGGCATCGATCCGCCTGACCTCGACCTCGCGGATGTCGACGTCGGAAATCTCCGCGAACAGATCCTTGAGCGCGGCGCCGCGCGGGAGATCGCCTTCGCGGATGATGAACTCCGCCCTCGTGGACGGCTCATCGGTCTCCGCCGCGAAGAGGCGCTCGAAGGGACGGGGCTCCGCGTCAAGGATGAAGGCCGCTTCCTCGGAGCTCTGCGTCCAGGGATCCCCGTGCTTGCGCGTGAGGAAGGAAAGGGCATAGCCCTTCGATGACGAGCGCGCGATGAACCTGAGCCGATAGAGGCCGCCCTTCTTCACGGGAAAAGGCGCCGAATGGAAAAGGAAGTGCGAATCGGGCTTGCCCGAAGGCTTAGCGAAGGAGAGCCGTACCGCGGGGGAGCTCCCCTCGGCGGCCGTTCCGCGAAGCTCCGCGACGCCCGAGCCGTGATTGGCCCACCAGCCCCAGGCCTCGAGGCCGCTCGAGAAGCCGCCGTTCCTGATGAGGTTCCCCGTCTTCTCCCCGATCACCTCGATGGGCGCGACGAATCCGCCGATGACCGCTCCGCGCCTGTCCCGTCCCCCCGCTCCGGTCCAGCGCGCGAGGTCCGCGCGCTCGGGCGCGCCCGCCTTCGTCTGCAGGACGAATACCCCTTCCCGGCGGAAGGGGCTCGCGTAGGCGTTCGCCTCGAAGACGGCGCCGATCGCCTCGTCGTCATCCCGATTGACGAGCCGGGCGAGGACCTCCTCCTCGTCGGACGCGCACAGGACGTTGCCCCGGACGCGCACGTCCTTGACGGGATGATCCGGAGCGATGCCGTCGTGCACGAACAGCATCTGCGTTCCGTTGCCGAAGAGGACATTGCCTTCTATCTCGAGGTCGTGCGCGTTGTGGATCATGATGCCGGATTCCCCGGCGCGGTACACGAGGTTCCCTTCCAGGCGCACGCCGCTCGAGCGGTCGTCCACGTAGATGCCCTGCGTCGCGCCTCCCGCCCAGGACTGCCCCTCGGGAGCGCCGATTCCGTTCCTCACGACGTTCTGCACGACGAGCCTGTTCCGTCCCGGCTTCTTGCCGTCGGACCAGGTATAAATCCCGCCCGCGTCGTCCTTCACGAGCGCGAATCCGTCGACGACGTTGCGGCGGATCGTCACGTCGTCGCCCGAGAAGGCGATGGGGAGGTAGCCCGTCCGCTCGACGACGTTGCCCTCCACGAGCATGCCCGTTCCGTGCACGTCGATCGCGTTGTACTGCCCGTCCGTCCCGGCGCCCATGCCCGCCCGGAGCGCCGTCCTGTCGAAACGGTTCCCGACGAGGCGCAACCCCGACGACGAGGCCGCGCGGAACGCGTTGTTCTGGGTATCGCCGAACGATGACGCCTCGACCGCGAGGCCGCGCGCGTTCCACGCGATCACGGCGTCCTTTCCCGCGAGCGCGAAGGCGCAGGAGCGGACGGCGACGCTTTCAGTGTCGGAGAGGTTCATGATGGCCTCGGACCCGCCGCGGAATTCGATCCCCTGCAGGATCAGGAAGGAGCTCCCCCCGAAATCCGCCGCGATCCCTCCCGTCGGCGCGAGGAAGACCGACGACGAAGGATCGCGCGACGAGTAGAGGAGGATGCCTCCCTTCTCCCCGTCGCGGCACCATTCGCCCTCGGCGTCCAGCGCGTCGGGATGGTCCTGAAGGAAAAAGCCGAATCCGTCATAGGGCTCGTAGGAGAGCCCGTCGCCGAGCGTGATCGCGGCCCCCGCCCGCTTCACGACGCGCGCGCGGTCCAGGATCCAGCGCCTCGTCCGCACCACGGCCTCCGCCCCGACCCATGAAGGTCCTTTCCCGAAAGCCTTTGATACGATAAGGCTCTTCCCTTCGTGCGAGGAGATCGGAAGGTAGCCGCCCCAGGTGGCGTCCGCGTTGGGGAACCGGGCCAGGGGCAGCTGGACGCCGTCGCGGAGAAGCATGGGCGGCCTTCCCGAGGCGGCCGAGTTCTGCGGTAGTACCGCGCGCCAGAGGTTCTTCCCCGCCTTCCGCCATCCGGAGACGGGCGCGAGATCGGTCACGACGGGCAGAGGCCCCTCGCCGTAGGGGGCGATGAGGACCGGGCTCGCCGCGCTGCCTTTCACCGCGGCCTTGAACGCGCCCGTAAACGAATCGCCTCGTCTGAGGAGGAACGTATCGCCGGGTTTCGCCGCCGCGAGTTTCTCGCGGAACGCGCCAGAGTCCTTCCCTGTGAAGCGATACTCCTCGGCCGCGATCCGCCCGCTCAGCGAGAGAACAATTGCGAACGCCGCGAACATCGCCTCCGTCTTACGCATTCCCGTTCCCGACGCCTACCATGTCGAGGAAGCGGTCAATCCTCGGCCCAGCCCGAGATCCGCGCCCAGAGCCACCATGAGGCGTAGGCCTTGAGGTTGGCGATGAGGGGCGGGGCGTGGTAGCCGTTGTTCCATCGGTCGATGGCCTGGTACCATCGGCCGGGATTGTCCGCCTGCCAATCCTGCGCCCAGTTTCGGTCACCGCCCTCCGGATGGCAATACTCCTGGCCATCCTCCATGCCATCGTCTCCGGTCTCGTCATAGCTATATTCGGTATTGCCGTCACCGTCGAAGTCATAATTCCCCGCGTCCGTAGGATAGCGCGCAAGGTAGGAATTCCCCTCAGGATCCCAGCTCTCGATATCGGCGAAATCGAAGAGCCACTTGCCGTTGGCGACGCAGTACGCCCTGATCCGCTCGTTGTTCGCGTGCAGCGTGCCTTCAGTTCCGGATCCGTCGAGGTGCCCCGTCATGTAGACGAAAGCGACGTCCGGGAAATCCTCTTCGAGGCCGGACATGAGGCCCAGGTACTGGTCGATCTCCTCCGTCGTGCTGTAGCTCACCTGGCCGCACCAGGACCAGATGACGACGTTGATCTCGGGATGATCCTCGAGGTAGTCCCGGGTATCCGATTCCCATGCGACGCGGTCCGGGCTCCCGAGGTCGTTCGCTTCGTCGATCTCGCTCTCCTCGTCCCGGAGGTCGAGCATGCCGGCCTCGCTGTCCTGGCTCATCGCGTAGAGGCCCGTTCCGCCCATGAAGGCGTCCAGGCCGCGCATGCCGGATGTGAGCTGGCGGCCATGGGAAGTGTGGCCGTAGAGGATGTGCAGGGAATCCCGCGCCGTCTCGATCCACTCCTCCGGGATCGAGCTCAGGCTCGTGCAGCGGTGATCGATGATCCGCGAACCGGGGGCGATGGAGGGCGCCGGGGCGAACGAAGGCGCCGGTGAATGCGCGCCGCCGTCCTCCGCGGATCCGGCCACGCCGGAACCGCAGGCCGCTACCAGGAACGCCAGAACGATGGCGAGCGCGATCAAGTACTTTTTCATTCCACGACGCTCCTTACGTATCGGTATACGGGTCGCCGGCCCATGCGCGCCGGACACCCCCTGAATCACGCCAGGAAGATACCACGGCACCGCCAGGATACCATCAACAGGGGGGTAGAGATCCTCAAAAATACGCCAATCCTCCGAGGGCCTTCTTTCCCCATCCTCGGGGGAATGAGAGAGGAGAGCCCGAGGCCCTGCCATAGCGTAGCGTTAGGGGGGAGAGAAAGGGGGCCGCGCAGTTCGCGGAGAGGGACGGGAATTCGTTTCGTGTCGCCGAACGAAACGCGCGGGTGGCGGGGAAAAACGCGCCGAACGATTCGTTCGCGTAAAGGATCAAAGCGAACGCCAAGTGAGGCGCGTTTATCCCCGCCAGGCCCCGCGGCCTTACCGGTAAAAACGAAACGAATTCCCGTCCCTCTCCGTGGTCGGTCCGTCCCCCCCCTTTCGCGTCCCCCGGCGGGGCGCGCTAATGCGCGCCCGGGTCGCGGCAGGGAAGACCCGA